>JACKDF010000073.1 GCA_020633655.1 Deferribacteres bacterium
ATTGAGCACCACTATGTGCATCATATTTTGCGGATGCCCGCCGATGAATGGCCGGATCCGGTGAATCGGGCCTTCAAGCATATGAATCCGGACATTTACGTGCCAATGCAAGGGCCCAGCGAACTCGGCGCCAGTGGCAAGCTCGGGAAGTGGGATCGAACGGCCGACCTGGGGCAAATCAAGGTGCCGACCCTCGTCATCGGAGCGCAGTACGACACCATGGATCCAAAGCATATGGAATGGATGGCCGGAGCGGTACAAAACGGGCGTTATCTCCATTGCCCGAACGGCAGCCATATGGCGATGTATGACGACCAAAAAATCTACGTTGATGGCTTGATCCAATTCATCCAGGATGTCAACAGCGGTAAATTTTGAAGCAGCACTTATGTTCAACTACCCTGCATCCGCATCACATCGGGTATTGATTTTTCAAGGCTTTGTGCTTGCTTGCCTTTTTTATGGGAACCAAAATGTTCCCCTCACTCCCGCACAAAGCCTTCCATCTTCTCCGTCATGAAAGCCGCCACTTTGTCGAGCGACACACGGGTTTGCTGCATCGAGTCGCGCTCACGGAGGGTGACGGTCTGGTCTTCCAGGGTCTGCGAGTCGATGGTGATGCCGGTGTCTATTTGGGCATAACCGAAGCCCATAAAGGCCAACTCGTAAAATGCGGCTAATATAAAAAACTTGCATTTTCTGACAATTGATGCTATAATATAAACAAAATTGGTGAACATTTGTTTTTTGCATGGGGTGCACTGATGGAAACAAAAAGAAAATTTAACAAAGAAATTTTCAAGGAAATGATATTGTACATTTCCGATCGTACTGCAGATATTCCAACATTTGCGTCTACCCATCTCAATAAAGCACTACATTATTCTGACTTTTTTTCATATGCTACCACAGGAAAATCAATAAGTAACGAAACATATATTCGGCAAAAATTTGGACAGATACCAAAACATCTTGTGCAGGCTCGTAAAGAACTTATAGATACAGAAAAACTGGAAATTGTTGAGCAAAACTACTTTGGTAAAAACCAAAAAAGACTTAAGGTAAAAAATAATCACAGCTTTGAACTGCTTACAATTGAGCAGAAAAAGATTATTGATTTAATTATTCAACAACTTGCTGGATTTGGCGCAAGTGGTGTCAGTGAAATTGCTCATCAGGACTTAGCGTGGCAATACCTTGAAAACGGTGAAGAAATTCCTTACGAAACGGTATTTTTTCGTCGATCAAATCCTGTTTCCAGGGAAACAATGGGATGGGCCGAATCGGTAATTGATGAATATGAAGCATCTGGTGGGGATGACGATTATGCCATATCAGGTAGTTGAGACAGTCAAATTTAGGGCAAAAATTGAAAATTTAGAAAAGAACTTTTTACCAAGAATCGCAGATTTTCGAAAAGGTCTCCACATTACTCTTTCCAACGATCCTTTCACATGGGGCAAACCGATTCCCAAAAAGCCTGGACAGAAATATGGATTCTATTTTGTGGGCAGTTCTGATAAAATTGGAAAGTTTCCATCCTTTGACGTGGTTTACAGAGTAGATGATGATACTGTCTACCTCATTGACATGAGAGGATTGAGGCTCTGAACTTCTCTTTCATTTTTTGTGGCTATGTTGCACATTTGGATGCAATTATAGTTCAGTCAAACAAAAATGATCTCACTCCCGCACAAAGCCTTCCATCTTTTCCGCCATAAAAGCCGCCACCTTGTCGAGTCCAACGCGGGTTTGCTGCATCGAATCGCGCTCGCGGATGGTGACAGTCTGGTCTTCCAGCGTTTGCGAGTCGATGGTGATGCCGAACTTTCATATTTCAGCGCAGCGTCCAATAATAAAATCAACGAATGCGATGAGCTGAGAATCACTTGACAGTAAATGGTGCTTCTTCATGGTGCAAAAAAGTGTGGAATACTATCCACCTACTAATAAATATATTAAACTCAATATTGCTAACGATTTTTTAGTAAATGAACAAATATAGAGCCAATTTTTAACAAGGCTTAACCTATAGAGTATTTTAGAGATGTGATTATCTATTGGTATTTATATGGACTTTTTCAACAACGATACAGCAAATTCTGTCCAATTGATTTCAATGCCCATCGAAAGCATAGGCTTCATGCTTACTTTTATTGAAGTGATTAAGCCAGATATTGCCGACAAAATTGAAAACTTTATTGATAGAGCCGAGATTCAAAGTCTTTCGCTCTATAAGAAGCATTTAAATAAATTAGGTGCCTTTCTTCAGAACGGAAAATTAATCTTAGCCATGATGATATTTGCTGTAGCTTGGCTCGCAGTAGGAATCTACCGGACTATATATGATCTGTCTTTCGAGCAAATTAGCCAAATATTTTGGATTGTAAGTTTTCCATTAATTGTGTTTTCTTTTGTTCTAGTTTACGGAATTCTAGTAAGCTCACTTAATTCTCTAATCAAGTTTTTAAATACATTTTCCAACGGAAAAGCACTTGGCTCTATTGGCCTAATATTAGCCTTTTTAGGATTGTGTGGAGAAATTTACCAAGTATTAACTCTTTTTTTTGGTACTTAAGCAAAATCTAAAATTTTAAAGAGCGCAGATATAAGAATTAAGATTTGAAAAATGTTTTTTGCATTACGCCCATGCGAAGATGTGTAATAACTGAACTCTCTGAAAATAGATCACCATATCGGCTTGGAATTGGCTTCACTCCCGCACAAAACCATCCATCTTTTCCGCAATAAAGTCCGCCACTTTGTCCAGCGCCACTCGGGTTTGCTGCATCGAGTCGCGCTCGCGGATGGTGACGGTTTGGTCTTCCAGCGTCTGCGAGTCGATGGTGATGCCGAACGGTGTACCAGCTTCGTCCATGCGGCGGTAGCGCCGGCCGATAGCGCCAGATTCGTCGTAAAAAACCTTGAACTGCTTTTTGAGCTCGTCGCGCAGCTTCAGGCCGATTTCCGGCATGCCGTCGCGTTTCACCAGCGGGAAAATACCCGCTTTGATCGGCGCGATTTTCGGCGAAAGATGCAGCACAACGCGGGTTTCGCCCTCCACCGTTTCCTCGTCGTAGGCATCGACCAGGCAGGTCAGCAGCGTGCGGTCGCAGCCGGCTGAAGTTTCGATGATGTACGGAATGTACTTGCGATTCTCGTCCTGATCGAAGTAGCGCAAATCCTTGCCGCTGTATTCCGCATGCCTTCCCAAATCGTAGTCGGTACGGTTGTGGATACCCTCGAACTCGTTCCAACCAAACGGAAATTCGTACTCGATGTCAAAGGCTTTTTTGGCGTAGTGCGCCAGCTCGTCCGGGCCATGCTCGTGAAAACGCAGCTTCGATTTGCGCAGACCGAGGCTGAGCTGCCACTGCATGCGCTGCTCCATCC
>JACKDF010000074.1 GCA_020633655.1 Deferribacteres bacterium
AGCAAATAAAGAAAACTATCACGAATGAGATAGAAAAGGATAATCGCTAAAGCCACTTTCCAGCCAATACTTTTGATGAACTCTTTCAAGCCCTTTTCTTTGAGCAAATCACGCTGTTCTTGAATTTTTTTGGGGATGAGAAATGTTTTTATATTCATAATTTTACCATTAAACGACAATGATATCGCCCATTAAAACAGATGTCAAAATGAGCAATTTGTTCTCCGCTCCGTCGTAATTCTCCGTTTTTATCTGGCGATTCACGAAAAGACCGCCACCCTCTGTATCTTTTAAATTTATATCTCCTGCTGCACACTGCGCGCGGATAAGTACAGGCAGGTTTTCAGGAATTCGAATATGAATATCTCCCAAAAGACAATCCACATGCATTACCCAAGTGCCCTTTGCGAGTTGCATGTTGGTCGCGTCAATTTCGATGTCTCCGGCCAGACAGAAAAAAGTCCCACCGGAAAATCGTCTCGCCGTTATGCGCCGTGAAATATCCCCGAGAATCTTAGATTCATAAACCCTGCTGCTCCCGTCGGATTGCACGGACTCCGCAAAATTGTACGGTGCCCATCGTTTGAATTTCATTGCATGTTTTTTGGTTTTTTTATCACTAAAAAACAGAATTTTAATACCTAAAGCAATAAGAAGCAGCGGCCAGTAAGTGTAAATAAAATCAGAAATCCGCCAAATATCAAGACGGTCAAGAATCAGGATAATCCCCAGCACTATAAATGCGATGCCACCCGTAAAAGCGACGGGATTTGTTTTTCGCTCTCGTGCCATTTAGCACTCTTCTCCTTTAACCAAAATTATTTGCCATTCTTTGCTGCGAAAAAAGCTGTGATTTCGTCGAGACTTTTCGTATTGAGGACATCGTCCTTTGTTAACCAACCCTTTCGAGCGATTCCGACAGCAGATAACATATCGGCGAGGCCCGAGATTTTATGAGCATCCGGGTTAATACTCAATAGAACCCCAGCTTCTTTTGCCTGCCGGATATAGCGCCAGTCGAGATCGTATCGATAGGGATTTGCATTGATTTCGATGACAACATTGTTTTCCACTGCGGCGGCGAATATTTCTTTGTAATTCAACGGATACCCTTTGCGTCCCAATAAAATCCTGCCGGTTGGATGGGCCAAAATCTTAACAAAAGGATTCTGCATCGCTTTAATTATGCGCTCCGTCGCTTCTGTCTCACTCATTTCCAACTTGCTGTGCACAGAGACGACAACATAATCCAATTGGGCCAAAACTTCATCGGGAAAATCCAGCGAGCCATCAGATAAAATATCACATTCAGTACCATGAAAGATGCGAAAATCAGTAAAATTTTTATTCAATTCAGCTATCGCCTGCGCCTGCTGCTGCAAACGGGCTGGTGTTAGTCCATTCGCATATTGCGCAGCTTGTGAGTGGTCGGCGATACCAAGATAGCTCATCCCCATTGCACGGCACGCATTCGCCATTTCCTCCAGGGAATTCGATCCATCACTCCAGGTCGTATGATTGTGCAGAATACCGCACAAATCATTTTTTTCGATAAGAACAGGCAGCGTATTTTCCAGGGCTGCTTCAATTTCACCGCGATCCTCCCGCAGTTCCGGGGGAATATAGCCCATTCCAAGCGCAGCAAAAATTTCTTTCTCATCTTGGCAAACAAGCGAACGATCCGCCTCCGTAAAAAGACCATATTCGTTCATCTTATAACCATGTTTTTTCGCCTCGCGACGCATAGCTGTATTATGTTCTTTTGATCCGGTAAAATGGTGTAAGGCGAATGGAAACACCGTATTGGAAACAAGGCGTAAATCGACTTGTAAACCATTACTGACAATTATACTGCTTTTGGTGATGCCATGAGCAACGATCGATTCCACATCTCCCTGGGAAACGAAAAAATCCATCACTTCCTGGCGGCTCGAATCATCCACACTTGCAACGATATCAACGTCTTTGACAACTTCCTTTGCACGCCGCAGGCTCCCAGCCATCTCAACTCGAATGATTTTGGGGTGTTGCTTAAGCGCTGTGATCATCTTTCCTGCGACTGCCAATGCAGAAAAATAAAGATGCTGGCCTTCGTGCTGCTTGATAAAGTCGATACCCTGAAGAATTTTTTCCTGCGTTTTTTCTCCAAACCCGGTCAAACCCGCAATTCGATTTTCACGACAGGCTGTTTCCAAATCTATCAGGGAAGCGATACCCATTTGATCATAAAGTATTTTAATTTTTTTGCTGCCCATACCAGGAATTCGGAGCAGACCAAACAAGGTTGCCGGAAATTCAGCTTTCAAATTTTCATAGTAGGGCAAGGAACCGTTTGTGATCAAGGTGGTTATTTTGTCGGCAAGTGCTTTACCAATTCCCTTTATCTCACCTAATTTACCAGTATCAACAAGCTCACCGATACTTTCTTCTCTTGCCTTGAGAATACGCGCACCGTTCGTGTATGCCCGGCTTTTAAAGGGATTTTCGCCTTTTAATTCCAGCAGGATTGCGATGTGCTCCAGCACAGCAATGACATCTTTCTTTTCCATGAATTGGTATGATCAAATTTTAGATTTGAGATGATGATGAGTGAACAAAAATAAAGGTAAGAAATAAACGAATTTTGCAAACAAACGCAATTGGAAAGCGCATGCAGGAAAAAATAGAAATGTGTATAGTCAGGCTAAACTATATCAAGGTCAACAATTTTATTAGTCATTCCCTGGTGATAAATTGATGGTCTCTACTTCCGTATAGGGTTCATCCTGACTGGTTATTGTGGTAATATCCGGTGTAAGTTCATGCGTATCGATTCGCTGGCTTTCATATTCCACAAAGATGGACTCGACCTGTACTAGCAGGTTTTCGACTTTTTCTTTTTTCATCACGATCTTTTGATACATTCCCTCAGAATAGACTTGCTGCAAATGGTCGAGGTGCTTTTTTGCGAGATGCAAATTATAACGAATACGGTCGTGTCGATTTTGATCGACGTACGTTTTGTGGGGAAATGCTTTTAATTCAGTGGCTAAGCTGGCGATTTTGGCTTCGAGTCGTAGTAATTCCTTTTGACTCTCCAAACGAGCACTCTGCTTTCTCTTGTAGTATTCAGCAGAAATATCATCAAGTTTAGTTAATACCAAACTTAATGT
>JACKDF010000075.1 GCA_020633655.1 Deferribacteres bacterium
GGACGTAATGCTTCCATCGGAATCGCTGCTACCAGAGCTACTGAAACTGACAGCCAACGGTGCTGTCCCGGAAGTCGGGTTAGCGCTGGCACTGGCCGTCGGAGGCTGATTCGATGTCCCTCCGACACTAATATTTATTGATGTACTTCCGGATGCACCATCATTATCTGTCACTTGCAAAGTTATACTGTAAGAACCTGTTGAGGGTGGAACACCAGATGCATTTGCCGTGCCGGAAGCCAAAAGATAGTTTGCGGGTACACCTGGTCCATTAACAGTCCAACGGTACGTGCTCACAGCGACGGTTCCATCCACATCGGAAGCCGCTCCGGAGAAACTAATGGTTTGACCAGCTGCAAAATTTTGCCCATTTGCAGGTGAGTTGATAATTGCTGTTGGAGCCTGATTCGGCGTCGAAATAGAAATATAATTAGTCTTTGTTACACCATCTGAGCATGTAGCGCTGGTTGAGATAAGCGAAACAGTATAATTACCATCTGCTGCGTAGGTATGCGTTGGATTTTGTGCTGTAGATGTACTGCCATCACCAAAACTCCAATTCCAGGAAGTCACTGATCCCGTAGACTGATCCGTAAAATTGACGGCCAATGGTGCAGCTCCTGAAGTCACATTTGCAGTAAAATCAGCAGTAATATCGCAAGGTGTTGAAACGGTTATATAACCCGTCTTCGTTTCGCTATCGGAACAACTTGCGCTGGTTGAAGTTAATGCAACCGTATAGGTGCCATCAGCAGAATACGTATGGCTGGGATTCTGCATTGTCGAAGAACTGCCATCACCAAAATCCCAGCTCCAGGAGGTTACTGCACCTGCGGATTGATCTGTAAAATTAACAGTCAATGGTGCAGCACCGGAGGTTGTATTTGCAGTGAAATTCGCAGTAACATCACAGGTTGAACCACTAAAAGAAGGATGATACTGGGCCATCATCGCAAGCATGCGATTGCTTTGTCCAGTGGTGAACTGATACATACAATTATCGTCTGTATAATCCATAAAATTGTGAATAGGATCAACGCCACCACCAGTGCAGGTATCACGGCCATCAGGACAGCCATAGGCAGCCGAGGATTCCGGTGCCGTATCATCGACTTCGTCACCGGGGGCAGCACAGCCACCCTGGAATGTATGGTATAAACCGAAGTAGTGGCCAAGTTCATGCGTGCCGGTATCCCCCTCATTGTAAGGGACTGCAGAGCCACCAGGTAAAGATGAATAAAGCACAACGACACCATGACGGTAATCACTTTCTGAGTAGGACCAGGGAAATACAGCATAACCCAGCAAACCACCGCCTAAATCACACAAATAAAAATTGATTACATGTGCAGGATCAATTGCCAGACTCTGTTTCATTTGATTCCCGGCAGAGCTGCCGGAGGTATGGGTGGACCAGGTTGTATTATTTACACGCTCAATTGAATGGAGCGAAAACTGATATCCCCAGCCATTGTAGGCATTATTCAACACATCTATTTGATCGTAAATCATCTGGTCATTCACATCACCCGTAACACCATCATTATGACGAACGACATGAAATGCAATTGGAACGGTCATATCACCTGCAGCATTTAAGGCATTGGCGTTGTCCTTCAACCAGGAATTAAGAGAATTTCGTACATTAAGCAGTTCCGCCTCCGAAGGCGTAGGTGTAGAACAACGGACATAGCCGGAAGGACTTTCCTCAACCTGACCAAAACTGATTCCAAATACAAATAAAAAATAGAATAAACCCGCCACAAGATACCTGGTAACAATTGGTCCACTTTTCATACTAAAGTACTCCTAAACTTAATGAAATTGAAGAATTGTGTGTTTGTGATCGAGAACTGAATTGAAAATATCGATAAGACTGGCACTTGCCAAAACCGATTCCCTGGATTTCAGTGCTTCCTGTCGGGATCCACGTTTTGTTTCGAATCAAACACGTTGGTTAATATCCCAAATTCCATTTCAGGTACCTGACAACCCAATGAAGTTGTACAACAAGTGTGTTACGAAGGCAGCAGATTTTTTTAACTCATCATGAGTTAACTATACACTGTGAAAATCACAATGAAATAATTTTCTGTACCCCCATACCCACTTCAGTGCAGATTAAAGAATTTATTTTTTGTGACTTATACCAAAAAAGAATTTCAAATCAAGCCATAGATTTGCTATCGTAAATTAAAATTAATTATTTAATTAATAAAGAAATATTATTCAAAATTAAAATTTTACTCCCTTCTTCAAATACAGCGAATGCGAATTATTCGAAAACATGATTTTATTTGACCGAGATTCACTCTGCAAACATCCAAATAGAAATCTTAAAAAACCTAGTTGGTCATTTGATAAGTAAAATTATGCCCGTTGATAACCACACATTTGAAAACATAAAAAATAGTCTTACGCCAGAAACATATCAAATTTTGCTTGAGCGCAAAGCTATCGAGTCTGCACCTCCGGATGCGGATGCACTAACGATTGAACATGCAGAGTTTACAAAGTTGAACCTGCAGCGAACAAGTCGAATTCGGCGTACCTATAAGATTTCGCCTGAATTAAAGCAGGCAGTTGCATCTATTGAGCAAGAGCAGGTGTGGTTGGTCATCACCGAACCCTGGTGTGGTGATTCGGCACAAATTTTACCTTACATTGAAAAAAGTGCTCAGCTAAATCCTAAAATTACCTTGCGAATTCTGCTTCGAGATGAGAATCCTAAAATAATGGATCAATATCTCACAAACGGCACGCGATCTATCCCCAAATTTATTGCCTTTGATAAAAATGGTGAGGAATTATTTCAATGGGGTCCACGGCCGAAGGAAGCAGAAAAACTATTAGCCGGGTTAAAAGCAGAAGGTCTCGAAAAACCACAATATCTGGAAAAATTGCATCTGTGGTATGGTCGCAATCGTGGCAAGGCCTTCGAAAAAGAACTTCTTCATCTCATATCATGACGCCCTGAAAGCCCGGCCTTGCGCCGGGCTTTCGTTTTTTCACCAGACCCCTTCCTGAATTCTTCTTTACTCTTATTTAAGATTTTAATATTCTTTATAAAAAAATACCACTGAGACTGTCGAAAATGGG
>JACKDF010000076.1 GCA_020633655.1 Deferribacteres bacterium
ACTGGAAATCAAAAATCCCAGAAATGCAAGTAACCCGCCAGTACCTGTTTCTGCCCAAACAAGCAAAAATTTGTTATGCACTGTATAAAGCCATTGCCCGCGTAACTCCAGCGTGATATAATCACTCATGATGAGAGAAAAATTGTTTGCACCCACTCCAAAAATTGGATGTGCTGCAATCACGCGAAAGGCGAGTTTCATCAATGGAATACGCGCGAAAGCTGCTCCGTCATCGTCTCCGAACAGCCTTTCGAGAAGTACACCGTGAAATACGAGGGCCATCGACATGCCCAAAAATATCAGCAGTAAAGGGATTTTTGCTGGCAACCATCCCTTTGACCAGCTGAGATAGATAAAAATACTGCTCGATACAACGAACGCGATCCAGGCACCACGGGACATTGTGAGAAGGATGGCTACGGTTCCCATCACAAAAGCGATTGCTCCCAGACGTTTATAATACCAGTTTACGAGGGCAATGAACATGCTCAAGGATGGTATTAACAACAAACTGAAATAGGCTCCAGCTGTATTGGGTCCACCAACGGTACCACCTATGCGCATCCCTTTATCGACACGTGCTGTTAATCCGGCGATTTTAATCGTCTGACCTATTCCGCGCAGCATCATGACAATTGTGCTTTCCAGAATCAATCCTAAGAACAGCATCAGCAGAATAAATTTAATGTCTTCTCTGCTTTTCACAGTTCCTGCAAGATAGATAAAGAGAAGAAACTGCTGGAAAAGCATGAAGTTTTCAAAAGCTGCCAATTGTGCATCTTTTGCCGAAAAGATGGACAGCAGACTGAAGAAAATAAAAATTGCCAATGGTATTATGCCTTTGAGGGCATTGGATTCGTGACTTCTTTTCGGCTCTTTGTATTTCTCCAAAAACCACAAAATATAAAGAACGACAAGCGCTATCGAGGTTATTGAAATGTTCCAACCTGCAATCGCGCCAAAACTCGGGATATCTTCCCGAAATCCAAGGTGGATATCAAGTTGAAAGGGAATATCGATCAATATGAGTGCTAACAATAGCTTGCGAATATTCCCTACAACAGCGATTATGAACAGAAACAGGCATGCAGCAATGACGAGTATTAACCACTTCGGAGGTAAAATTGTCATTTTTAGCACGCCGAACCCGATACTCATCCCGGCAATCACAACGAATACCCACCACAGAAAATTTTTTGGTATTCTAATACGGGATTCCGGCGGTGTCATAGAATATTGGATTCCGGCTTAAGCAACTATTTCTTCATGGAATTCCATTATGGCTTCTGCAACGTAGTTGATTTGCTCATCACGCAATTCAGGAAACATTGGCAGGGATACAATTTCCCTGGCATAGTGTTCGGTGACAGGAAAATCACCCGTTTTGTATCCTAAATCTGCATAAGCCGGCTGCAGATGAATTGGAATTGGGTAATGAATCCCCGCAGAAATACCTCTGCTCTGCAGATACGACAAAAGTTCGTCTCTCTCTTTTACACGAACAACATAAAGATGATAAACCGACTCTGCGAAATTGGCATCAACAGGAACGACAAGAGCCGTTTCTTTAAGTGCAGCATTGTATTTTAATGCACAACGGCGTCGAGCTGTATTCCAGTCGTCCAGGTAAGGTAATTTCGCCCGCAAGACCGCTGCCTGCAACGTATCCAGCCGGTGATTGTAGCCTTTGATCAGGTGCTGGTACTTTTGTTTTTGCCCATAATCCCGCAACAACCGGAGTTTTTCTGCAACGTGTTCGTCATTTGTCACAACAGCACCGCCATCACCGTAAGCGCCAAGATTTTTACCTGGATAAAAACTGAAAGCCGCGGCATCGCTGAGGCAACCAGTACGTCGGCCTTTATATCGTGCACCATGTGCCTGGCATGCATCCTCAATGACAATGAGCTTGTGTTTTTTCGCAAGTGTGTTTATCACATCCATGTCGGCAGGTTGACCGTACAGATGCACGGGCAAAATCGCGCGGGTTTTTGGCGTAATAGCCGCTTCAATTTTGTTGACATCAATATTGTATGTTTCCGGGTGAATATCGACCAGAACCGGCCGTGCGCCTGTGGCTGAAATAGCCAGGGTCGTTGCAATAAATGTATTGGCAACCGTTATGACTTCATCACCGGGGCCTATTTCAAAAGCACGCAATGCGAGTTCCAGTGCTGAAGTGCCTGAATCCACCCCGACACAGAATTTCGATGTACAATATTCTGCAAATTCCTGCTCGAATTTGCGAACATCTTCCCCCATAATGAATTGCGCCTTGCTCATTATGTTTTCCATGGCAGGCACTATTTGATCTTTTAAACCCTGGTACTGTGATACGAGATCAACAAAAGGGACATTCATCTTTGTTGTTTCCTTAATTTTTTAAATTGTTATGCCACTTCTTTGGCTATATCTGCCATTTTTTGGGAAGAAAAATGTTCGATTTCATTCAGTTGAACCATCTTGCCATGATTCCTGAGCGAAATATCGGCAGCTTCCAGTATTTTAACTACCTCGAGGCCGTTTTGTCCGTCTGTTATTGGTTTTTTACCTGTCTGCACACAATCGAGAAAATGCTGACATTCGGCTTTTAACGGTTCAACCTGGTTTAGCCAGGGAGAAAGTGTGTCACCGTACTGGCAGCTGAATTGAAATTCATCGAAGGAATCTGTGTAAGGCTCGGTTTTAACCCGCTTGTTATAGATTCTTATCTTCTCAAGTGGCTCCATATCGTTAAATGTTGCCATCTTGTTTTCTCCGACCACCGTCATTAAACGAGTTTTACTGGGGTCTAGCCAACTGACATTGATGACTGCCATTTTCTTGGGTTCAAAATGCATGGTGAGGGTACAAACGTCGTGCACTTTTTCATTCAGATAAGCCAATCCCTGACAATTAACCGAGACTGGAGAGCTTCCGATCAGATCGAGCATAATTGAAATATCATGGGGTGCCAGATCCCAAAGGGCATTCACATCCTGACGGATTGGACCAAGATTCAGCCGTTGCGAGTTTATGTAACAGATATCACCCAGTTCACCACTTGTCACCAGCG
>JACKDF010000077.1 GCA_020633655.1 Deferribacteres bacterium
GCTGGTCTCATGCTTTTAACCGTGCTTTCAAAGGATGCAAAATCGCGTGAAGATTTACGTAAAGAACTGGCCGCACTTCATAACCTGCAGGGCAAAAAAGGGATGATTGACATCAACCGTGATCGTGTTAATGCAACGGTAAATATTCTGAAGTATGAAAATAATAAAGTGGTTCCGTTACCCTTTCTGGATTCTGAATGAGTTTAAATGAAATCACCGAAAAAATTTCGCGAGTTGAAGATTTTATAAAGAAACACGGCCGTGCTGTAATTGGCCTCAGTGGTGGCGTTGATAGCACCCTGGTTACCTATATTGCTTATTCGGCACTCGGGAAGGATGTACTTGCAGTCGTCGGTGCCTCTGCCACATTGCCAAAACGCGAGATGGAGGAGGCGATTGCATTGGCTAAAGAGATCGGTGTGAGCTACCGCGTTATCCAGACCGAAGAAACGGACGATCTGAAGTTTAAATCGAATCCAGCCGACCGATGTTACTATTGCAAAACAGAGTTGTTTTCCAAATTACAGGACATTGCGCAGAACGAAGGATTTGCGTGTGTTCTCGACGGTACCAATGCCGATGATTTAGGTGACTATCGGCCTGGTTTGCGTGCAAATGCTGAACAACGGGTCATCTCTCCGCTCAAAGAAGCCGGTTTCACGAAAAATGATATTCGCGAAGCTGCGAAGTATCTTGGTTTACCAAACTGGAACAAACCGGCAATGCCCTGCCTTTCCTCGCGTTTTCCCTACGGTCAGCCAATCGAATTGAAATCATTAACAAAGGTTGAGAAAGCAGAAATGTTTCTTCGCGATATGGGTTTTCGCCATTGTCGAGTTCGCCACTATGATAAAACTGCGAAAATTGAAGTCCCCGTGGAGGATTTAGAAAAGTTGATTGCGGTTGAAAACCGGCACCGTATAACCAGGCGGTTTCGGGAAATCGGCTATGTTTATGTTACACTTGATATGGATGGATTCGCTTCCGGGAATATGAATAAGGTTCTGAATGTGTGAGGCGGATCGGTTTATAAAATTGTGTGTTACAAATAAAAAAAGCGCTGTTGTCAGCGCTTTTTTTGTATAGGAATGATCATTATTGACCAAGTTTGTAGGAGACACCACCAAGAATATTAAATTGTTCAGCATCTCCAAGGTGGTAAGACACTTCACCAGTCAAGGTCATTTTTTCATTGAGTTCATAGTTTGCGCCGCCACCGATTTTGATGCCAAATTCGGTTGAAGTTACCGATTCCGAACCAGACCCAAGAAAACCGAAATCATAATCAACCTGGCTTTTCATCATGTGGAGGGCCAAACCTGCAGAAGCGAAAGGTTTCACAGGACTATCCGCCATATCGAAAAAATAGCGTCCCGTTGCACCGATTGCCAAATCACGCAATGAAACAACACTTACTGATTTTGACCAGTAAAGAACACTTGCTTCCAACGCAATCTTGTTGAAAGAACCGAGATCAGCAAAACCTTCAAAACCAATCGTGCTGTCAATACCATCAGGATCAACGAGGCCGAGACGGAGGCCAGCGCCTTTTAAGCCAATATCAGATTGGGCAAAAGCACCGCCGGTAACGAGAAGTAATGCCAACAAGACGAGTACCAATTTTTTCATCAATATTCTCCATATATAATGGTCCGCAGACAATTGTAATTTGACTCTAATAATAGTAAATCCATTCTATTTTTGCAAGATTAATTTCAATTCTGTTTCTTATGATTGTTATGAAAAATATTAATTTAAACCATTTATGTCCAATGAGAATGCGCAGGGATTTTCGATTCAAAATATATCATTGGTCAAAATCATGCAGTCGGGTTTCCAGAAGGAGTGCCCGCATCTTTTCCTGTGTTTGGATGGATTTTTTAAAAGCTATTCGGCTGATCAGCCACAATACAAGTGTGAATACGACAAAAATCCAAAAATACATGGGGTGTAACGCAACGGTATAATGTATTAATCCATCAAACATCTTTGGAAGAATATAATTTAGTACGTCGGCAATCTGGGCCATTAACCAGTTACCTGCCTCCTCAGTTCGCAGTTCGTGCTGATTTATCCAGAAATAGATCGCAGCCATTAAAACGACGAGTCCGGTTTCCAATGATATACCATAAATCCATTTGCGAAAGAATATCAAACGCCGAAGTGAATTTTTATAATTCGCCCAGGTTGGTTCCACGCTTAAGTTCAAAACATCTGTAACGTTGTTTTCTGCATTGCGAACAACTGTGAATGTTTCCGGCAAATTACCTGGTGCATAATTTCCTGTCTGGCTTTGCATACGCTGCAAAACACTCGAGTGGATTTTGATTTCGCCATTTATTCTTCCCCGGGACAATTGTTCAATTTCGCGTGGGTGATACCGGTAGAAAACCGCCATTCCATCACGGGAATTGTACATGCGCCCATTCACATGACTGCTTTCAAATGCCGCCTGCATGGCCCCCTGTTTAAATTCCAATTGCCGGGTATGGGACCGTTCCATCATCCAATACAGGGCCACATTTGCCATGCCGCTTCGCGCATATCCACCCCCGACATTGGAATGCATGCCGGCAAACCAGACTTGCTCGACGGAACCGTCTTTCCTTTCGGTTTCGTCCCAGACTTTTGGCAGGAACGATAAGCGTTCATCATCGATAGCCAGGGCCTGACACGCGTATTTGACGTTGCTGGTGAGTTCATAATTATAAAACCGGTGCGGAAAAATGACATCGGTTATGTAATCCAGTGATTTGAAAAGGGCGTTGAGAACCCAAATCCCAATTCCGGTAATATCCCA
>JACKDF010000078.1 GCA_020633655.1 Deferribacteres bacterium
GGCAAGCTCAGGGACCGAATTTACATATTTTTCGCCAGTCTCAATAAAATCTAATTTCAGGAGGTAAAACATGCATTTTCGATTCACTCTGTTTTTCTTAATGGCATTATCGCTTGCCTACTCCGCATGTGACGGACAAAAATCAACTGACAGTGACCGAGTTGTCGAATTCAAAAATCGTAAAATCGATTTGCAACCATACGTAGAAGGCTTTCCTTACTACGGATTCACTCCGTTTTTTCATGCGAACAAGCTCTACTATTTCCATCAGGATTCCACGACGAAACTGAAAGCCGTCGATCTTGGCTCAAATACAGATCTCAAAACAGGTGAACTCGTTTCTGATATCGATTTTTCGAAGCGTAATGTTTGGGGAATTCGCTACCGGGAAAATGATGAAAAACTCTACTGGACAGGCGATGAAAAGAATGATGAAATAATCAATCTGTACCAACTCGATCCGAATACCAGAGCTATAAAAAAATTAACGGAGGTCCCTTACATTTTCGGGTGGCGCTGGAATGAAGCAAAAGACAAAGTAGCTTATATCGCACGGCTAGGGGACAAAGAAAAACGACTCGGGGAATTGCGTGTTTTGGATCTGGAATCAATGGAAGAAAAAAACATCTTACAGGATACACCTGAGTACAGACTAACCTGGGATTCTCCAAGCTGGCAGCCGCAGGGAAAAGGCGTTGTCCTTTCGGTACTCAAAAACGCAGATAGAACTTACGGCAATCTGGCTTACGTTGATTTTAAAACACAAAAATTATCTGTGATTACTGATCCCCGGAAAGCACGCAGCTGGCCAACGGCCTACCGTGAATGGCTCAACGATAATGAATTCATGTATTTCTCAAATGAAAACGGCTTTGAAAACATTTTTAGTTATAATTTAAAAACACGCAAGACACGCCAACTAACAAATTTTGATATCGATTTGAATGCCGCAGAACTGGTGTCAATCGATGGAGAAAAATACATTTTTGCAGTCCTTTCCAATCCCATTGAAAATGAAATTCTGCTTATCAATCCACAAAATGGCGACATTCTGCAAAGGGAAAAAGTTAATTTTAATGTGGGAATACTTGATACGAAAGACAATAAAATGCTGGTTTCTATCAATTCGGCAACCATTCGATTTCGAATCGATGCCTTAGCGGTGGATAAATCCGGATTTCATTTCACTACCAGAATCGACATGCCAGAGGATCTAAAAACGAAACTTCTTCATGCCAGACAGGAGCGAATTGACTATCCGACTTTTGATATCGATCCCAAAACCGGAGAAACACGCAAACTGCATGCATTTCTTTATCACCCGGAAAAGCCTTTACCGAAAAGCCAGCAGATTGTCATGATTCAGTCTTTTTACGGTGGCGGCAATTCATTCAGCACGCAAACACAAATTCTCGCCGATGCGGGCATTTATGTTCTCAGTCCATCCCCCCGGGGCAGCAATGGTTTTGGCCGTGAATTTGAATCGCTGAATGATAAAGATCTCGGCGGCAATGAAATTATCGATGTAATCTACGCGGCAAAATACATCTCCGAAAAACTGGATATTCCCCCAAATCGAATTGGTGTGTACGGCGGCAGTCATGGTGGTTATGCAACGATGCGTTGTCTCACCTTTCCGGGGGAAATAAACGGTAACAAAGCATCCTTCGAGTGGGGTTTTGGAATCAGCCATGCTGGCTTTTCTGATATTAACCATTTCTATGAAAACTGCAATATTCCCGACTGGGTTATTTTGGAAGCTGGGGATCCGAAGACAGAAGCCGACAAACTTAGGGACCGCTCGCCTTTGTACCATGCGGATAAAATGGTCGGCAAACTGCTTCTTACCCATGGAACAAACGACAACAGGGTTCCCATCGAAGGCAGCCGCTGGATGGCAGACAGCCTGAGAGTGTACAACAAAGATGTCACACTCATCGAGTTTGAAGGTCAGGGACACGGAATAAAAGGTCTGGAAAATACCGTACGGTTTTATAACGTTTGGTTCGATTTCCTGGACAAAATATAGCAAAGAAAATTTTCACGATTTGTATTAGCAACGGGCCTCACTCATGAGTTGTGCGGCCAATTTGGCTCCAGGAAAAATCAGGAGGGTATAATGGCAAAGAATATCATTCTGTGCGCCGATGGTACCGGCAACAAAGGCGGCTACTCGCCGGACAGCAATGTATACAAAATGTACAAATCCGTAGAAATACACGATGAAGGCAATCCACAAATAAAGTTTTATGACAACGGCGTCGGCACCGGTGATAACAAAATCTGGCGGGCTCTTTCCGGGGCTTTCGGTTTTGGCTTTAAACGAAATGTTTGTGACCTCTACGCCTTCCTTGCACGGAATTATGAGCCTGGTGATCGGATTTATCTGTTTGGTTTCAGCCGTGGAGCAGCGACCATTCGTGCTTTCTCGGGATTCCTCCATGCTTGCGGATTAATGAAAAGTACGGACCAGAATGGTAAAAGTATTTCCGATGAAAAAATCGACCAATACATGCATGATGCGTACAAAGCTTATAAAAA
>JACKDF010000079.1 GCA_020633655.1 Deferribacteres bacterium
TTTCCCGCTAAAAATAAGGTGTGTTTTCCGAAAAGAAAAGGATTTTCGGGTGAGATTTTTTGCTGCATGTGCAGGTGGGGTAATTTGAGCGTTTTGGGCAGGCAGGGTGGTTCCTCGTCGATATTTGCTCGAAGCGATTAGGTATCAAAGCTGGGTGCTAAAAATTATAAACGACCAAGCTATGGGCGCGAGCCGTGCGCGGCGGAGCGTCCCATGCGAGCAACTGGTTATGTGTGATTTATCAAGAAGCAAGAATTTCTCCTCTCTTTCTCCAATAATTCTCAAGCTGCTGCCTTGTTTCACCAATCAAGTCAATAACCTTATCCAATGAATCTTGAGAGAATTGAATATATTCTTGTTTTATGCCATGCTTGCTGATCTGAATCCTAACGAAGGTAAAGCCTTCGTCATCTGTGCTTTCCCAGTCAGCATGGACAACAACATTCCTCAGCTTTCCTACTTCTTTTAGCTTACTTATTAACTCTGGATAAAATTCGTTTTCTTCAGCAATTGCACGATGAAAGTCGTCACAAAAGCGCCGGAATAAATCGACCTTCGTTGCATACTGCATCTTATGTAGCACTAACAATCCAAGTGTATCTGACCGATCTGAAAACGTTTCACATAATGCCGAATCTAGTTCAGATTCGAGACCGTTGAAATTCATCACAACCGCGCCAATGAGAGGAAGGCTAACTGCTAAGTATTCCTCCGCCTCATCTTCTATATCATGATAAAGAAATTGTTCCAGGTCTTTCTGTCTCTGTTTCATCATTCCCATTCATACATACGGTTGGGCATGCGGGTAGGCGAATCCGACAAGCAAGGACATTGATTTGCCGGTAAAACTTATCGAAACCTTTGCATTTTAATGCATTAACGGCTGTTCGCTATCCCACAGGATACTTTTTTTATGTGATTTTCTATAATGACTCGTTTTTCTCACGTGAATTATATTGCTTTTTTTCGCTAAAGAATTGGAAATAATTATCGAGGTATTGTCTATTGATGGGGAACGTTTGGTGAAAGTATAAACAGTTTTCGTTCTATCAACGAGACTGCCATTCACCAACAGGCTTATGGAATTACTACATATTACTCATTAAGATTTATAGTACGTCTCCAAGGTTTATCGAATATAACAAATGGGTCATCTTGATCAATAGGCATAGGATTTGGTAAGAATGCGTTCGTCAAAATTGGATGATATTTCGAAAGTAAGTCCTTTAATTTATCCACTGAATTATTTAGGTCACTTCTATTTGGCAAATCATTTTGTGCTGTGCTTCGTCGATCCCTGTGTGCTATAATCCTATCAGCTAACGTCTCGATTTTTTTGGAGACCCCAAAGACTTCATTCATATCATTTCGTATTTCATCTTTTCCAAGTAAGTCACCACTCTTCAAATGTTCAAAATTGTTCAAAAACTGGATATTCTCTGACATTTCTCTTAAAAGCCTAATTAACGAGACACTATCGTTATTATCTTTGATTTGACGGCGAATACCCATTGCTACATATGTGACATGCGTAATGAAAAAATATCGCCACATATTACTTTGCGTATTTGCGATGTCACTATTTCGATTGATAATATTTTGAAGTTCGTTATGTAAATAATGATTGTACAGCAGGTCTTCGATCTCGCTATGAACGATGCCGAACCACTCTTGCCATTTTAAATGTGTATTTTTATCCATAGCCAGATCAAAACCTCGCGCTCCGCATCCCCGGCAGGCAACTTAGTGATTGATTTGAGAATTTTTTGTGTGAAAGATGTCCCGCCGAGTGGGCGGAAAATGCAAAAACATGCGATGAATATCAAGTCATTTTCGCTGGCTGGTTCTGTCGGTGCTCTCGTCATTTTGCTCAGACGGCAAAATGGATTCCTCCTGAATGACAGCTTCGGTTGGCACCGAATCGGGAGCAGCTTTTTGCTTTTTTCGTCGCCAGAAGCGAAATGAGCGTTTTTGGCGCGGTTTTGGGGGCTTGCCGAGCACAAAACGCCAACGGTAGTACTGCTCGCGCGCGGCGAAGAACCAGGCGATGGTCGCCAGCGTCAGCATCACCAGCCAGAAGCCGTTTTCGATGAAGGTGTGCAAATAAAGCAGCAGCAGGCCAACAACCGCCACCCAAATGGTGCTCTCCTGCACTTCGGTTTTGCTCCACGGCAGACCGCTTTCCTGGGTCAGCAGTTCCTCACGACGTCCCTGCTTTTGCCACTCGCGGGTAAAACGGCCCGGTGAACCATAGATTTTGGTAAGGTTGGAGATGCGGATATGCAGCGTCTCCTCCAGCACCGCCGCTCGCGCTTTGCGCACGGCAAAAAGTTGCTGCACCGCGAAAATCAGCCCGAGCACGCCGAACCATACCGGCAAGGTCAGCAGTGAGGTGTACAGCAAGCTGTGGTAATTTTGGTAGCACCAGTAAATA
>JACKDF010000008.1 GCA_020633655.1 Deferribacteres bacterium
ATTTTGTGCCTAATCCCTTAAAAAACTGTGAATAATTGCCGGAAGGATAATTTTTGAGATACAAGCAAATTTTCCATTATTTGCCAGTATTTCTATTATTTTTGAATTAGATCGGATAAATTTCGGATAAGTTGGAAATTTGAAATTCACTTGGATTAGCATTCATTTGGTTTCATAATCCCGAGTCAGTGGTTCAAATTCGCCCCACTTTACTAACTTTTTACAAAGGGCTTAAGAAAATATATTAAGCCCTTTGTCTTTTTATAAGTCCTTCCAAGAAATTTGTTCATTACCAAAAGAACTCGTTATGATGTATGGAGCCCAGTAATATGGATGTTGATACTTTTTAGAATGGTACATGTGTTCTTGTGTCTTTTGAAGAGCGAAACTGGGATGAATTCCTGAATGCAGCAACCGATGAAAAAAGCCCATAAATTCAGCTGAAGCTGCATCATTGATTTGCCAGTATGTTGAAATCACAGCACTTGCACCAGCAAATAAAAAAGCCCTTTGCAAGCTTAATACCTCCCCTCCCTTTGATATTCCAGCTTGATACCGCTTGCCAGTACCTGTATCGCAGCCATTCAATACAACTATAGGATGCTTAGCTGTTAGATCTAATCCGAAAATATCTGCCGTTGAGAGATGGCCAGTTTTTTTAGAGCTGTCAGGGGCAAGTTGAAGAAAATAATTAAGCGGGTTATATTCAGAGCTAACTCCAATGGCTGCAATATGAATCAAAGCTACATCCTTTGCATTTTTAAAAAAATTGGACATTGTGGCTTCCTCCCCAACAAATACATTTGATGTGATGTTGTATGTCGTTTTGACCATATTCACTTCACTCTCGGTCATTGGCGCTTTGTCACCAGAGTATCCAATTGCTAAAATAGAATTTATCTCGGTTGGAATTGACCTTGAAGCAGAAATGAATTTTAGTACTGAAGCGGATGGCATATTCACAATATTAAATTGCTTAAACATCAAATCATCTTTAAAATACAATACCTGAAATGGCATATCATACAAACAATCATCTGGGATGATAATCAAGGTTTCAACATCTTTATTGCCCATTAATTCGAGAAGTGGATCAAGGATGATTGCACCCACACGATGTGCTTCGACATCCCAATCATTAACTGTATTTTTATTTGGATGATGGCTCAACGCTGTTTTCAACACTCTAACATCTGTTCGTAATTGTTTAAGTGGATATTTGATACGTTGGCATGAATAGCTATTTTTTGATATGGAAAATAAAGCAATAGTAGAATCCTGCAAAAATGTATATGAAAGTAGAAGAGTTTTCTCTGGAAGCAATGTTTGCAGAATGTTTATCGAAATAACATTTTTTGTTGTAAATAACATACTCGCGGATGGCTTTGTGTCAGCCATCAAATGCAGTTGTGTTTCATATTTTTGCTTCGCTTTAATATATTGTTTTTTTAACGTAGAATGATGTTTGGACTCGTTGTTATCACTTCTACTATATTCGTCATATCGATTTTGAAACTCGATTTGTAAATCTTGTGCTTTTCTGACTTCGTGAAATGCAGGCGATTGAGCAATCTTGATGTTACCGAGCGAGAGAAAACTTATGAAGGTGCGCGCTTTTGCTTTTTCTGTGTATTCAAATGCAGTCATTAAATCTTGGTTCTCAAGCGCTACATAGATTTGCTTTTCAGTTGTGCTCCGCAACGCATCAAAGTAACTTGATCGATTTAATCCTGATTTAAGACTGAAAGCTATCTCTTCTTGCTTACCAATTGAAGTTGAATATGCATTCAAGCTTTTTTCGAGGTCTTTCATTTCAAAATACACATCACCTTTACCTTCATAACAATGCGCTTCTAATTCTGTAATATTTTGGCTAACTGCATATTCCAGGACTTCATTATAAGTTGTCAAAGCTTTATGAAATTCTCTATTCACCGCGTAAGCGGTCCCAAGATCAAATTTCATCTTATTGCCTTCATAGTTTAATTTACGCTCAATTGCTTGGTTGACAACTTTTTCATACTCTTTAATTGAAAACTGAATGGATATATCGTTGGTATAACACGTAGCGAGTCCATGGTAATTTGAAGCAAACTCTTCAAAATCTTCACTTCCGTCCTTACCTTTTAAAAGGTCAAGGTAAAGTTCTGCAGCTTTTTTAAAATCTCCAAGTTTTTGGTAGGAAATTGCAATTTGTGAATGAATATCTCGAGCGATATCAACCGCCCCCACTTTTTCCGCTATTGGTATTGCTTCTTGAGCAATTTCAAGTGCTTGCCGGTGTCGTCCAATATAACTAAGAAGTAGTGCATATGAACGTAAACTGGACGCAAGGTTCCGTTGATTTCCAATTTCCCTGCTTAAGTTTATAACTTCTAATTTATATTTCTCAGCTTTTTCAAATTGATTGAGGCTAAGAGATAAATCACCAAGTCCCGTGAGTGATGCATTTTTTAATGCTAAATCTTGTCGTTCAACAGAAAGTGCAAGTGCTTTTTGGTAACATTTTTCTGATTTCTCAACATTGTGCATGAGAAGATTGACTAAACCAAGTTTGTAGTAAACTAAATTGAGTAATCCGGGAGACAGATTTTGCTTTTCATCTAATAGCTTCATAAAAGCAGCTTCAGCATTTTCAAGCTCTCCCATAGATAGTAATGTGCCGGCGTAATTTGCTGCAGCTCTAATTCCATGCGGAGAACCAATTCTTAAACCTCTATCTCGCGCTTTTTTGAAATATTGAACTGCCTCCTTCCGATCTCCTTTCATATCTTCAATTACCCCAAGCGTTTGATCAATCCGACATTGGATTTCTTCATTTCCTGTTTGGTTTGCAAGGGTTTGGCTTTGGATTATTGACTCATTTGACAATAAAGTGTCACCGAGGATTGTAGATACAAATGCAATTTGTTGAAGGGAGATAGCTTGATTTTGAGTGTGATGTATTTCTTGCCAAAGACTGTCAGTTTGCAGAAGTATGGGAAGTGCTGCTCGATAATTTCGCCTTCCTAATAGATGAGATGCTGAATCTGCTAACTGAGTAATCAATAAACCTTGTTGGGAACGATTTAACAAATCATCTTGCTCATGTGAGCTTGCGTTTTTTAAGTATACAAGTGCACTATCAAAGTTCCCAACTTCAAAATAACATTTACCAATAATTAAATAACCTTTATCAATATTCGTTGAAAGAAGCGTTTGCTTTAAACTATCAAATGCTGAAGTGTCTGATGTTAAGAAGTGAATTCGAAGAAGCAGTTCTAATGCATCGGAATTGGATGGGTGTTGTTTCAAAATTTTTCTAATGGAATTTTGCGATTTATTGTACTCAAACTTATAAAAAGATTGATTCGCATCATCCAATGATGCATTTTTTGAACAATTATATAAGCTTAATGCAACAGTAAAAATAAAAACGAAAATTGTTCGATTTTTAATGCTAGTCATGATCACTCCTAATCAATTGTAAAATGAAAAACATCCGATGTTTTGTACAGTTCAGAACCTATGTAAACTTCGATTAAATACAAGTAAATCTGGCCTTGAGAAAATTGCAGAGGAATTTGGGATGAAGTAACCTTTGTTGCAGATGTTTGTATACGTACGCGTTGTTCTGAAAGATTTTGTGGCCAAACAATAAGCTCGTATTTATAATCTAACTCACCACCCATTTTTTCCCATTCAAAAGAAAATACCTTGGATGATACCCTCTTTTGAGGAGATAATACATGCAAGGATGTATTGTCGTTTTCTCCGCGATGTATTTCGAGTAGAGAGTTTTCTGGATCTAATTCACCAAATTGTTGGATTCCGATAACCAGTAAAAGCAAAACACAAATACCAAAAGCAGAACCCCATATTAATTTTCTTGTAGATAGTATAGATTGAAACCATACTGAAATGATTTGAACAATATTTGAAAACAGTGAGGTTTTTGTTCGGGATTCAGTCTTATAAATTATTTTTTTAAACTCAAACCATTCGTTTTCATTTTCTTTGATGTTTTGGAGTGATAATTCAGCATCTTGGTCAATATTATAAAATACAGCTAAGTCTTTTAAATATTCAGTACACCTATTGCAGGTAGTCAAGTGGTCTTGAACTTTAGTAAAGGTTTCGAGATCGAGTTCGTTCCTATAGTAACGCATTAAAACATCATCGTTAGGACAATTTGAGTTTTTTTTCATCGTTGCCTTCATAGCGCTGGATATGAGTGATTTTAAGTGGATATGGTTTGGATTTGTTTTCATTGAATTAATCTTCCATAGTCTTCTTCACCCAAATAGTTGCGCAAGGCTTGCTGTATTCTTTTTTTCCCCACTTTAATATGAGTGTTTACAGTACTCACTTTTTCAGCCTTAACCAAATCAAGAATTTCGCTTGGTTTTAACTCATCAAGAAATCTAAATCGGCAAATTAATCGCATCTGTGGTGGCATATCTGCAATTGCATTTTTCACAATCTCGCGAAGTTCATTAAATAGTTGCTTTGTTACGGGATTCGCGTGTGGCTCTCTCGATTCTCCCACTTCTCCTAGTTCTGAAATTCTGTGAAACTCAGCTTTTGCCCAGCGACGTTTTAATTTAAGATAAGTCGAGTTTCTTTCATTTCGTGCTATTGCGAATACCCAACCGAATATTTTTTCGGGTTCACTCAATGTATCTAATTCCTTATAGGCTTGCAACAAAACATCTTTTGTAAGGTCTTGGGCTTCATTTATTGCTTCAGAGTGAATTGGATAAAATCGTTTGGTGAGAGTAGTATAGAAAAAATTAAGCAACAACGGATAGAATTTATCAAAAATATATTTGAAGCTATCTATATCTCCCTGCCTTACACGCTGGATAGCATTTAATAACTCTGGATCTTCGGCAATCATCCTATTCAGTTTATCCTTTTTCTTTTGAACAATTATCAATCGTTAAATTTCATCCTGATTATTTGATATCTGTAGGAGTTGGATCATTGGAGTAGAAAAGTCTTAGGTGGGGATACCTGACAGAGTATTTCAGTAGACTGTACTAAAATAATCGTTCACTAAGGATATTCCAAGGAAAAATTCAATATTCCATTCTCTTCACTATTTTGCGGCTGACACCGTTGGATTTATTTTTAAATAAGAACTACTCAATTTTAAAAGTGGTAAAGTCATTAATGAATGAACGGGTGAAATTAAGCAAAGATTGATAAAGATAGCCTGTATGATTTGTTAAGCGAATAAACGAAAAATTTGACAGATAGTTATTATTATGATATTCATAAATCACAATAAGAATGTGGAAAAGCTTAATATAACATATCCATTCCATGTGTTTTCAATCATCGATCCGAAATTTTGGATAAATATTCACTGTCAGTATGCAAGAAGAACAAAATAAAAAAATTAAAAAAGTATTATGGATTATTATTCTTATAGTTTTGTTTTTTACGGCATATCATTTTGAATACGAAAAGTGTGGTTCGCAGGTATTATATGGTCCGGAATTTGGAGATTCATATCTTATAGAAAAAATTAGTTGTCATAGAACTTGGGATGCTGGATGGATACAAATCTTTAATGTTTGGTCAGAAACATATTTAACCCAAAATGTATCAACCTATGTACTGAATGAAACAAGCGTCCTAGATTTGTCTATTTTGCCTGAGGGAGATCGTTATGGAGATGCGTATACATCGCAAAATGGTTGGGTGAAAATTCTAAAAAATGGAAGTTTGAAGTTTGTAGATATACAAAGTGAGGAATATTCCAATATTAAAAAACACGAAAAAGTTTTTAACGAGACATCAAAAGTTGCAAGTGATTATAGGATCAAATATCCATTCCACATGTTTTCAATTATTTACCCAAAATCTTTAGGTTCATTACTTGATATGGATAAATAAATTTTAGTTTTAGAAAATAATAATATCCTTTTTAAGGATTTAATTAATTAGAGAAATATAACATTAATAATTAAAATGGAATAACATTAAGTCTTATTTTTTTATAGGTATTTAAAATAGATATTGAAAAAATATAACTTAATTTATAATCAGCAAAATAATTTATCAGAATAGGAGTTATTCAATGATGAAACGATTGGTTTTGCTTATTTTATTCACTGTCATGAGCACTTCGTTGCTTAATGGACAAATTACTGGTGAATCACCTTATCCAATACTATTTGGACACGGATTAGCTGGTGGTGACATTAAAACTTGGAATAAAATTCTCGGAGTAGATAAAGATAACGGGACTGTTAAAACATCTGGTTTGAGTTTGCAAGATGTGTATGGGTTATATCGTCGTATGGATAATACAAGTATTCCGGGAGACAACCATAGTATCCAGTTTGTTTTAAATGCAACGACAAATACTAATATATTTGGACCAGATAATCAGGCGACAGACTCATGGAGTATTAGTATACCTAACCCATATTTGAGCGATGATGATGTGAGATTTAGGTTTTTTGACAATGAAATCCCTGTAACCAAAGGAAGTTTATATACTTACAACTTTATGAATAGTATAAATGGTTCTGGTGATTTGGTTATTGGAGACACTGGCAATGAACCGGGTCCTAATGAAAGTAACGGAAATGAGTCTTCTATCTATAAACAGAGTTATGCAATCGGTAAAGCGATCGAAAGAATCTTGCAAGTAACAGGTGCTGAAAAAGTTATCTACGTTGGACATTCAATGGGTGCCGCTGCGATTCGTGGATATTTACAAATTAAAGACCAAAATGGTAACCCCCGATTTTGGGTAGATCCTAATGATCTTGTAAATGGACATAAAATTGCTAAAGTTGTAACCATTGGTGGTGTGCATAGTGGTTCTAATTTAGATGGAGGGCCTATTGCTGGAATTGTTGGAATAAATAGTAATTCTGAAGCAATGCGCGATCTAAAGTATAGTTTCTATACGGAAGACGCTACAATAATAGGTCCTTTTTTTTATGGTGGATCTGAAGCTAATCTAAAATCAGGCATAGATGACATCTATTATGATTTCCCAAACTATGATATTGATGCAGACGGGAATGAGACATCGACAATAATAGGTGTAAGTTCTTCTAATTATTCATATGATTATAATGAATATTGTCCATTGCCGAGCAATATTGCATATACCTGGATTACCTCGGACACCTGGTGGGCAATTGATAGCGATATTGCAGTTGAGGAAGATAGACAGTGGCCTCATAATGCTCAAGGACAACCAACACCATTAGGTTCAGCAGAACGTATTTCAGTTGGTATCTTGCATACTAAAGAACCTCAAAACTTGGATGCTATCGTTCGCGGTCTTGATGAACCAGACACAGAAGACCTTGCTTATGAAATCAAACCCAATAAACGATATTCAGGTATTATCTCTGAACAAGCAGATGATTCAAGTGTTGACTTTGATTATTATTATCTATCCATTGATAATCTCAATGCAGATTATTATATACAGGTATTGAATAATAATGCACCACTCTATGAAGTAACTGCTAAAAGTCCTAATGGATCGTATGAAGTAGTTCCAGAAACAGCAAATGGACACATTAAACGAATTGTTCCAAATGCTTCAGGAAACTATTACTTATGCGTTAAGGGATTTGCACACTTAACTACTTCTTCCGATATAAGTGATTATTCATTTGAACTTATCGAATTGGGAAATATTGCTAAATATAGTGATGGTTGGCATACTGGTGGTTCTTCTCAAGCATTTTGGGATTGCTATATGGGAATACTGCAAAATTTAAGAGCTCAAAACTTAAATAATGCAACATTGATTCCCTATGATCGAGGTAATGGGGTGTATGTATATCAAAAAGTTTTGACATATGGGTCACAAACATTACAGGTATATGTACAAGATCTTCAGGACCACAATGGGGTATGGTGGCAGATGGTTTATAATCCTAATGCTAATGAAGCGTACCCGCTTCACGGACAAATACTTGCTTGGTGGGAGAATAACGGTGCTGAAGTTGGCTATCCTGTAGGTAAAGAAATGTTTGGAAATTATGCCGGCGGTGGTTTAGCAAATGGACAAGGTGCTGTTGGATCAGCCGGTGATGGATTAATAATCCAGCTATTTCACTATACCAAGACCAATGCTAATTATTATCCATTTAATACCGTTTGTTACAACGTAAAAGGAACACATCTTGGTCATTATGCTGTTGGGAGATTTAAAGAGGATGGTCCATATGGTGCTCAGTGGTTTGTTCAAAAAAGTGGACCATTTATAGAAACAGATTGGCCATATGCTGGTAAAACGGCTCCTACAGGCACTTGGTGGATGGATATAGGGTATTACCAGTTTTTCTGGAAAGACGTACTTGGAAATCCTCAAGATTTGGTTAATGATCAAATTGAAGAGGGTAATAGTCACTTTGGTAACCCAGGTAGTCCTTCTATTATAACACCGGGTAATTTGACAGCTGTAGCGGTTTCAACGTCTCAAGTCACTCTTTCATGGAATGACACTATGAATCCTTCGGGTACAACGTATACAGTATATAATATAACGTTAGGTTCAGAGGTTGTTAATGGCGTTACGGACCATTTATATACTGTAGGTAATCTTGCAATAGGCACAGGATACAGTTTCCAAGTGTCTGCTGTATATAACAGTGTTGAATCGTCATTATCAAACAATGCTTCTGCAATTACACTTGATGATGGTTCTTCTAGTGGAGGTGGTGGAAGTACAAGCGTTGGCACATTGAGTGTGTTTTCTAATGTAGTGCCGTCTAGCTCTGCTTCGGCATCTATCGATGGCAATACAATTGGTAGTTTACCAATTCTTGATTATTTGTTAGACGTTGGTTCTCATACACTCACAATTGGGGCAGCTGGATATTCTGATTATCAAAATACCATTTCTATTGTAGATGGTCAGAATACAAGTGTTACAGGATATTTATCTCCTGGTTCCTTTCCGATGACAATTCAAGCTGAAGGTATGCAACACTATGCACCTATTTCAGGTGATTACTTGCAGTTGCAAGGTACGGATCAAAATTGGTATGGATTTACTTATACTGATCTCCCTCAGGCTGGAAGACTGCGTGTTGATGCATGTCTCAAAGCGGGTGGTAACATAGATGGTGTTTGGCCAAAAATTGAAATGCCAGGATATGAAAATTCCGTACAAACTGTAAACTCAACCAGTGATACAGTTATTGTGTTCTATAAGAACCTGTCGCAAGCAATTACCGGCTATGAGTGGAAAATTCAGCTTGATGAAGTAACACGGGGTATAAATGGTATGATGGTAGAGGTAGACAAGCTTGTAGCAACATATGTTCAGCCCCAAACAAATCCCGCAATAATAGTAAGCCCAGATACATTGAATCTAGGACTTAATCTCAATGGAATATTTTCAGTGAGTAATGGTGGTGATGGACTGTTGCAATGGGCTGTTATTTCAGAAGATACAACCATATCCTTTGATGTATCTTCTGGAAGTAACAATGGTGATGTTGTTGTAGCCATTGACACATTAGGTATGTCTATTGGTCATTTTGTACGACCAATCACGTTCTCATCAAATGCTGGAAATATAGAGGTGTTTGTTGCTTGGGAAAAAGTTGCAGTTCCTGTATATCCAACAACGGTATATGACTTCAACACCCTTGCAGATTGGACATTAACAGCGCCAAACACTTCATCGTCTGGGATTGAAAACGGTCAACTGAAGCTAGAGCACGGAGAAGGACAATCACCGTCAGAAGCTAGTATTACTAGTAATTCAACCTTTAAAGACGTAAGTGTAACATTCACATTTGATAATGGATCTACTGGAGGTACTAATCAACAGTCATTTGTATCGATCGGATATAATCCGATAGGTGCGTACTATATGCTTATGTTTAAGGAAGATAATCGTAGTGGTTCTGGTAGAACGATAGTTTTTATCGAAAAGGCAGGCACTGGTCGATTATGGGAATCGGTTGATGGATTTGAACTACCATCAGGGACCTACACGTTCTCCCTAAACAATGGTGTTTTAAAGTTTTTTCATACCTTTAATCAGAGCATTATAAATGTAACTATCCCTAATGTGGACACAACAATTTCAGGTCCAATTAAAATTGGAACAAATGAGGAGACGCTTTATCTTGATCAGGTAATTATTGCCAATTTGGATAGTTGTTCATCTTCCGATAATACCATCAGTGATTCCACATCAGTCATTACTGCGCTTGGCGAGTGGTTATTTGACGGCGCGATTGATTCTAGTAATCGGAAATTTGTAAACCAAATAACTGGTATAGCAGCAACTTCGTATGGAGGCATTGCGTCAACAGTCGATCAGGTAGGAACTTCGAATGCTGCAGTTGGATTCGATGGAACAGGACGATTAGTAACTGATATTACATCACAAATGGATGCTCTAACGCAATTCACCCTGTTACTTTTCACTAGGACTAATGTGCTGCATGCTCACGACCAGATACTCGGTCGATGGGGTAATGAAGCACATCAATTCATAGTAAATTGGTTCAATGATAACCGGTTTTATATCTACTTAGCACAAGATGTGAATGACGGTGGTGCCGGTAGTAATGCCTACATTGCCGTAGACAGAGATACAAATTGGCACCATTATGCTATTACATACGATGCAGGTACGGTTCAAATGTTCTACGATGGAGTATTACAGCAATTGCAAGTAACTGGTTCTCTTCCAACAGCACTTACAAGTGCAGGCAGTACACCACTGGTAATTGGTAACTATGACAATACTACATCTGGTCCCCCACATATCGGCGACGTTAGCTATTTTATGATTGACACAACCGTGTGGACTGATGCTGCAATATCAGCTAATTTCGAACAATTGTCGCATATAGCTGGTGACCTAACTGGCGAAGATTCAACATCTGCACCAGCTTTATTTGGTGATTGGAGTAATCGTGTAGAATTACATTTAGATGCATCTATGGTTTCAGGTAGTCAAGACCTCATTAACTTCCCGTTATTAGTGACAGAAGCATGCTTACCACCAGATATTTTTGCACAAACTCAAGTAACTGGTATTGATGTGCAGTTCACCTTGGACACATTGGGTACTCAAGTACTTCCATACGAACGGGTTTCGTTTGGAAGTGCAACTGCGGAGTTTCATGTGCTCGTACCAACAATATATGCAAACCAAAATACTACATTTTATGTGTGGTATGGAAATGAATATGCAACAGATACAAGTACTAACACGGTCTGGACTGGATTATCAGGTGTATGGCATATGAATGAAACAAGTGGAAACGCCTGGGATAGTTCGCCTAATGGTAATACCTTAATTGACAATAATTTAGTTGGCAGTGCTACAGGTAAAATTGGAAATGCAAGAGATTTTGAACGAGATGTAACGCAATTCTTAAGTATTTCCGATGCTGATCAAATGGGATTAGAACCATCAGATGATTGGACTATATCATTTTGGGTAAATCATGAAACTGTTGCTTCCGGTGGCGTAAATGATGTGTATGTATCTAAGTTTTCAAATACATCGCGTTCATTTCATATCTATTCCGAAACAGAAGGTGATATTGGAGCTTCAATAACTACAGGCGGCTCTTATATGACTAAGGACGTTTCATGGTTGCCAATAGTTGGAACGTGGTATCATATGGTGGTGGTTTACGACGCAAGTGCTGCTTCAATACAGTATTTTAGTAATGGACAACTTCTTGGTACTCAGACGGGTTATGGTTCGAGCGTAGACAACTCAAGTGCAAATTTCAAAATTGGCGGCGTTGATTATTATAATGATAAACTTGATGCTGTAATGGATGAGGTACGCGTGTACCCATATGCTTTGTCTGCAGATTGGATTGCCACAATGTACGATAACCAATGCAATCCAGCTGTTAACATTGGTATAGACAATCCACTATCAACTGATTCATCAACAGTATTTGGTGAATGGCATTTTGACGGTGCATTAGGCACGACTGATAAATCTGCAAACGAAATATCTAATGGTGTCCCTGTGATTCCAATAAACACATCGTCAACTGCAGGTAAAAATGGCGGTGCTGATGAATCATATGAATTCAATGGCACAGGATATCTGCAAACTGGTCTTGACGACGAGCTTGATGGTATTTCTGAACTTACTGTTGCAATGTGGGTTAAAACTGACGCCACAAGCTATGACCAATTGTTTGGCCGGTGGAATGTCGGGTATCGTCAAATAGCAGGTGGTTGGCACATAGGTAATCGCTTAAATTTTACTCTTGCTCAAGATGTGAATGACACTGGCGGTAATAGCAATGCCTATGCAACACAAGGCTTTACTCGTGATACCAGTTGGCATCACATTGTATATGTTTACAATGGAAATACTAATCCAGCTGATCGAGTAAAAATCTATTACGACAATGTTGCATTAGCCATGACCATTGAAGGTGTTATACCTGCTCAACTGACTTCTGTTGGCTCTTCAGCTTATCAATTAGTTCTGGGTAATATCGAACAATCTACTTCGGGTGGACATGTTGGTGCTATGGATTATGCAACTATAGAATTAGTCGCATGGTCTGATGCTAAAGTCACTGCAAATTACCAACAAGCAGTCGCTAAATTCGGAAACTTTGCTGTAAAAACAGAGGCACCTACTGAATATAGCCTAGAGCACAACTATCCGAATCCGTTTAATCCAACAACAACTATAAAGTACGGCCTGCCACAAAATGAAGGTATCCAACTAGTTGTGTATAACGTACGTGGACAAGTTATAAAAACATTAGTTGATGAGTATAAAACGGCTGGATATCATACCGTGAGTTTTAATGCAAATAAACTCGCTTCAGGTGTATATATCTATAAACTGCAAGCGGGCACATTTGTGATGACACGTAAGATGCTGTTAATAAAATAACTTAGTATAGAGCATGAATATTTACGGCTTCTTTCCAATAAAGTCATGTGTATAATGCACCATACTACCATTAATCTTCAAATCAGATGGGAAACCCTATTCATTTTAAATGATTTTGGTACTCTAAACGAAAACGTACCATTTTTGAATCAAAAAGCCGCTCGATGTTTCTTGAGCGGCTTATCGTTTACTTTTAATATCTTTGTGCAAAAGAAAACTTCTTTGGTTTCCAATACAAATCCCGATCAACCTCTATCCCCCGGATACAAATATCCTTTAATTCCTGAAAGGAAATATACCCCCATTCTGCCATCTCATCATCCCCAAGATTAGCATAGCCAAAGAAAAGATCACCTCCATCGAACTCAGCAATATACCAATCGCATTGCCCGATGAAAAAGTGCAAATGAATGATTTTCTCTTCGACTGGAATGTGTTCGGTTTCATACAACCTGGGGATTAGCACTAGTTCTTCTTGTGTTGGAATATTCCACATTGTCAGCTCCTTTCCCGGTGACTTTTCCGTTCCACAACCAACAATACTTCTTAAATTCACAATCATTACAACGCCAGGAAGAGATCGGATAGAATACACCAGCTTCAATAGCAAATATCACAGCTTTGGCTAAGTTGAACAGCTTTACGTAATCCTTCTCAGTACGAGTAGTCGGAATACGATCGATCTTAGGCTCTTTGGTTTTGTACAAGGCATCAATTCGTAGACTAGGTATCTGTCCGGTTTTGTAATTGTAAGCATAACTATACGCTGTCATCTGCAAACTGGAATCCACATCTACTGCTAAAAGAGCTTTTGCAGCTGTCTTGAAATCAACGATCAGATGATTTTCCAGAACGAGATCGATAATGCCGTAGAGCGATGTATCCAATGTCTCACCGGTGGAATGATCAACGATGGGAACGGTAAAGCTCTGTTCCACAGCCACAATCTTGCTCTCAGGCAATTGCTCATCATAAAATTTCAGCATTTTCAAACCGATTTGCTTCAATGATTTTTGCGATTCCTTACTTTTGAATCGAATATCCCCTTGACAGGATGCATACCAATCAGCATCGAAAATGGAAAGCGCCTTTAAAACATCATCTCTGTTACCTGTCATCAATAGTTTATGCATCCATTCAATAGCTGCATGGACAGAACTGCCAAAGGCAAGCGCAGAAGGCGTGAATGCTGGTGAGAGTTTGTCGATGTATTTGAATTTGTATTTGAGAGAACAGCCAATATAGGCATTAATTTGACTGACACTGATATATTCAAGCATTATCCACCCCCTTCATTTAGAAGATTTTCAATCAAATGGCTTGCATCCTGCTTGCTGATACTTTTCATGGATGTTACCTGAAAGTAGTTGAGCAAATAGTCTTCAATCTTGCCATTTGAAAGCCCTTGTTCTGCAAGCAGCCGGAAAAGATAACGTCGCTGTGGTGTTGTCATGGCATCTTCAGATGATAACTGGCGGTGTTCCAATGCAGCTTGAGCTTTATTTGTTTTGTTAGCTCCATTGGTAACAGGTGACCTCACAGAATTCCACGGCTCTTTGGATGACATTTCTGGATCGAGATACAAAGCTTCAAATTGAATCCAAATAATATCGTTATTCTCATTTCTGCCGTTCAAAGCAGAGACCATTTGCAGTGTACTGCTTTTTCGTCTCGATGCATGAATAATCACAGGACAATCCGAAGGTAATACCACCAAAGTACTCCCTTCAAAATGTCTCTGCCGTGCCAGGTTTTCAATTTCATTCATTGAGATGCTTTCAACAGATTTGATCGTGCCATCGGTTGAAACAACATCAATGATGCGTGTATTTGTTTTTACCATTTCTGGACTCCTTGTTTGGATTTTGATTTTTGTTTTGGATGAGGCTTTGCAGCTTTGCCACCTGGTTTGCTTCTGGCCCCAGCATGAGAAAGAAGACATAGATTGAATAACTCAGGATGGTGTTGACTACATAGGTCATCGGTTTACCGGAACTTGTGGAAATGAGTTTTACAACTGGAATGAGTTCTTCAGAGATTTTAGGACTGTACATAAATCCTCCTTTTGTAAGTGATTTTTGTTTGTAATGAACATTTAGTTGGCTTCACTTACAGGATAAAGCAGGAGAGAAATTCGGATAGCAGTGCAGAATTGAGTAACAAGGCAATTTGCGTGGAAAACTAATATCACGAAAGGATTTATAATGGAAGAGTAGAAGTCATGTAATAACACTATGCCAAGCACAAATTCACAAGATATTACAATTCTGGGAGAAACAACCTTTCGCAATGATCACAAGATTTTTGGCATCAAACAAGCCGATCGGCGCTATCATATGCATATATTGGGGAAAACAGGTATGGGAAAAACCACACTGCTTGAAAATATGCTTATTTCTGATATTGAATATGGCAGGGGCTGTGCACTAATCGATCCCCATGGTGACTTGGCAGAATCTTTATTGGATCGTATTCCAAAACGTCGAACCAATGATGTGATTTACTTCAATCCCGCAGATACTCAGCATCCTATTGCAATGAATATTCTGGAGAAAGTACCAAGTGATCAGCGTGCTTTGCTGGCTGTCAGCGTTTTGTCAATTTTTAAGAAGCTATACAGCGAATTCTGGGGATCACGAATGGAGTATGTTTTCCGAAATGCACTTCTCACTGCAACCCAACTTGAAAGAGCGAATTTAAGAACAGTGGTCGATTTGCTGACGAATCTCAACTTTAGAGAAGCCATTATTCCGAAATTGACCGATAGAGCTTTGATAAAATTTTGGCAGAAGGAGTTTGCGACTTTTGATAAACGGCAACGGACAGAAGTTATTTTTCCGATCATCAACAAAGTCGGGCAGTTTCTCACAAATCCCTTCATCTCCCCTATAATTGATACCTATAAAAACAAAGTGGACTTCAGACGAGTTATTGATCAAAATCAAATACTCATTGCCAATCTCTCAAAAGGTAAAATCAGTGAAGATGCCATGATGTTGCTCGGGGCAATATTAATTACAAAAATCCAGCTTGCAGCGCTTAGTCGTTCAGATATACCAGAAAAAGACCGAACTGATTTCCATTTGTACATCGATGAATGTCAGAATTTTCTTTCGGAGAATTTCGCCAATTTGTTTGCAGAAATGCGCAAATATCGGCTTAATCTTGTTTTGGCAAATCAGCATTTTGGACAACTTGAAACATCGATTCAGCAAAGCATTTTGGGTAATATTGGCAGTCTTCTTTGCTTCCGATTGGGAGTATTTGATGCTGAGTTGATGCAGAAAGAGTTTTATCCTTATGTCAATTCGAAGAACTTGATAGAACTGCCAAAGTATCACATCTTTCTGAAATTAATGATTGATGGTGTGGCATCGAGAGTTTTTAGTGCGAAGACTTTAAGGTTGGATGACAAGCTACATCTGCAGAAGAATAAAATTACCAAGGTATCACAGGCAAGATATTCTCGTAATGGGATGTTCATCTGAGATCCGATCATTTAACTTGACGCCCATATATAGTATGTTTATGTGTTAATTTACACTATATGTGTACGATTGTTTGAAAATTACCAAATATTCACTTGACTTTATTGAACAGTATTGTACATTGGTTGTACAGGATGAGAGAGGAATGTATGAACAAAAAACTTACTGAAAAACAATACAATGCTTTTCGATTTATTAGGAACTCATTGGTGCACGACGGAAAATCGCCATCGGTAAGGGAGCTGATGAAAAAATTAGGTTACAATTCACCAAATGCTGCAGCCTATGTTATTGAAAGCCTCATTGACCTCGGCTTAATTGAAAGAAAGGAAGATAAAAAGCTCGTTATCGCAAAAGATTTGGAACCAGAGACTCCATTTAATGAACGGACAATACCCGTTCCTCTGCTAGGGGTAGTACCATGTGGAGTCCCTGTAATTTCTGATGAAAATACAGAGGCTATAATTTCTGTTTCCGAGAAACTTGCGAAGCCACCACACAAATATTTTTTTCTGAGGGCCAATGGCAATTCTATGAATGCAGCAGGTATAGAAGATGGTGACCTGGTATTGATTAAACAGCAGGCGACTGCGAAAGACGGAGACCATGTGGTTGCCCTTGTAGACGGAGAATCCACTATTAAAGAATTTCGAAGAGATAAAAATGTAGTCTTATTAAATCCTAAATCAACGGATAAGTCTTATAAACCTATTGTGGTCACTTCTGATCTTAAAGTCCAGGGGATAGTAGTAACCGCATTAACAGGAATTTGAATTTTATGACTGAATTAAAAGAATTATTATCAGCACTTTCCTTGCTTCAATGGACTTTAATTGCAATTTGTTGGCTTATTTCAAATGGGATTGTCATATTTGTTGCGGGAAAATGGTTCTGGCGAAAAGAGCGAAGATTATACCGTAATCTGAAGCGTCCAATAATGATTATTACCCCTACTAATGAGAATAATGGAAGCATCCCGGGAACGAACATGGCTTATGAGAAAAAACTCTTATCTGATAATGGTTTTTTTCGAATTGACGGAGATGTTTGTGATTATAAAGCATTTAATCCAAATAACAATCATTGCATTGTAGTTTTAGGATATCACAAAGAAATGGATGGAATCGGAGATGTTCTAACGAAGATTAAGAGTCTACATATACCGCTGATTATTTATACTTATGGTAAAAACGTAAATGCTATAACCGAATCTCATAAAAAAGAATTTGACCGTTATCCATTTATATTGTACGCAAATTTTCATCTAACCTTAATTAATCACATCTTTACAACACTGGCGACGTATCCATTCAACTTCAAGCAATGAATGAGATATTCTCAAATAACTATCAATTAAAGGGAAATGCACCTATGAACTCTAAGCAACGCAACCAGATTATAATAGATTATATTAGGCATAATTTATCTCCTACTCCTGAGGAAAGGAAGTTTATCTCTGAGAGATATAATGAACTCAAGGAAATATTAAAAGGTAGAACATTTCAAAGTGGCTCTTATCGCCGTTTTACTTCAACAACGCCGGTTAATGACTTGGATGTAATTTATGTATTACCTGAAAGAATGGCACAAAAAATACTTGAGAGTAAAACGCATATTGATCCTTCAGACATAGATATGAATAATGTGTTAGACAGTTTAGCAGATTTACTGCAGGACTTTTACTCAGATCAGGTTGAAATAAGAGTACAGCCTCATTCTGTTGGTATTTTTTGGGGTTCGGATGATGATTTCTCGATTGACGTTGTTCCAGCAATACCTGCCCGCGATAACATGTATTGGGTTCCTGAGTCATCTCATTTATCAATCAATAAGCGTCGCAAATTTTACAAAGACAATAAAGATATAGATGTTGTTTGGATTAAATCTGATCCTGTTGGCTATATCAAGCAAGCAGAGGTTCTCGATAAGAGAACTAATGGATGTTTTCGAAAAGGAACTAAATTTGTAAAAAAATGGAAACATGGCTGCAAAAATGAAAATCCTGATTTTCCATTAAAATCTTTTCATCTTGAGTTGATCATAACAGAAATATTGCAAAAAAATATTGATGCTACAGTTTTCGATGTTGTAGTCTTGTTTTGGCAACAATTAAAAAATTTTCTTGAATCACCAAAATTTCCAGACAGAGCCAATCCAGAAATTTTTATTGATGAGTATCTTTCTTCATTAACAACTACTGAAAGGAATATTGTTTTTGAGTATATTGATGAGGCGTTATTTTTATTGGGTGAATTAAATAGTGCAACCTCAGAAGCTGCGGTTATTAAATCAATGGAAAAATTATTAAAAATTCCTTTGACCCAACCTTCAATCTCTAGCGTTATAGTTGGAGAAAATGTCGAACGGCGCACTAAAGCATATTCAAAGCCATATCGATGGTAATTTCTTTAGTATGAAGCCAAGTATTGAAGAAAAAGAGTGGGTGATGACTAATTACCCCAACTTATCTTTTGACGTTAAAAAGGCTGTTGAGGTTATCAAGGGTGAGTTTGCCTTTAGAGCAGCATACGACGAAAATACTCAAGAATATATTATCAATCCTTCACTCGCTGAAAGTTCTAATCAAATTATAATTTCAGACTTTTATGAGATTGAAATTTGCTTTGTTTGTTCCAACGGTAAGAGCCAGCTTCCTCTTGTATATGAGACTGGTGGCAGAATCAAACGTTTAGCTAATAAGTTGTCTCGACCACTTGCTGATCTCCACATATATCCAGATAGCAGGTTGTGTTTAGTTGGGTTATTGGATGAAGAAGAAAAACTGTCGTTACCTGAATTTATTGATGGTCCCATCCTTCAGTTCTGTTATGATGAAAGTTATTATGAAAAGTATGGAAGATGGCCTCGTGGTCAGTACTCTCACGGAGCAGAAGGAATTGTCGAAAATTTCTTGGATAGATTCAAAAATGGAAAAGTAAATAAAGAGAAATGCTTAGAAATTTTAAGACAATATCCTACTTGGGAAAGATATTATCAATTGCTGAATACAAAAAAAGATAAAATTAAAGGCCATCACAGGTGTCCATGTGGAACAGAAAAGAAAATCAGGAAATGTCATCCAAAGGTTTGGGAAGGGTTGAATATATTACATAAGCTTAAATAACAGCTTATGGAGAAATTCAAAATTTGGGTCAAATAATTCTCCCTAATGGAATAGAGATAGAAATTGATCTACATAATGCAAAACTCAAATTAACTAAGAGTTGTGTTGAGTAAACATATATTTTCTTCTGGCAAATCTACCCTACTACACAATATTCTGGAAGTGCGGTATTTTGATTATACAAAGAGAAAAAAATCAGCGAAGAATTCTACATAACAACTCAACGTATTCTATGATCGGTTTTTAAAAGCACCCATCGACTTAGGCAAAATAATCAAACAAAAAATCAAGTTGGCTAACCCAAGCGTTATTCTCAGCAAAAAAGGTTCTAACTACGTGTATCTCCCTGGTGGGAAATTGAGATTAAAATGAAATAAAATCCGCTAAGAACAGCGGATTTTCTATTTAAACTTTCCTGGAACAAGCATTTATCAACTTAAAAGTTGATCTTTTGTATAAATTTGTATATAATGATACCAGATATACCCAATTAATATGGACTTTATGGAATCAATGAATACAATTTTATCAAAAAATGACGCATTTCTATTGGAAAAAGCGCTTGTTAATGCTGGTCAAGTTGTTCGCTTTGATGACCTTAAAAAGGCGACCAATGATCAGTTAACTGATGTGCAGCTTAAAAAAATAGTTCAACGTCTGGTAGAACGGGGATGGCTGGTACGGATTAAGAATGGCTTATATGTCGTTATTTCAGACATTACCTCATTAGCATCCAACGATGTTTCTCTCCTGCGTATTTCACAGGCACTTAATGAGAATTCATATATATCTCTAACTTCTGCTTTACAATACTATGGTCTTGTTGATCAGCTCTTAAAAGAAGTAACAGCAATTACGAATAATAGAACCAGACGTTACCAATTTCAAGGATTCATCTTCAGATTTTCCAAAGTTCGTGATGATTTTTATTTTGGCTACTCTCAGAAACGAGTGGAAGGAAAATTAGTTAATATTGCTGAACTTGAAAAAGTGATTCTCGATTTTATTTATTTAAAAAAAGACGTGTATTCACTCAACATGCTCTGGGAAAAACTGACAGAATATTCAGATGAGTTTGATTTTGATAAACTCCAGGTGTTAGCACTAAGATGCAACCTCACCCTTAGACGAATTACCGGATTTTTATTGGATAAACTTGGTAAAGACAGCAAAAGATTGTATGCTTCTGTCAAAGGGAAAAATGGATACAGTCGTTTAACATCAAATTCAAAAGACTTTAATGCCAAATGGCGCCTTTATTATGATCATCGAATTATTGAGTAAACAGGAACTCCAAGTTTTAAATAAACATGGGTTCAAATATCCATTAGCAATTGCCGAGAAAGACTATTTTCTCTCAATTGTATTGAAAATTCTGTATGATTCTCATTTAAAAGATATTCTGGTTTTTAAAGGCGGAACAGCTTTGCATCATACATATCTGCCACAACTTCGGTTTTCTCAAGATTTAGATTTCACGGCATACAAGAAAATTACTATAGATGATCTACGCTCGGTTTTCAAGGAACACGAATTTCTTGAAATCAAAAAACACTTTACATCACCGCATACAGTTAAAATTGAACGGCTAGGATATCAGGGTATTTTAGAGATGCCTGCATTTCTTAGAATTGAAATTGATTTCACACAGAATGTTGTACTTCCTACCAAGAAAATGGAATATAAGAATGCGTATAATGTGGATGTTAAACCAGCCGTTATGGATATTATGGAAATCTGTGCTGAAAAAATCCGGGCAATGAATGAACGATTTCGATATCGAGACTTTTATGATTTTGCAATGATCCTCAAATATGTCAAGGTTGATCTTGCAGAAGTAGTAAAATTGGTACATAAAAAAGAGCAGCGCAAGCCGTTTGCTATTAAAAATATTCTTGATCATTGGGAACTAGCTGCCCAAGCGAAACAGCAAGATACTGAGCAGATTTTCCTTTCTGAGGAAATCCATCAAAAAAAAGTGGGTGAATATATATCACTTATTCCGTTTTAATATAATAAACATTCATTCTAAATATATTGTCTGCAGATTGGAGAATGAAATACCCATAATCAAGTAGAAATTCGGGATCAATTTCGAGTGGGTATTTTTCATAGAAATGTAATATTATAAAGAGGATAAGGACTTATGGATGAATCAAATATTAGCTCTAAAAAAATCTATTGGGCCAATACTCTCTTTACAGAAGCGGATAGAAGGTTTAATATTTACTGTACAGACATTTTAAGAAGAGCTGGTTTTAATGTGTTTTTACCACAAGAAGCTCCTGTTAACGATGAGAAAGCACCTACAGCTAAAGACATATTCAACATAGACACAAGAGAAATCATATGCTCCGATCTTCTTATTGCATGTTTAGATCAAGAAACCATAGATTGTGGAGTAGCATGTGAAATTGGGATAGCTTTTGCTTTCGGAATTCCCGTAATTGGACTTTATACAGATATTAGACAATATCGTAGTGGTAGTGGACACATGTACAAAAATTTGTATGTTCTGGGAGCTATAGAAGATTTAGGAGAAATCACAAACAGTTTAGAAGAACTACAACAAATCATCCCCAGGTTTTTGAATAGAAAATGGGAAACCAATACAGGGAAAAAAGTTACTACAGAATTCTCATTAGAACATTATGAAGGGATTGCTGATAGCTATGATGCCTTTATTGAAAAATTAGAGAGCTGGTACAACCCTCCATGGACTTCAACTCAAATAATAAATAAATACATTAATATATTATCTCCTAAAAGTATTATTGAATTTGGATGTGGGACTGGTAAATTGGGGCATTATATTACTGAACAAAATAATCAAATATTGTATACTGGCTTCGATATCTCACAACAGATGATTAACATTGCTCAACAACATTATCAGAAAAAGCTTTGTAATTATAGTTCTAATTTATCTGACCTAGTCCACCAAACAGGAGATGATTGTTTTGACCTTTCCATTATGTTGTTTACATTACATGATGTCCCGGATCAAAATGGTATGTTTTCGGATTTAGTTCGACATACTCATTCTGGTGGGCATATCTTAATAATGGATCTATCCATCCATGATCTTCCTGGTATAACTAAACGTCTTAAGTATGGATTATCTAGACCTGCAATCACACATGATACGCGTATCGAACCGGTATGGATAGCTAATCAAGCTGAACATTTCAATTTACAACTTATAGAGTGCAACCTAATTACAACAGGTATCACCTTTCCAACTTGTATTGACTTGGATAATTATTTTGAGGAATTTGGAATCTACCGTGGCATGGATCTACCGTTAAGCCTATCTTCAAATGAAGAACAAGATTGGAAATCACAGATTAGAGATACTATAAAAACCTGGTCTTTCCCCTTTTCGGACCGAAGGAGCTTTATTGTATGCCTACTAAAGAAGCTGTAAGCTATCCTGGGAAATTAGTAGCATTTGAAGGAATTGATCGAGCGGGAAAAACTTCAGCAATGAAATTACTTGCAGGAGTATTAGTGAATTGTAAAGTACCAATAACTTTATGTAGTGAAAAAATGTCCCCAATCTCAGATCTTCTTTCTGGTGAAAACTTAAAAAAGACGTCTGGTTTTCTAAAGACTTATTTATTCGCTACAGATAGAGCCTGGACATATGAAAAAAAATGCATACCTGCGTTACAGCGGGGAGAACTTGTGATATGGGATCGATATATAGATTCTGCCATTGTATATAGGACGGTTGAGTTTCAACAGATGAAATCTACCATGGATATTAATTTTGTTAATCAGATAAATGGTCCATTCATCCAAGCAGACTTGACTTTCATCTTAGATGTCTCAGTAAACACATCTGAAAAGCGAGCAATTCGCAGTGGGCAATTAGAACCATATACCAGAGATTTCCTGAAACAAGTCCGTGTTGAATATTTGAAACGATCCCATTATCCAGGTTATATTGTCATTAACGGAGAAAATTCTTTGGAAAAAATTATTGATGAAATTAAATCAATAATTCAAGATGAATTTAAGGAGTTATTTTATGAAATTGAAAGTTAATCATAGAAGAGCAAAAGAAATTGTTCTGCGTCTACAACAAGCATTCACTCGTCGCGAAGGGCTACTCAGTGAAGTGAGTGATCTTGTTGAAAATCAAATTCCAGATAATGTAGAACATCTTTCTTTTGAACATGCCTCTTTCTTATTTTATATTGTTTCTAATGATCATGGAATGAAGTCAACGCGGCTTTATGATAGAGCAAAGGAACTCTATTACAATGCACCGGATTTATTTGATCCACTAAAAGTCTTGGAAACATTTTCAGGTCCAGAAGATGAAAGATTACTTGAGTTGACGGGAAATCCCCTTGGTACACGTTATCCAAAACAAACAGCAAAATCATGGTATATCAACTCTGAGAAACTCATTACAGATTTCGATGCCAGTCCTGTAATTTTATTTCAATGTTCTCATAATGCCGGGGAATTATTAAAAAAAATTGTGAGTTTCAGAGGATATGGCCCGAAGACTGGAGGAATGTTATTACGCGCGATAGTTGGTCTGGGCTTCAATAAGTTAAACGGTATGGAGAATGTATTAGTACCTGTGGATATCCATGATTCTCGGATTTCATTTTATACAGGCATGGTCCATATAGAAAACGATAGAAGTTCGAGAAAGACAAGTATTGACTATTACTCATATGTCCGGGATATCCAGCAAATACTACTTGATACATGTAATTCATCGAATATATCATGGCTGGATGTAGATCGTGCTCTCTGGCTTATTGGTTCAAGAGGTTGTGTTAATAAAAAGTGTATAAATTGTCCTCTAAATGAATGGTGTGAAATCGGAAAGGAAATCATGAAACCCAAAAATTCTCAAAAAGATTTACAACTTTCCCTAAATCATGATGATATATCCATTTAGAACTTTTATGAAAGTGGAAATTCAATACATACATCAATAAATTTATATACTCAGATGATCATCAAGTAGTAAATAGGCAACTTTTACCTACTACTCAAAGAATAAGAATGCGATATTCTGTATTCATGGATAATTCAAGCACATCAATACAAAAACCCGAGGCAAACTTTAGCCCTAAGAAGGAAAACCTTGTGGATGAGTTTATAGAGCGATTTGCGGAAATTTTGATCTCACAAGTTACTTATAGAATTGAAAATCGGAATAGTTATAGAGAGATTGATATATTAGAGGAAGTAGAGACAAAGTAAACACACGAATAGATAAAATGCGGCTAGAGCCCGTAAATAATTCTGCGTAACTGGTTTATATTCTGTTTTCGTATTTGCTAGCAAAATGGGTCATGCCATTTTTCAATACTTAATTTCGTGTTGAATCGGTCATACTATATAGAGTTATCAACTTGATGAGTTTTTGAAGACACAAAACGAGAAGGATACATCGTTTTAATTATCAGTGTATTGTGTCAATATTACCTTCAGCTTAATATTCTTTTCAGTGGCATTGATAGATAATTCATTTAGTTGAATTAAAAAATTCAATGAGTTAAAACCACTGAGTTTTTCAGGAAGTGTCTTATTTTTTGTGGCCAAATACAGTGTTAGGTTTTTAATTTCAATTTTGCGGTTGTCCTTTTCATAGGTATATTTATTGTTAATAATTTGACTTATTGTTAGTAGAGATTGATTGGCAGCATAGCTAAAATCTTTAGGATTGCCAATTTTAACAATTACAATTTCCTGTGAATTTTCATTGATTAGATCACTTACTTCAATTGAGTAATTTTTGCCATTCACATGCTTATAATCCAGTTCACGATCATTTTGTAAATATTGGGGATTTTGAGATTCGAGCTCGTTTAGTAAGTATTTCTCTGGATAGTTTACTTTTTCACTTGGATTATCTACTACCCATTTTTGATGTTCTGATCTTTTATAAATCGTACTTGATCGTTCAAAATGTATCTTGTCAACTTCACTTTGAAGTGACTCAATAAAGCTTTTATTAAAAAGATACCATTTCCCTCTGAAAAGAAACAATTGTTCATCACTTAGATAATCTAATAAATTTACAAGATTTACAGAAAACTTACTTTTCTCATCAACAAAAACCTGAACGCGGACATCTCGTAGTGTATTTTTAATATCTAACGTGTGGTTTTGAAAAAATTCTCGTATTGCTTCAAAAGAAAGTTCCGGTAATAATTCACTTGTAAAAACGTTGTTGGAGTTGTTGTCCTTGTACTTGAGTTTTACTTGTGTTGCTTGAGAAAAAACAAAATCAGTACCATATAGCTCATAATCATGGATTCCGATTGAGTTGGAAATATCACCATTCAGAACCGACTCAGCAAGTTTTTCATCAAGATATTTGATTTGAGCTGGATCTTTTATTGCGAGCATTCTTGGCAATCGCACTCCAGAATCCTCTTTATCGTTTAAGTTATTTCCGATTCGGTTGAGTAATGTACCAATATGTTCAGGTTCGGTAGTAATACTAGAAAAATGAACGCTCGTACCAAAATGTATGAATGATCTGCCCCAAATATTAGTATCTGTCGCTTGGAGTTTTACATACTCTGCTGCTTCACCGCTTGCGAATCTTAGGGGTGAATTCATCATATAACTAGTTATAGCTTTGCTGGTATTTCCTGCAAACTTCTTTGTGCTTTTGGTTTTTGCACTCCCCGGATTTGCTATTTTTTCAGCAAGGTTTAATCCAAAATCTAGTTCAATATGAGGTTGAATATAAAAGTGAGTTTTACCAAGAGCTATCAGGTATATACTTTTGTCAAAACTGTTGTACGCTAAAATTGCACCGGAATAGATTTTATTTTTTCTATCCGCAAATCCTTCAAAAAATGAAGCATATTGTTCCAACCACCAAATATCGGTAGGAGTTGGTGATGGCGTAAAGTAAGCTTCCATCTTAAAGTTATTTGACTCAGTCTCACTAACAAGTCTGTACCCTTTTATTGTTAGAAGGTTTTGTACTTGCGCCAGACGATTGGATTTAATTTTGTATATATTGTATTTTGCCATATGGTGAATTCCTTAAGATCGATTTGGTAAATTGAAAATACAGGTGCAAGTTGTCTTCAAAATACGTATATTTTGGAGTATAGCGCGCATTTGTTATGAAAAATTTAAATAGTTTTGAATTAGTTTCATCAATTTTCATCTACTGCAAAAGCATACGTCATGAATTTTACATAGAATACAGTTTTTATCAAGAGTTTTTGGGTTAGGTAATGATATTATTCTCAACTTCAAAAAAACACCTTGCATGTAGTTTAAAAACTACTAAACATATTATATCTCTTGATTTTAGATTACTTACAGGTATTTAATTTTGTAGCACAGGGAATCTTTGAAACAAGATCATTACTAGAGATTGGAGATTATAAAATGGGATATGTTAAAGTACTCATTATTGATCCGAAGGGCGATGAGTGGGATGCAGATTTAGACGAAAATGCAGAGGAAGAAGATATAATAAACAGCTTGGTCAAGAGGCTTGAGCTACCGAAGAAAGACTCTAATGGCACGATTATAAAGTATGAGCTTAATATCAACACGGTGGGTCTTAAAAATGGTACTGTAATCAAAATAACTCACCCAAGTGCAGATTCTTTTAGAAGTTTTGAACGAAGAAATGGTTGAGAAAACTAATTAAAATGAGCTCTACTAATAAAGAAAATAATCCTATTATTTTAAATTTACATAGACGAGTTAAGGATGTTGTTAAGAATCTCACGCCACATCAAAAAATAGATTCCCCAGAAAAGGTTCATCTAAAACAAGAGCCAGATAATAAAATAATTTTGTATAAAGACAAATCCCTAATACGTCAGATATATGATCAGATTTTAGCTGAAATAATCCGTAATGAAACTCTTACTGAAAAAATCAGGAAAACCATAAAGCATTTAAAGTTAAATGATCTCGTTGGGGTGGATGAATTTATTTTAAAACCTTCTGCAAAGTGGTCTTTTGGATTCGATTTTGGTGCGGATTTCGAGGTTAAATGGAAACTAAATGATAAGCATGTTGATAGCTTAGTATTGTTTTTGTTATCAACATTAAATCCTAGGAATTTGGATGTAATAGTTAATAACTCACAAAAACAACAAGATATTTCTAATATAGAAGATTTAATTTATCCAAACATGCCTATTGTTATTGTTGGAAAAATAAAGAGTAAAAATGATGTATCTAAAAAAGAATTAGTAATCCGTGGGGAGATGTCTCATGTAACTGCTTATTTTGAGGAGGATCATGAGTTAAGTGAAATCTTGAATTTTCTGCTCAGTGAGGAAATATATATTATTGGTACAATTAAAGGAATAAATAAAAAACTTACAATGAAGGCAGGTGCTGTAATTCTAGACCAGATGAGCATTTCCAAATGTTCGTAAAAAAATACCAACAGTTAAAACTGTTGGCTGATGAGTTAGACAGACCTATTCTACTAATATATATATAAATGCTACTCCTCCTGAAACTCCATCAATAATTATTGGGGGCGAGTCATGTAACTGTATGATTTTAAGATTACACATCCCAAGTTCTGCTATTGCCTTCACGACGTTTTTTGATTGGGCAAGATAAACATTGTTATTAAGATGTTGCGCGTTTTTTATTTGGGGATATTTTGACATCCTATACCTCACTGTTTTGCAGTTATGTAGTATCCCGTAGACATTTAAATTACAGGAAACTACTGCTATAAAACATATGAGATATTGAACTGTATTATACAGTCCTATATTTGTCAACTTTGCCTCATTTACCCTACTTATAAATCTGTAAAATATAAGGTATTCTGAGAGTACAATTTGAAATCTCAAACAAGCCATTTTTTAAAACTGTGGAGGTCCGCAAGAAGTTATAACTTTAGAGAAATGAGTAGGTCTAGTAATATTATTATAACTTTCAAGCACGTTGAAGCTTCTTTTTACAAGCCATGAGCGCATTAAACTTTTCTCTAAGCTCTGCAAAATATTCCCAATCTTCGAGTAGATTTTCTAAGGTTATATTATCTAACGGTAGCGTGGACTTCACGCCTCTTATTATAACCTGTTTTTTTTCTAAAAGAGCAGCGACATATTTTGTAGGTATTGCTTCAACAATTTCCTTATCCTGGATTAAGAACTTCTCCCAGAACAATCCCAGGTACTGCCGTTTTAAATCATAAGGTGCATCTTTGTAGGCTTTGTAGATGTTTCGTGTTAGCTTCAGAACTCCTTCAATTACGTCAATATCAATCTGTCGCTGTGCGTCCAGGTCAAATAGCTTGTTTTGGATTTGCTCCAATTCGGCATTGAGCTTTGAATGCATTCGTTTAAAAACTTGATCCGAAATGACATTATCCAGTAGTTTGATTTCAACCACTCCCCTTTTTTTCTCAATGGCTACTTTTTGATTATTTAATGCTCTTTTCTCAGCTGCGATAGTATCTGTTTGTTCTTTATATATTTTTCTCACTTTTGCGGTCAAACGGTTAATAAAATCCTGGTTAAATTGGATGTTTTTGAATTCCTTTTCAACTTCTCTTTCCAATTCTTGAACAAGTATGTTTTGTCCACGATTTGAATGTCCTTGCATTGTAGAACAGTGGTAATAGGATTTTTTCTTTTTTTTGTGATGTTCAGCCGTATAGCGTTGTCCGCAAATATTGCAAAAGGTAAAACCTCGCAAAATAAAAAGGTGTTTGCGACGCCTACAGGCTTGTAGATTGTGTGAAGACATGATGCTGAGTATGTGTTTATGATCCTGTACTGATATCATAGGTTTGTGTTTACCCGTGCGTTCTTGTTGCTTCCATCGCATAATCCCACAATAAAATGGATTTCGTAAGGCATCCGTTATGACACTATGAGCAACTTTTTTTCCACTTAAAGAACGCAATCCTTTTTCATACAAGATATCATTAACTTCATCTGCTGAATAATTTCCGGTGAGATACATTTTAAAGCCTATTTGTAGTAATGGCCACCGATCGGGATCGGGTTGAATAATCCTTTTTGCCTTTCTTCCACTATTTTCTTCTTCCAAGGTAATGTTTTGATATCCTATTGGAGCAGTACCTGGAAACCAGCCTTCCTCAAATTTTTCTTGTAAGGCTTTTTTTATTTTCCGGCTATTAATGTCAGATTGGAATTGATTTACACTAGCTAAAATTGTGTCGATCATATTGCCTTCCGGGCTATCATCAAGCATGGGCTGTGCGACAGATATGAGTTTAACATCTGATTTTTGCAGAATAGCTTTAATCGTCAAATGATCTTTAGTGTTTCTTGCAAGACGGTCTGTCTCCTGCACAAGCAAAATATTGATGTTTTTATTTCGTTTGCAGAAATCAAGTGCATCCTGGAGTGCGGGACGATTAAGCTTAGTACCACTTTTCCCTTCATCACGATAAACCTCAACAACACGAAAATTATTCTGTTTAGCAAAAGTACGACAGAATTTTTCCTGTGCGTCCAATGAGAATCCTTCACGTGCTTGCTCTTCAGTAGAAACACGGCAATAGATGAGGGCGTTTTGGATCATATAAAGTGGGATATAAAAGGCAGAATTATCACAAGATAAGGAGTTTTATTTTTGTTTTGGCAGTATAATTTGGAGGCATCGTATATTCGATAATGTTCAAATCACTCAAAAAACTAAGCCAAAAGAATAGTTCTCGTTCGTCATCGTAATTTGTTTTTTTCGACAATTCCTTAAAACTGTAATTGATGTCGTTGTCATCCGCGTTTGCTAAAAGGAATAACTTAACATACAGCCTTAGAAGCTTTGGCAATAATTCTTTCAAATTATGCATAAGCTCCATGGATGACATCTTTTTAGTTTGTGTTTTCATAATAGTTGTGGTTTGCTTTTTTAGACGACCTTTGGGGAATTTTTAAATTTATGTTGGTAGGGTTCGAATCCCAGTCTCTGAAGAGATTTATTCTTTTTTATCCTGTTTTTTCAAAGGGTTCGAACCCTTCTCTCTGGACATAGAAGAACGAGCAGCTTCAAAAGAAGCTGTTTTTGTTTTATCTAAGCCAAAATTCCGGGGTTCGAACCTACCATTTTCAACCATATGAAAGTTCTTTAATTTTTTAAAAAGTATAAACGGAATTTGCGCTTGAATTAGCAAATTTTTATCAATTAAAGTAGGGTTCGAACCAACTGCATCGATGATCATCCTTTTTTGCTCATCTTGAGCAATTTCAAACCACTGTGGAGCATGTTTTGTAAAAGATAAGGTTTTTTTGAACGTAGTTATGAATGAATTGGCGCCTGCTATATTTGCTGTTTCTAATTTTTGCTCAAACCCTTGCTTCTCCTTTGATAACATCTCCTTTTCCTTCAAATATTCTTCATCGTCAAGCAACTTTCTATAACGCATCCGGTTAAGCTCAGCTATTTGTTTCTCAATATCTTCAGTAGTTTTTTTCAGTGATTCGATTTTACCGGAATCAATAAGTTGCTGCTCATTATCAGCTTCAGATACATGAGCAAGAAGCCAATCTGCAAAAGATTGCGGAACTTGCAACGATTTAATAAATTCGATTATTCGTCCTTCTAATTTATTAACTTCGATCGAACCTTGTCTACATCGAATCTCCCTGCTTTTTTTCGAACAATGGTAATAACAATATTTTTGGCCATGACGGTTTGTCGTGAATTCCGCCGTTACGGAAAAACCGCACTCGCCGCATTTTATGAATCCACCTGCATACGGGAAGTAGTATTTTTTTGATTTATTCCTATCGTTCCTTCCAAGCAATTCCTGAACACGATCATATTCAGATTGCGTAATCATTGGTTCATGATTTCCCTTGTAAATCCCCATTTTATGTTGCATGTATCCAGAATAAAATGGATTGATGAAAATTTTATAAAGACCCGATTTCACCATTGGCCTTCCACCCAATCGCTTGGTCGGTCGTGTCCTGTATCCCCATTCAGTATTGGCAATAGTGACTATCGATTCAACTGAATAGCAGCCAGTCAGCATTAAATCCCACATTTTACGTACAAGTTGAAAACGTTCAGGGTCTTTAATGATTATTTTTTCCAATTTATCGTTTAAATATCCTGGTGGAGCTTGAGTGGGCCATCCCCCCTTTTCAAGCTTCATGCGTACTCCACGAGTTATATTTTTGCTTAAATCATCGATGTATTTTTGTGCCATTCCAAACTCAATGTACATGAGTATGGTATTTTCATTGTCCTGACTAAAATTTTGTGCTGGCGTGGTCACTTTAATTTTATGCTGTTTAATTGCCCAAATTATAGTTGCCCCATCAATTGGATTGCGGGCTAAACGATCAAGCTTCCAATACAAGACCCCTTGAGCATCTCCATTCTGCAAACCTTTCATCATGTCATTAAAAATAGGTCTCCCAGGTTCTTTGGCAGATTTTGATTCTTTGAAAATATTTACAACTTTTATATCAAAACGCTTTGCGACACTTTGAAGCTCTTTGATTTGTGCTTCAATGCTTAAAACCTGCCGATCTTCAGATTCAGTTGATTTTCGTACGTAGATAAAATATTTCATGGAAAATAGTGAGAATAAATATCGAGGTTTACGAGGATACCATATTTGGAGATGTTTGAGAGGAGGACGTTGTGGATAAGGAGTTATCAGCAATTTTCTGTTCTAAAAGAAGTAGTTCTCGAAAAAATATAAGCAAGCGACGCGCTTCTGCTTTTGCTGCGTCATATGTAAGTTCGACGTCAAATTCTTTGCGATAAATTTCTTGCAATTCGACGACAGCTTTTTGCGAAGGGAATTCCATACATCTATTTTTCCATAGAATGCAGAAAATAATCAGACAGGAAAAACAACCAACCGGGTGAAAGACAGGCACGAACTGTTGATTAAAATGAAACTCCAAAAATTCTTCATTACAAGTTACAACAATCTTTTCAACGAATATGACTCCTAATGCATAATTGCCCCGCCTAATTAAAACTGCATTTTGTTGTATGGTAAATGAGTAGATAAAATGCATGTTCTATGCTCAAAGGCTGGATAAAACTGCATCGAAAGCTGCTCGATTCGGTGGTTTTTCAAAATGAGAAGGGACTAAAAATATGGATATGGTGTTTGCTCAAAGCAACACACAAACACCAGAGTTTTTTAATTGGTAGAACCAAAGTTGATTTGCATCCCGGAGAATTTGTCTGCGGTAGTAATAAAGCTACGGCTGAACTTGGTATTGCTAAAACCACTTTCTGGAATTGGCTGCATTTTCTGGAACAAGAAGGAAAGGTGGGACTCAAAAAGAACGCTAAATTTACCTTAGTTTACATAAAAAACTGGGAACGATATCAACATGCCTGGGACGCTGGTGGGACGGTAACCAAGACGCAAGTGGAACGCTGGGTAGGAACATACAACAAAGCAAACAATACTGATAATGTTAAAAATGATTCTTGTAACGTGGAAAAATTCAAAAAAATGGAATCACCGTCAGAATCCTTTGTGATTTATCAAGGGAAGAGAATTACGAACATTTCTGAGCTTATAAAACTAAAGCGAGAAGGCAAAATCTACTATGATTCAGAAAATGAAAAATGGTATCCACAAGAGTAACCAATGAATGTTGTTTTCACCTTCTTATGGTATTTATTGAGTCGAGTATACTTACAGTATGCAATCATTCTCACTAAATTTAACTCTATGGATGACGGATACATTTTAAGAAAAACACTCAATCCCCATTGGATGACGATGTCGCCGAAGGAAATCAAGTTGTTTATGACCTTGTACTGGTTTGCTGATCCAGATTCACAGTATTTGGAGATCTCCTTTGAAAGCCTTGCAAAGAAAGCAAATTTGAGTCGGAGAGCCATAAAATCTAGTTTGAAAATGCTTGAGATCAGAAGTTTGGTTGCGTACCACCTGACTGACTCTCTGAATCAGGAAAGCAAGTTTATTCTCCGATGTCCCAAATCTTTTGATGATACGCCTTCTAAAATCCCCATGAATTAACTTTACAATAACGCTATGTTGGCCAATCTAAAAAGAATCTTTGAAGAAAAACTGGATGCACATTTTCAACAAATGCGCATGGCTTTGTGGCTTTACCTTTATCTCAATGTCCACGCCAATAAAAACACCGGAAAGTTAGTCGTTGCAGCAGATGTTATCGCAGAGAAATTCAATGTAGCTGAACAGGTCATAAGGAACTGGATTGCGGTGCTAAAAAGGCACCAATACATCAGTGTGAAGAAACAAGGGAAGGAGTTGATTTTGAAAATTTCCGGTTGGATGAAAGAACGAGAATCCACTGAAAGCAATATCCCCGAAAACAAAACAACAAGTAAAAATCAAAGGTCGAAAAAATTAGAAACAGAATTGACAAAATTGCCGCTGCCTGAATTGAGTGGCAAAATTGTGGAGCTGTTCAAAGCGCCTGACCAGCAAAAGATCATTGAGTCGCTTTGCCAAAGTTATCCAACAGATGTCATCATTCAGGCAGTGGTTGAAACACAAAAAGTACCAGATTCTAAAATCAGAAAATCACGCACTGCATTTTTTGCGTTTCTTGTCCGACAATATGCCGAAGAAAAATCACAAACCCAAAAGACTCCTGGCAATTGATCCAGGAGCAAGGGAAATGGGTATAGCTATTTTAGAAGGCAAAGAATTGGTTTACTACGCCGTAAAATCGCTTCGACAATTCCGTCCCGAAAGTGCATTGAAAGACGCACTTGCAAAGTATTTAAATAAACTTATTGCTGATTACAGTATTAAGGAAATTGTTCTCGAGAACGGTTGGGTGAGTCAATTAGGTAGTAAACTGTTTGATTGCTGCATCAACACCATCAAAGAAATAGCAAAAGCCAATAAGCTGCCTGTTTCAAGCTATAATCCAAAGACGATACGAAAGATCATTTGTGGAAGTGGCAAAGTAAACAAGCTGACGACAGCAAGAAAAATTGTATCCCATTATCCAGAGCTAAACATTTATTTGGAGCAGGATAAACGTTGGAAGGAACTGTATTGGTTAAATGTTTTTGATGCAATCGCCGCTGGATTAGCCTATCTAAAATTACAAATGGGAAATAACTCAACTCCCGATTCATCGCAATGCGCGTATAAAGCATTGTCACACGTTCTGGCATGTTCAGGCGTGGAAGAAATTTGCTTTCAGAAATGACTGGAGTCAGTTTTTCTTGAGATGAGTCGGGAATTTTTATTGAAAAAGAGTCTCTATCAATTTAAAATCAGGTTTTCAAATTTATTATATCTACGCATAATTACCTTCACGCGAGAATCATTAGTTGCTATGGTACGTTTCGATTCTGCACATATTATACAAGCACGATTGTGTGGTAAAGAACAATTTATTTAGCATAACGGTGTGGCTCTCTTGCGGCGGGGAGTTCGAGCACAGAACGTCATTTCACCACATAACTTGAAACGAGCACCCAACTTGGTATTTTGCACGGCGCCCCCGCCGTCAAGAGCAGCTACTTGTGTGTGCCCGGCATGGCACGTGTATATTTTGATTATCGAAATATACGCAGATTATCCAGAGGGTGCAAGTCCCTTATGGGCGAGTTGGCGAAGCCCATTAGCAAGTCGCAAGGGTGTTCCGGGTGACTGGAAATCTGAAGGAAGCGGGACTGCAAGAATCTGTACGGACGAATAGAAACTGCATATTAGGCATAGCTTCGTGGGTGAGTAACCACATCTTTACAAAGCCCGTAGCCAACAAACTTTGCTATGTAGATGCAGCCGGAATAGATTCAAGGATATGTGCCTTACCCGGGGAGATCTGTCATCTGTCGTCGCCAGCCGTTTACGACTGATTGCCCGACAGAAGGATGAGAAAACGCCCTTGGTTGAATGACAGAAGTCAGCTGAAGCCATAGTAGCCAAATGCCAACGGTAATGCGTTGGACATGCCCCGTGAGATACTGATCTTTATCGGGGCGCTGCCTTTGAGTTTACCATATCTCACGGGGCAAGGTGAAGGGCAGAACATGAACCCGTTCCGAATTGAGTTGGGATGAATGCAGATGTTTGAAGGGAGAATCCGAGTCTGCTTCAAGCCTTTCACGAAACGGAACACAGTCGAAAGACAGAGGAAAATCATGACCACCCCAATGACCTTCGATGAACGGATAGCAAAACTGAACCAGGTGATGAAAGGTTGGATGCATTACTTCAAAATCGAAGATTATACGAAGTAAATACGCGAATATGCATGCAAAGCTGAGAGTCATTGATGTCTGGATTCGTCGCCGTTTACGTGGCTGTATCTGGCATGATTGGAAGAAACCAAACCGGAAAACGAAGTTCGGCGAGGCAAGATGAAGAATCTTATGCGTTTAGGAATTCCGAAAGGGATGGCTTATGCATGGAGCAGAACGCGTATGGGAAGATGGGCAGTGGCATGTAGTCCGATATTGAGTACAACGATCACGATTAGTCGCTTGGAAAGTCGGGGATACATGTCATTGGAATCATACTATCTGAAAGTTCGGAAGACTGTTGGTTCATAAATCGAAGATTATGCGCAGCAAAACCGCCGCTTACGTGACCCGTACGAGCGGTGGTGTGAGAGGCGCACTCCGGTTTAATGTCCGGAGCCGCCTACACGATTATACTTTGCGCGCCTTTATTGGCAGCTTTTGAACGAACAAAACCTATTGAGAGAGAATAAAGTCTATTGCTTTCTCTTTGCTCTCAAAGTTTTGGATAGGTTCATAACCTGATTCGACCCCAAAAGTGTTTAGTCTTTCATCAAGCTCATCCGAGAGATTGCAGAAAATCAAATCTGTCTTCTGTTTTTTCTGCATTTCTCTTTTTAGCCAAAATAACTCGGGGCCTAAGCTGTCTACTCCCCGCAATAATTTAAAATCCACAACTACCCCTTTTGAAGAAAAAACCTGTGGATTCTTTAGTAAGTTCACAATGGCGCTGATTGTGTCGTTACTATATATTTCACCTAATTCAGCAACTAACACGTCACGCTCAATAAAGATTTGTTTTATCATCTTACTGTGCCCTCAATTTCCAATGAAATGATTTGCTCGACCAGAATCATACAATTCATCCAAGTTTTCGTAGCCCAATTGTTTTGCGGTTCCGCTGGTTGTATTGGTGCTAACCACTTTACCATTCTGAACTTGAACAACTCTTACTTCATATTTGCCATTAGAAAGTCTGGATACGACGATTTTTTTACCATTCGCCATACTTTTACTACCACCAAAGCCACTACCGCCTAATGCTACGGAACTACTGTTGATGCCGCCGCCCAGTTTACTTACTCCCCCTAAATTAACCCTTCGCAGGTCGCCAACACTAAGACCACTTAATGAACTTGCAGAGTTTAGGACTGACTGAGGAATTTCGAGTCCTGCTTTTAAAAAACCATTTGCTACAGCCATACCGCCATATTTATTTATCAACTCCCCAACGCCGCCGCCAGCCAAATCTCCGAGAAACCCAGTCGCAAAATCTTGCAAGGCTTGTTCTTGAGAATAGTCAGAGCCAGCGTTCAGTGCATTCACCAGAACATCACCTGTCGCAGTTGCAGCCGCTCTCCCTAACCGTCCGCCGGGAGTTTTCCAGGGGATCAAACCTTCTGCGGAGGAACGCCCAACTTGCCAATAGTTTACGCTGCCAAACGCATCGCTCGCCGACGCAATGTTGGGGTCAAACAAGTAATTCATCGATGCCTGGGCTAGCAAATCGGCCGCGCCGTTGGCTCCGGCTTTTACTAACAAAGGCAGAATAGGAATTCGCCCGTCCTGATCGATATATTTCAACGGGTTGTCAAATGTATACGAATAAGGGGACCAACTCGGCATTTTCATTGCTAACGGATCAGGCGTTGCCCAGCGACCGACATCTGGCATGTAATACCGACCCGCAAATGCAGAACTTACCGAAAAAAGCATAACGGCAATCAGACAGAGAACTTGTTTCATACGACACATAATGGCCTCCTTAGTGTTTTGGTTTTGTTGATTAGAATTCACCGGTTTTCTTGAACTTTTCGATACTTTCAGCCTGCTTCAGAAAAAACTCTTCGGGGAATTTCGTCACGATTCCCAGTTCTTTCGCCTTGTTAATATACCAATCCGAGCGTGCCAGCGCCTCCTTGATTTGTGGCACACACTTTGCTCGAACGCTGCTTCTAAAAATCTCGGCGTTGTCTTTTTGAATGGCCCTTTGTTGCTGCTCCTGTAGCGTTAAACTTTGCTGAGGTGGCGTATTGTGATGCGGAAGATCTGCCAAAGTCGAAGACGGTTTATAGCCAGGTGGAAACAAGCTCGGTTTCGGTGGTTCCGGCAGTTTCATTGCCTCTCGAAGTGAGTTTGTATTCGAATAGGGTGATGGATTAGGAATATTTTGTTCCCATGGCTGAGTTGGTTTTGTAAACATCATATTCGCAATTTCGAGCTCGCTCAACATTTCTATCTCCAGTTTTTGTGCATAGAAGTAGTAGTAATGCCCCATATTCCAATAGCCGGATGAAAATGTCGAGTCAATCGATATCGCCATAGCCGTGTAATTCATCGCTTTTTCAAGATTCTGCTCACGTTCATGATAATGTCGTGCATTATTAATCAGAAGCGAGGCAATATATTCTTTCTTCGATAGCGTTCGCAAATAAACGCCGTTCTTTATCGCCTGCTCAGGAATATTTGTATCAGTGATGTAGCGTTCAGTAGCAACATAACCGCCTCCGCACGTGGCTTCGACATTGCCATCGGGCAGGTTTGCATCGACGTAGCGGATAAAGAAATGTTTTGGGCTGCGAACCGCCTGCATCGGCCAACCGAGTCTGTCCGCAAGTACCAAATGCAGCATCGGCATGGTGATACATGAGCCTTTTCTAGTAGCAAGATAACCGTTGAGATACTGGTTGTTTTTCTGATTGGCTTCAAGATCATCCAGATCATAAGTGAAGGTCAACGAATCGTTCCACGGGCCGGAGCGATACAGAAACGTGTTCATCATCCCGATTCGGGCTTCGGGCACAGTATTGCCTTGCATCAGCAGGTTGATTCGGAGTGCCATGAAATTCAAAATATTGTCAAAGCGTTGAATGTTCAGATTTGGATAGGCATCTTTGGCGAGAACCAAACACGCGATTCCGAGATCGATGTCTTCTTCCGGCATTGTGAGAATTTTGTCGATGTTGAGATCGTCGTATTTGCCTTGCTGCGTAAACACCGGGGAACAAATCAAGCCAATCAGTAGAAGTGAAGCCATGATTTTAAACATGCTTGTCCTCCTTTTGCTATGGTAAAGTATAACTCCTTCATCACCTGACCGAAGGAGGGTATGCACAGAGTATCAATTTGCAACAAAACTAAAACGAAACGCTCGAACGTAAAAATTACGGCCGAGCCCTTCGGGTCAGAGTGCATGATTTGGTTATACTTTTGGTCATCAATCGTAATTTCAGTTTTTTATTCTAGATAGATGTCAAACCGAGCTTTCTCCCTAAATTCATCAGAAATACTATTTATTTTCGATCCTTTTAAATGCACCGAATTGAGCATTGGACATTGTAATAATTCTCTCGGCAAAGAACTGATATTGGTATCATTCAGTCGTAACATATAGAGGTTTTGTAGTTTTTGAATATTGCTCGGAAGCTTTTCAATTGGATTCCCTGAAAGATTCAGTTCAAGCAGAGATTCCAACCCACTAATATCATCGGGTAAGGCTGTGATCTTGTTGTCTTCCAAGAAAAGGCGTTCCAGTTTTGGGAGTTGAAAAAGCTCTTTCGGTATTTCAGTTAATAAATTGCCGTTCAAACGAAGGATTTCAAGATTCTGAAGTTGTCCTATTTCATTCGATAAGATTTGAAATTCATTTTCATGAAGCCATAAATGTCTAAGGTTTACCAGTTCCCAAAAATCAAATGGTAAATGAGATAGATTGTTATAATGTAAATATAGAATTTTTAAATTTATAAGTTGCCCTATTCCTTCAGGAAGCATTTTGAAATTGTTCCAGCCAATTTCGAGATATTCTAATTTCTGAAGTTCGTAAACAACTTTAGGGAACTCTGAAAATCGGTTGCTTCCAATAGCAAGTTCTTTTAGTTCTGTTAATTGCTGAAATTCTTGAGGAAGTCTTTGAATACCACATCCTCCCATTGTCAATTCTTCTAAAGCTGTGAGTTTTCCAATTCCTTTGGGAATTTTCTCAATATGCCATCGCAAGACGATCGTTCCAAAAATCTCAAATGAGATTTGGTTATCCCAAATGCCAAAAAACTCCCGGTTTGAAAAATAAGGATTTAAATCGAACTTGCGAACCCCGTCTGGGTTCGCGATTACTTCGTTGAGCCTTTTTTCAAATTCTAAATCGACAATAGGCCATTTGAAATACGCAGTTGTACCTACTAAGATCAGTAGTAGTGCTATTATTGTAGGTTTAAATGTGACTTTCATAGATGCCTTGAAGCTTTCTTTGGTTTAGTTATCATCTTTTTTTTCTTCTTTCTCATTTTCAGAATTATTGGTTAAATCTGTTAGCGCTTGATTCACAATGGTCAACGCATTTTGATAGCCCAGAAGCTGCTCGCCCAACTGTGCCGCATCGCAATTCTTGCAATTTGTAATTTTTTGCTGGAGCTTCTTAATCTGACCTTGAATTTGCTTTCTTAAACCGCCGATCTGTGCTGTCAAAGTTTTTAGATTATTTGTTTTGATGCCCTTTTGTTGTTTTGGTTCCATTGTTTCCACAGCTATTGTATTTCCAAAATAGGTGCTGATATTACCATCGTTATCAACATTCCAAGTACCTCCTAATTCAGCGTATTTTGTTTTTGCCCAATCGGTTTGAAGTGTTGCCTTGCCGGATTCATCAACATTATAAACAACGGCAAAATCATGTACTGTCCCACCACCTGTTGCACCAGGGCCCACGAGTCCTGCACCCTCGTTGATATATTTATAGTTATTGCTTTTTGCCTGGCTCCAAGCAACCCAAACAACGTAATTGTTTTGGGAAGTATTTTTGATTTGATTTCCATCCGGATCGACATACTTCAACGGATTATCAAGCGCATAATTATACGGCGACCAAGCAGGGAATTTGTTCGCAAGTTTGTCTACTGTTAAAAATCTACCGGTTGATGCATCATAATAGCGTCCAGCAAAAATGTTCTGCGTAAACAGCAAAGTCACGGCGAATACCAAAATCAGTTTCATCGTTTTCATCAGATCAATAACCTCCTTTTTCATTGAATCGTTTGATGCTTTCAGCTTGTTTCTGAAAGAATTCTTCTGGGTATTTTTTTACAATTCCAAGCTCTTCAGCTTTGGCTTTGTACTTTTTATAGGTTTCGATATTGGCTAATATTTGTGGAATATACTTTTGTTCAAGTTCGGTAATTTCTTGTTGAAATTCGGGTTGTAGAGCTAATTGGGGATTCAGCTGTTGATGCGGTTGCGAAGAAGTCTGTGGTTGATTTTTTTTATTGGGGATTTTCAATCCGGTTACAGTTGGCTGATCGAATACAAAAGGTTGTGGTGTTTGGGGGGGATTCGTGGAGAGAGCAGTTGTTTGTTTACGCTGATTCGGAGTTGCACCGACTTGATTCCATTCACTTGTTTGAGTGACCTGCATTGCAGAATAGCGTTTTTTAATAGCTCTAGCTTGGCTGTTCAATTCTTTTTCAAGCTTTTTTGCTTGTTCAAAATGAATCGCTCCATAATTCCAATAGGCCATGGAAAACGTTGGATCATATTTCATACTCTGTTTAAAATAATGTTTTGCTTTTTCGAAATTACCATTTACAAAATGCTCATTCGCATTCATTGCCAACAGCGAAGCAAGAAACTGTTTTTTTGTCAACGTCCTGAGATAAACACCATTTTTTATCGCTTTTTCAGGAATAAAAACATCTTTTTGATATTGTTCATCAGAAATGTAGTTGCCACCGCTTGTTGCTTCAATATTATCCTGAAAATTGAATTCCAAATTTTTGGATACATAGCGAACAAAAAAATGTCGAGCAGATCGTACCGGATAAATTGACCAACCTAAACGTTCACCGAGAATAATGTAAAGCATAGGCATAGTAATACAAGAACCTTTTTTGGTAGAGATATAACCATTGATGAATTTATTGCTCAGTTTTTGAACATGCAAATCTTCGTTGTCATATTGGAAAGTGATGTTATCATTCCAGGGACCCGGTTTATAAATGAATGTGTTCAATGCCCTGATGCGTTCATCCTTCGATTCAAGCTTTCCGAAATAATCCTGAAAACGCTGAGCCATATAATCGAAAGAGTAGAGAAAAAACTCGATATTTAAATCGGGATAAAATTCTTTGGCCAAAATGAGTGATGAAAATCCGATGTCGATTTGATCTTCCGGCCATTCGAGTATTTCTTCGATTATGGGGAGTTTGGCAGGCTGCTGTTTTTGTTGTGCCTGAGCAAAAATAGGAAAGCATAGAAGTAGAAAAATGAGTAAAGAATAGATTGGTCGCAATATATCATCCTTCCGGGTTAAAAGGTCGCATGAATATACATAATAACGTTATTCAGAGCAAGCCTAACTCTGTTTATGTGTGTGGAAGTACAATTATTTCATGTCCATACGTGATTTAGTTTAATCCTGTTTATATTTTCCAAACCTTGAAAGGATCTCCCTGCCGCAATAACCTGAGTATTCAAATATTCAGGTTTTGCGAGCAAATTGATAAACGGTTCAATAAGATAGTTTTCTTTATCGGCAATTGATGTCCCATCGGCTAATTGAGGAGGAAAGTCTAAAATGACTAATCCCGGGTACAGAAAATTTTCTTTATTGAACAAACTTATTAGACTGTAATGGTATGATAATAGAAACAGAACCTTTGATGTTGCACCTAATTCAGATGACCATTGGTCACCTGCAACAAATGCATCAAAGCTACGATCCTTAATCTTGAAAGCAACTTTTCCTTTTGTCCATCTGCTAGGATCATCGGTATTCAATGCATTTAGGTAGGAATTCATGCTATCTGTTATAGTGTCACTTGCAGATTGAAAATCAATTTTGCATCTCAATTTTTCTAAATCTGCCTGAAGTGTTGAAATTTCTGTTTCAATCTTTGTTATTTGCTTAGATAAACCACTTCTTTTTTTCAGTGTTTCATTTATTCGATCAAGCTGCAATATTTGTTCTTCTAATCCACCTATTTTCAGTTCTATTAATCCAATTTCGGGGGGTAGGATCGCTGCAATCACCATATTGATTGGCTTCAAATGACTTTTTAATCTTTGAATTTCAGTTTCAATATTTCGTTTTTCTGTAATACTAACCTTTTCTTCTTTTTCCAGCTCTGAAATAAGTTCCGCAAGCTCTATGCGTTCTGCCCTAAGTTGCCTCAGATCGAATTCAACTCTTGCGAGTCCTCCCTCAATCGCTTTATCATTAGTTTGTTGAGGATTTTTACATAAATAACAGGTACCATCGCTTGTATGTCTGTGTTCAACGAGACTATCACAAACAGGACAATGCTTTGCCTTCAGATTTCCTATGATACTACCAGCACTTTGAACTCTTTTTAACTTTTCTTCTTCATTCTGTACAACCTCGAAATATGATCTAAGTTCGTTCAATCTATTTCTTGCCTGAGATAGATTCATGGAATAGTCCTTAACACGTGCTCGGTATTCCACAATCTGCTCACTTATTTGATTAACTTGATCGAGATGTAATCCGTTTTCCATTTTTTGTGTTTCAGTTAGTGCCTTTTGCTGAAGGTCTTCAAGAATAATTTTACGTTTGTTGTGGAGATTATCAATTTGTTCTCTGAGATTCTCTTTTGCTTTTTGGATGGATTCGGATGTAAAAGCCACAGTTAAATCTTTTGACACTATCAATTCCTTTGACACTTCTTGAAGCATGTCAACAAATTGATCCTTCATAACTTCCAGAGTGCTAACTTTCTTTTGTTTTGAGACCAGATCACCGTATTTATCGGGGAATAATTTGTCCGCAAAACCTGCAAATAGGCTCAAAGCTGCATGCTGTTCACTATCATATTGCTTATCTGCAAAGTCCTTCCAAAAATCTTCACGCCTATAAATGTGTCTAAGTAATGTCCTGAAGCTTAAAGAAGGCCATTTCCTTTCGGTATAAGGATTTCCTTTTGGAAAATTCAGAATTGGTATATTTAACTTTTCTAAGATTTCATTTGAAAATTCTTCTGACAGCATCGGTGTACCATCTACGATAATTTTATTTAGTAATCCCTTTTCCTTCCACCTCCGCTCAACTAAAGTTTCTTTCCCGGCAATATCAACAATGACGCTAGCAGAATCATATTTTTCAGCCAATTTCGATCCAAATGACTTTTCTACTCCTTTATCTTTACCTAGCATAAAATCAAGCATTTTAAGCCACATGGATTTACCGGTATCTTTTTCACCGACTAAAATATTTACACCCGGAATTAATGATATCTCGTCTTCAATAACAGTTTTTGGAAATCGCATCATTTTTTTTATGATAAGTGAATTTACACTCATTTTATATGACCTCATCAAACAATTTTTGGGTCACTTCGTCTTGAAAAACCTCATATATGATTTTTTTCAATGCCGAACCACTCTTATTTCCCAGTATTTTTTTTACAGTTTTCATCTGTTCAATTAATAACCTAAATTCATATAAAGAACTAATTTCTAAAACAATTTTTTTTCCTGTCTCTGTAAGTTGAAATCGAAAAGCCCCGTTTTTGTGCTTGGAAACCAAGATCATATCTTTTGACCTTAGATATGATAAAATATCATAATATCGTTTATCCCATGGCCCATAACGGTAGCGAATCATTTTTGATTCGACGTGTTCTGTGGACGATTTTGTTGTCTGCCCTATAAAGCTGCTTATCCTGTTAAAAAAATCAGGATATCTGACGAAAAAATCTAATTTTGCCAGCTTAGTAAGGCCATCAATATGACCATTTGCTCCACAAAATTCTAATAATATAAGCAAACGGGCAGCATGAAACTCAGTAACATCATCAGACATTAATGTCTTTCCTGCAGGATAGTTCCAAAGATTGAGAATTGACTTCATAAGATTTCTCGCGAGAATCGATGAAGGCATCGATTAGTTATGTCATACATATACCCTTGATAGTAAGACAAGGGGAGAGCCTCCGTTTCGGAATAGGAATCTTTAATTGTTTTTAATAATTCAAGGCAACGGAGGTGGAATTGAACGCCAGTTTCATTAATTTTTTGAGCCTCAAGTTGTGAATAAGCATGATGCAATTGTGCCAACACATCACTTTCTAACTTCTCGTCATCCACAATAGACAGATAGGTTGAACAAAGTCGCTCCTTTCGGTATCTTCTCCGTTGTTCAATAGCAGTGCTTATTGATGCTTCAGGTAGATTTGCCTCTATCATTTTCTTTTTTAGTTTATCGTTTCCGATAGTCCCCGGATACAATTGATCGTTTACAACTTCCGTAAGCCATTCAAGAAAGTCATCTTTATTTATAATTTTTTCATTCGGATTCGCCTTTTTTTCAGGGCTAGCCGCCTCATGCACTTTGCGTAACAATTTATTGTAGATCTTATCTGCTTGGTCAGGAGCCAAATACTCTCCCATTTGACGATTTATTAATTCTTGTAACAAAAGAAGATTAGCATTTCTTAGAGCGTTACGAGATCCCCTGACATCCCAATATGTGTTATGCAACCAATGAATACAGTCATTGCCCTTTGGTGATTTAAAATCACCAATTTTTTTGGAAACAGCATCACATAATTCCTTGAAATCAATTGAAGATATATCTCGGCGTTGATCATCTTTGTGATATGTCAGGATGTCAAGTTCTTTTTTCACGTCTACATCAGTTACAATTCTAAAAATGCATTCTTCTGCACATCCTTCCCTTTTTAAAGACTTTTCTAGTATGGAAGAGCCATCACCTTTTTCTTTTTCACAAAGTTTTGCAATTGTCCAAAACTGATCCAAATCAATTTTTTTTACCTGAACAAACTCGACTTTTTCTGTTGAATCGTTTTGCCAAATAAGAGTTATATCGTCATAAGTTTCACACTGAACTTGCAAAACACCACTTGATGCAAGCATTTCAAGGCAAAAAGCAGCAGCGACATCATCCTGGTAATCAAATCCCCGCCTAGCATCTGTTCCGCCAATCTCTGAAAGCGGTAATTCGTGTATCGAAGGTAAACCCACTTTTGTATTAGCCATAATATATTATATTGAACGAGTAAAGGATATCAGTATTTTATATAAAAAACACCACTAAACTTTAAAATGTCTTGATATGTTAATAATGTGTAAATTCCACACCAAGAAAAGATTGAAGGCATATTGCCTGAAGCCCACGTGCTAATATTTTCCCTACAAATACGTCGATAGTTTTCGTTGTGATTTCTAATGAAATGATATTATTATTGACAAACAAGCAAAAATGGTTAAGCAAATTAAGAACCATGGCATGCTATATTTTGAAGGCCACTCATTATATATGTTTTTAGTTTTAATATGCGATAAATCTAATGAGATACGTATAGAGTATACTTTCATCTTGATTCTGATGCAGGATTCGTAACGGTATACCAAATAATTATCTATAGACCATTTTCATTTGTGCCGCTAAATTTGCCAACGAAGGCAAATTGTCCATACTCACAAAACCTGCATTCATTGTTACACTAAAGATAGGTCGAAGATTTAATATTACAAAACGATGCTTATGCAGGAAAAGCATTCGTCGATACAAAACCGTTTATGGAAATATCGCAAAGCTCAGGGGCTTACCCAAAAACAGGTAGCACATCTTATCGGATTAAAATCCCCATCTCAAATTCATCGTTGGGAAAAAGGCAAAAGGAATCCCAATTTAAGACAGGCCATTCAATTATCTTGCATTTATAAACGTATGGTAAATGATTTGTTTTGGGAGTTGTACATTATCGAACGAGAACAACTAGGAGAAGAATACGAACTTGTCATCGGAGAATAATCCCTGAGAAAAAATATCGCGAAATTTCTTACTGATGCCCAACCTTGTTTTTGTGCATCAAATTTACGATTATGTTTGCGTAACTCTAAACAGTGAATTTAAAGAACGAGACGAACATTGTCAGCTAATCAACAACTGCTTCAAAAGGCGATAAACCTGCATGAAGCAGATCGACTACGCGAGGCATTTAGAGCCTATCGTATTGCGCTATGTGAATTTCGAAATGGTGTAGACAAACAATATGAAGCCTATACTCTTGATCAGATCGGTGAAGTTTTACAAGCCCTGGGTTATTATAAACGTTCATTGCCATTTCATCGCAAAGCAATTAAAATAGCTGAAATGCTAGATGATTTGGAAATACAAGCATCGGCTTCAGCAAATATTGGAATGGCGTATTACTTACGCAACCAATTTTATGAGGCTGAGCTTTGGTTTAAGAGTTCAAAATCGCATTACAAAAATCTAAGAAACCCCCAACAACTAGCCATCCAATACAATAATATGGGTCTGGTTTATTCAGCAAAAAATGATTTTAAACAAGCCACTGCCTATTTCAAAAAAGCACTTCGAATATTTAAAAAACAGGATGAACCCCTTGAACAAGCGTATACATTGCAGTTTTTAGCTAACACATATAGGCTTGCTGGTTATCTTGAAAAGGGAGAAATTCTTACCAAACAATCCTTAAAATTGCAAATCAAACAGAATAATCCGGGTGGTATTGCAGAGTGTTACTCCTTGCTTGGTGGCATTAGTTTTTTGCAGGATCAACATCATTTAGCCGAAGAACAGTTTTTGAGTGCACTTAATGCTGTTAAAGATTTGCATGCACCGCTTCACAAACAACATATTTTCACCAATCTTGCTAATGTATATATTGCTCTCAATCGTCTTGATGATGCTTCCAATTTACTTGATAATGCCTTGGAGCTTTCCAGGTTTGTCAATAATCAATATGAAAAAGCACATGTATTGGATTTGTACGGTCTGGTAATGCGAGAACTGGGGGATTATTATGATGCTATTAATTCGTTCGAAGAAAGTCTTACAATTCGAGAAGAAATTGGCATTCCTGATGACATTGAATTGTCTCTATACAACATAGCGACCACATATAACCGCAGTGACCAATTATCATTAGCTGAGCAGTATTTTCTTGAATCGATCAAAATATGTGAAAAATATGGATTTGAAAATGATCACGCCAGCTCATTGACTGCTCTCGGGGTTGTTTATGACAAGATGAAAAATTTCGATAAAAGCCGAGATTGTCATGAAAAAGCAATAATGTTTTTCACTAAGACAAAAGATCATGAAGGTTTGTGGGCAGCTTATTCAAATTTGGGAAATTTATTTGAATTAGGTTTAAATGATATCCCAATGGCGAGTAATTATTATCAGCTCTCCATTGAAAATCTTATGCACGTACGGAATAAAATGTCCATTGATTTCCGAGTACCTTATGTAAAAAACAAAATTGATGTCTTTAATCAACTCATTGCAATCTATGTGGCAAAAAACGAGTTTACAAACGCTTTTAAATTCCTTGAATTATCAAAATCCAGAGCTATGACCGAATTAATGGACGAAAAGCAATTGCCAAAGAAAAATAGATCGAACAGTGTGAGTTCCTGCATATCAGGGGATTCAATTTCAACAATAAAAAGGATTTACAATACATTAGTAGCAGATGTTTCTTTTTAATAAAATTTAACATACATTATCAAACAAAAGGAATCGGCTAGAGCTGATATTGATTATGATTTTACCTGTGAAAGTTTGAAGCTATAGTCTCAATACGAAATTTACAGATTTATTTTGAGTATATTAACTATTTATATTTTCATATTTTATTGATCCAATCTTTTTTAATTCTAATTTGTCTTTTAAATTTTTTCTTGCAAAAAAATACAAAATAGATATTTTAATATGCGTTTGTATTAATTTTTAAGGTATCGAAATTAAATAGATTTTGAGTTGGGCACCTCATGAATTCAATCCCGGATGATATACATCATTATTTTTCTTCCACACCCATCCTGCTTAATCAGAATATACCAATTTCATTTCAGAATAATCAGCTTACTATATTAACAATTCAGTCCGATTCTAAACTGGAAACAGATATTGAATTTTTATTTGGCTATTCTGTCATTTTTGAAATCTGTTCTAAATCAGAGTTTGCCACAGTTCAAAAGAAATATTATCAAGAGCATGGTCAACAAACTGATAACAAAACCCACAAAAAAAGTTCAAACAATGGTCAATACTTTACAGCACTCTCCAGAGTAAATGAAACAAGCAATGGCTCACTCTCAGATACTCTTAACTCAGATTCTTTTTCTGCAGTTTCCACTATAAACAAATTAATTACCAATGCTATCGAACTTGAGGCAAGTGATCTTCATTTCGAGCCATTTGAAAGCCGCTATCGTGTCAGATACCGGCTTGACGGTGTATTGAAGGAAGTTGAGAGTTTCCCACCAGACCGGAAACAATCCATAGTTTCCCGTTTAAAAATCATGGCAGATTTGGATATTGCAGAGAAAAGACGCCCACAAGATGGTCGTATACGCGTTAGGCGCAATAATCGTACGCTTGACATCCGTATGTCCTCCCTACCAACTGATTTTGGGGAGAAAATCGTTCTCCGAATTCTCGATAAAGAAAAATTACAGCTTGATATCAATACTATTGGTTTTGCCGCTGAAGAATTAGTGATTTTTATACGAAATATCAATGTGCCCAATGGTATCATTTTAGTAACCGGCCCAACTGGTAGTGGTAAAACGACAACGCTGTATGCTGCATTAAACTATCTTAATTGTGAAGGTGTCAATATTCTCACCATCGAAGATCCTATTGAGTACAATCTGGATGGGATCAGCCAAAGTCATGTTCGAGCAAATATTGGTTATACCTTTGCTGGGGCATTGCGCACTTTTTTAAGGCAGGACCCGGATATAATAATGGTTGGGGAAATCAGGGATAAGGAAACTGCGGAGATCGCTGTCCGTGCTGCATTAACTGGTCATCTTGTGTTCAGTACCTTGCATACCAATGATGCACCTGCAACATTGAGCCGATTAATCGACATGGGAATAGAGCCATATCTAATAACAGGATCAGTGCGAATGGTATTGGCACAAAGACTCATTCGGAAAAAATGTATACTCTGCTCAAAAAATGAACCGGAGGAAAATAATAAAGGGATCACAGGATGTGATAACTGTAATTTCACGGGATATTCAGGAAGAATTCCTGTATTTGAACTTATGGAAGTTACGGACAATATTAAGGAACTCATCCATCAAAAAGCGACGGTTAGTCAATTACGCAGCCAAGCGATAAAAGATGGCATGAGAACACTTGCAGACTCAGCCCAAAAGATGTACGAGAAAGGAATTACATCACAGGATGAAATGCTGCGGGTTGTTGGATAACAAATAATTATTTTCAATCAGAACTTCTATCACATCTCGCCCTGCACCTTGCCGGCTTCGTTCTGATGTAGAAAAACGACCATTTACTACATTGGGAATTGATGACAATTTTTAAGCATTTTATCCTGGTTATTGTAGGATTGTTCTTTTGTGTAAAAATGACTTTTCCACAGGAACAACCTTCGAAAAGCGATACCATCTCTGCTAAAGAGATATATAAAACATCGCAAACGGCCCCCAATCAAACTATCATTCAACTTATTGATGTTAAAGATACACCAATAAAAGAAGTTACACGAATGATTGCGACGAAATATGATCTCAATATTCTCGTGGATGACAGAATTGATAAGCGCGTCACATTGAGGCTCTCCAATATTCCCGCATATGAAGCGCTGCTGTTTATCGCAGAAGAAAACGGTCTAAATCTGGAATACAATAATAGTATTTACAGGATACTCATGCCTGTGGACCTTGAACCAGAAGCTAAACCGCTTAAAGTTGAGTACAAGAACAACCAACTACTCGTCGATATTGAAAATGAACCGATTTCCCGTGTTTTAAGGGCTGTTTCTGAAGCCACAAACAAGAGCATCATACTCAACAAGGGCGTTGAAGGGGATATCTCTGGTTTTATCCACAATGTTGATTTTGAAAATGGATTAAAAACACTGCTTACATCACAAGGTTTTACCTTTCGCAAACAAGGAGAGATATTCGTTGTTGATCGCTATGATTTAGGTGAATCAAAACAAGGTAAAAGGAGCACTCGATCCTTTTGGGTCAATGTAAAAGACAGCCTGATTACACTGGATGTTTCCAATGGAAATCTTGATCATGTCATTCGGGAGATTGCCAGTCAAATCGGTGTTGACATCTTTTTCTATGGAACGACTAAAGGAACCATAACAACTCACTGTAGGCAATTAACCTTTGATCAAGTACTCGATTATCTATTTAAGGGGACAGAATATACTTACCGGCGCGAAGGACATATCTACTTTATCGGTGATAAAACAATTTCGGGTATTTCGTCTATTAAACTTGTTGAGCTCAAACATTTAAAAGTGGAAGGAATCAAAGATTTATTACCTGAATCCATTACCAAAAATGCCACACTGGTCGAAGTCAAAGAACAAAACGGTTTATTAGTCACCGGTGCGCAATCAGTCATTCGTGAAGTAGAAGCATTAATTGATGAAATTGACCAGCCGATCGCTCAAATATTGTTTGAGGTATTGGTCGTCGATTTCAATAATACCGACAAGGCAGAATTAGGAGTAACCGCGGGGTATGGCAGTTCGACCGATTCCACCAGTAGTGGATTACTTTTCCCTGAAATAAACATGTCTGCAAATGCTGGTGAACTCAATAAAAGTTTGCAGTTTTATGCCCCTAAACTAGGAATTAAAAGCATTGGTAAGTTGCCTTCCAATTTTTTTCTGAATATACGGGCAATGGATCAGCAAGGGAAAGCCAATATTCGCTCCCAGCCACAAATTGCAACCTTAAACGGGCATCCGGCGAGTATTAAAATAGGAACAACCCAGTATTATATTCTTGAATCCGAACGCCCGCTTGTAGGTGGGAATCAAGTGTTAAGTCAAGTTTCACAACGGTTCGAAAAAATAACAGCTGAAATTGGATTAACCATCACGCCATGGGTAAGCGCAACCGGAGTCATCACAGCAGAAGTGAGGCAGGATTTCACGACGCCAAAAGGGGCTTTAACTTCTGAATTACCCCCAACCCTCGATCATCGCAGTTTGGAATCAACGGTGCGATTGGCAGACGGAGAAACTATCATCCTTGGTGGTCTCATTCAAACAACAGACAATGAGACAACTGACCGAATGCCGATCATTGGCAGTGTTCCTGTTTTGGGTCGCCTTTTTCAGAATAAAGGCCATAACCGCAGTAAAGCTGAATTAATTATTTACATTACTCCCCATCTTTATTATCAAAATGAAGCTGGATTACTTGGCAATGGGATTATAGAATGACTTTACTGCAAGATAAAATTCCACGTCATGCAATTGGGCTCGATATTGGAAGTGATTCTGTTCGGTTTTTACATGTTTATTCCAGTTTTGGTACCGTTGCGGTTAAAGGATTTGGATCACAAAAATTTAATCCTAGTGAAGGACATGTCGCCATTACCAAGGCGATAAAAACACTTTGGCACCGAATGGGAATTCAATACAAAAATGTTGTGTCTTACGTGCCAGATAACCAGGTGCGTTTTAAAAATATTGAAATCCCACTCACTTTTGATGGAGACACTCAGGAATGGATCAATGAAAACAAAATCGAGATTCTACCGCCAAGTGTGGATTTAAATCGTTTTTATTTTGCATGGGAACTACTTCATGCTACAGAAACGAACGCAACACTAATGCTGGCTTTTTGCAATCGAAATTATGTGAATGAACGTCTGGAAATCATAGAAAAGGCTGGGCTTAACCTTATACGACTGGCCCCCGGTAGTGTTGATGTAGCCAGCCTTTTACCGTCTGCAGAAGAGTTTCTGAATGAGACACTATTGCTCTTTTCAAGAAATGAACAGGCACAAGGATTTCTCACGTTGGAAAACATGCGTCTCGTTGATCATAATTTTATTAACACGACATCTGAGTACGGTGTAACTAACGGCGGTGTACAAAACCATGCAGTCGAAACAATTACGGACCGGATACGATCCTTAGAAAACCCACCTGAGAATGCTGTGTTCTTTGATGAAAACCCTGTAGAGTGCAGTGATATTGTTTTCGATGAACGGAAAGTAAGTGTAGCAGGCATTCATCCCTATAATCGACTTAAAAATTATGATGACCTGCCCTCAGAGTATCTTATTACGGCTGGATTGGCCCTTGCACACATTGTTGGTAATAATAATCTCAATTTGCTACCAGAAGAGAAAATTGAATACTTTCGCAATGAAACTGAAAAATCTGTATTTTTAAAATCTGTACTACTAGTTGGTAGTTTTCTTCTCGTATTATTGCTGCTTATCAATCTTTTAACCGTTAAAAAAGCGAATGATTTGGAGATGATTCACGAGCAATTACTGCAATTAAATGAACAAGTCCAAGAATTTGAACAAAAACAAAAAGAAAAAAATCAGCTGGAAGCCGCATATAAGAATTTACAAAAATTAGTGACGCAAAAAACTCAGTTTGCCAAAATACTGGAGCAAATTGGTTTGCAGGTACCCGAAGGAATTTGGTTCCAGGATATTTCCCTGGGGAGTGTTGATACTGGAATTAAAAAGGAAAAAACCTTCAATACTAGCTTTGAACTTCGAGCAATAGCCTTAAAAGAACAATACATTTCTATTTTTCTGAAAAATCTCGAACAAAGCAAATTATTCAAAAATATTGCATTGCAGGGATTATCGCGTATTGAGGGTGAACAAGTATGGCGACAGACTAAATTCAGTAGAAAGCCACTGGTTCAATTTACACTTCATGGACAACTACAATGAACTGGCAATTAATAAAACAAATAATTGAAAGCTATCGCTGGCGTGTATACGGAGTTGCGTTTTTCATACTCATTATTTTTGCGATTGTGGATTATGTTGTTCCTGCAAGTCAGTCTGTATACGAGATGTATGATGAAATAGAAAAAGGGCGTGTACAAATTGCCAATGTAGAAGACTGGCAAACACAAAAAGTTATTTTACTAAAACACATCAAAAACCTGCGTTCGGAAGTGGATACGATCATGTTTAACCAGTCACAGGAACGTCATGTATCTGATATTGTTGGTTTATTTGATAAATATGCACGTGAAGAAAAGCTGAAAATTACATCGATCAAGCCTGAGTCTATGGTGGATATTAAACATGCGTTTGAATTACCAATGAGAGTAAACCTTAAAGGTGGTTATCATGGAATAAGCCGTTTTATAAATCACCTCGAAGAAACGGGATTGATAATAAAAGTGAAAGGTGTCCAAATTTATTCGGATAAATTGATGGCGAAAAACATCGAAGCAGAGTTAAACCTTGGCTTCTTTTACCTGAAAAACCACAAATGAATAGCAGAAATAAAAAGGTCATTGTTCCTATTTTGCTGGTATTGGCCGTGTCTTTATGGCTCTATAATTTTTACCAGATTATCATCGGTGTAAGTCAGGATAATGAAGAAATTTACCAACCCATGCAACAATTAGCAACGAGTACACTGACAATAAATAAAACTGCGAGACGTGATTCAACTTATGTGTACAAAGGTGACTTTCGTGATCCTTTTCACCATTGGTTAAATGTTGTTCAGAAGGCAATGCCCAGTAATGGACAAACAAAAAACGTAACAAATCAAAAGCACAAAAAACAGAATGTGCGCAAAACAAAGGTTCCCTTTCCCCAGTTGCGCTATCGTGGATTAATACGGGATGACAAGGGCACAATGGCAATAATTACCTTGCCAGATGGGGCTATGCTCTTTTCAACAGTTGGTGATACGATTTCCGGGGCAATGCTGAATGCAATACATGAAGATGCAATTATATGCACATTTCAAGAAAGAGAATATACGGTAAAGTTACGATGAGAATCAGGCAATTTATTCTTAACGAAGATGGTTCGGCGTTAGTTATTGTGCTGATCATGACATCTGTATTCAGTTTGATGATTGGCGGAATCTTATTAGGTAACCTTCTCAGCCAGAGAACAATTCAAGCAGCCTACAATCAACAGCAAGCCTTTTATGCTGCTGAATCCGGGATTAACAAAGCAATGTGGCTGCTTGCTGGCAATGAAGACAAGGATATAAATTGGCGAACAACCGGCGAAGAAATCGGAATATTTTCGATAGGGGAATCACAAGGCATTAATAACATTGATGCATATGTGAAAGTAGAAGATTGGGGCGGCTATATTTTGATTACCTCAACTGCTGCGTATAAAAAATTTAAAGAAACAATGAGTGTATTAGCTGGACAGGAGATGATTCCTGCTTTTTCAAATGCGGTTTATATTGGAAAAAGTGAATATGCTTTAGTTGTCACCGGGACCAACACAATCTATGGGAATGTTGTTACAGGAAAACAAGGTGTAAAAAGTGAATGGATAAAAGGAAAACCATTTACCGGAAGTGCACCCGTTTATGGTCAAGTAATAAAACAGGATAAGCCGCAACTTCCCGGTTTCAATACTGAGGTCTTTCAACGGGTTTTCGCACGGTATCAATCCCTGTTATTAAGTCCCCGTGGTACACAAGTATTTGAGGACGTGTATTTGGAACAAAACACTGAACTTCCAGGAAAAAACGTGTTTATACATGGAAATTTAACCATTACTTTGCACGATGAAGAAAAACTAATAGGGAGACGAACAATCTGCGTTTCCGGGGATATTTATGTTGCAGGCGAGAGTTCACTCGCTGATTTTGTTGAAATAGTTTCAGGTGGGAAAATCTATATATCAGATCATGTAAAATCGAGTAAATGTATATTTTATGCTGCAAATGGCATTGAAGTAAGTGGTGACGCGACCATCGAAGGCCAACTTTTCTCTCCTCAAAACATACTGTTTAAGGGTCGTGCACAAACGTATTATCCAACGATACTTTTTAATTCCGCGGGACAAAATGAAAAAGGTCAACAATCACAAATAATTATTGAAGACCATGCCTTTATTCAGGGATCACTCATCGCAGATTATTTTGGGGGCGATAATCCACAATCTAAAATAAAACCACATATTGAAATTAATAAAACAGCCGCTGTTGAAGGCATCGTATTTAGCTCGGGTACTGTCAACTTGCAAGGTACCGTTAAAGGATCGATCGTTACAGGGGAGTTTGAACTGTATTTATCCCCAACACGCTATCAGAATTATCTATACAATGCGACCATTGACCGGCGCTTCCTGCCGGATGATTTTCTTCTCCCAGTGCAATTTGGTAACACTCCGCAACTTGCTGTATTAAGCCAGGAGAATTTGAATTGATTTTCAAAGATGAAAAAGGCTATACCATAGTTGAAAGCATTGTTGCAAATGCCCTCTTTCTGGCGGTGCTAATCCCAGCATTGATGCTTTTAGGGAAGTTTACATTATATAATTCCGGAGAAGAAAAAATTGTTGCACAAGAGCTGGCCAAAGCAAAAGTGGAGCTGTTGTTACAGCAAAACACGATTGATGCAGCCGTTGAACAAAGATACCATGGCAAAATAAAATGGTTACTAAAGACAGAAGTCACGGATCGCAATGGCTTACAAGAGATAACTGTATCTGTTTATCGCACAAAACAGGGAAAGCAACTTGCAGAGTTTAAAACGCTCCGTTACAAGAGTTTTCAGCGATGATAAAGGCTTGACCACTGTTGAACTACTTGTGGCCATGCAAATTGCACTTCTGATCATTGCATTTGTTTTTGCGGGATACCAGTTATCTCTTCGATGGCAGACATGTTGGAAGCATAAGAAAGACTTGAATGATGCTGCTGTCTTTCTATCCAAAACCTTAACAAAGGATATCCAAAAATGCAGCAAAATTTTGTGTGCCGGAACAAGAGAACTTGAATTCATTTTGCTTGATGGAGGTATTGTGCATTATGAAATTCAAAAGAATCAGCTGAAAAGAAATGGACAGATTTTGTTCCCGACTAACGTGATTATACAAGATTTGCAATTTCGCTACTTAAGAAAAACAAATCAGAAAATATCACAATTGAAGAGAAATGACGATTTGGAGAATTTTATTCCCTTAACAGAGTCGGATTTTGCAAAAATTGCTCTCATTAATTGGAAAGTGCACATCCATTCCCGTGGGCGATCAATTCATCTGGATTCGATGATGGGAATACGGTTTAGAAACCTGGAATCCATGTTTGATGGAATAAATTAAGTTAATTCAAAATAACAGCGTGAATTTATGACCTCCACCCTATTCGTATTAACATATTACAGGTATGAAACATCATTCTTTACAAAAACAGATTAAACGACATAACAAGGCTAACTTTGCTGGAAAGAAGCAAAGTGTGTTTGATATTAAATTATTCGAACGATCTGTACGTTCTGCTGAAGTAACAGATTTTGCCAGACAACTCGCAACTATGGTGGGTGCACATCTACCACTTGTCCGTTGTCTGGATATACTTGTTCAGCAGCAATCGAATGCACGTTTTAAAAATGTAATCAATGATGTTAAACAAAGCGTCTCTCAGGGAGATTCATTAAGCAACAGCCTGGGTAAACATAGTAAAATATTCAACCGACTCTTTGTCAACATCATTTATGTTGGTGAAGTAAGTGGAAATCTTGCTGAACTTTTACAACAATTAGCGAACTATCTGGAAAAAATGTCTGAACTAAAACGAAAATTACTGACTGCTTTTTCTTATCCCACGGTGATAGTCTTTGTTGCTATTGGTGCCATATCCTTCCTTCTCTTTGGTATTTTACCGACATTCTCTGAGATGTTTGAGGAGTTCGGCGCCAATATGCCTGTTGCAACCAGATTGCTACTGGATGGAAGCAGCTTTGTGAAGGACAATATTTTTTTTATCATGCTGGGATTGACGGTCTGTATATTCATAATCCGGTTCTTGGGAAAAACGCGAAAGGGTGAATTGTTTTTTCACAAAGTACAGATTAAGGCACCGGTACTTGGTACCGTTATTCGCAAAATCATCATCGCACGCTTCTCGCGTACTTTGGGCATTTTGCTTTCCAGCGGAATTTCACTACTTGAAGCTCTTGAAATAACGGCAGTTTCAACAAATAACATCCCCTATCGAAATCTGATAGTGCAAATGAAACAACTCACTGCTAAAGGCCAATCCATTGAAAAGTCAATAGGTGATTCCAAGCTATTTCCACCACTGGTTATTCAGATGATTGCTGTAGGTGAAGAAACAGCGGAATTGAGTGCAATGTTGGGTAAAACAGCCGCATTTTATGAGAGCGAAGTTGATGCAGCCATAGAAACGCTCACGTCCATAATTGAGCCGGTAATCATTGTCGTTCTGGGCGTGGTACTCGGTGGCACCATAATAGCAATTTATATGCAAATATTTGATCTGATGAATGTGGTGCATTGAAAAGGCTCTGCACTGTTTTACATATCAAAACCGGAGGAACAATGAATTTTAAAAAACTTTTGCAAAATGAAGAAGGCTTTACACTAACTGAATTATTGGTTGTGATCGTTATAATTGGAATTCTTGCAGCGTTGACTATTCCAAAGTTCATGAACGTAACCACCAGCGCAAAGATGACGGAAGCAAAATTATTGCTTAAGCAAGTCTACAACTTGCAAAAAGCATATTATATGGAAAATGATGTTTATGCACAAGACCTGCAATACATCGGTTTTGAGCAGGACAAAACAAAAACTGAAGGTGGGAATGCACGGTATATTATTTCGATTGAGAGTGCCACTGATGCAGAATTCAAGGTGAACGCAACCTCAATTATCGATTATGATAAAGACGGTGTTTTTAATGTCTGGTCCATCAATCAGGATGGAAGACTGTTACAAGAGATTGCTGATTGACAAGATCGAGCATATAAGAAAATGTGTAATTCAGATATAGTGCATGTGACAACTTCAACGAAAGAAGAAGCAATGCAAAAGAGATTCAAAATTATTTTAATCCTGTTTCTTTTAGCTTTTACTGCTTGCAGTACAACCAAAAGAGTTGGGCCTGGCTCTATGTTATCACCAAAGAAAATACCTCGATATGCTGTACTCGATTTCGAACAGGATGGATTAATCGGTGGCAACAAACTTGGCATATTTGCAGCAGATTATTTAACCAATTTATTATTTGAACGCAAAAAACAACAGGTAATCGATCGAGCACAAATACGGGCAGCTGTAACTGTTCAAAATGTATCCAATCTTGCATTGTCACCGGTACTAGTGAAAAAACTTGGAGTACATCTGAATGCAGATTATATCATTTTAGGTAAACTGGTGCGACTCAACAAACCCGTCTTTAGTGAGTCGGGAAATGAACTGGATATGGAAATAACTATTCGTGTGCTCTCAGTACATAATGGAACTTTAGTTGATCTTGCTTCAAAGAGGTCAAAGAAAAAAAAGCAAGCCAAATACCTGATTCGATCAATTATGGGAAAGCTCATTAAGAGTATAGATCCAGAAGAAACGCTCTCATCGAAATGAAATTGGGAACACATGCAATACGTAATTATGACAATGATCGGCCTTAGTTTGGGAAGTTTTGCGACGACTTGTATTAGTCGTTTGCCACGAAAGCAATCACTTATTAAACCGCGTTCTTTTTGTGATAGTTGTAGCAGGTCTCTTGGTTGGAAAGAATTGATTCCACTCCTGAGTTACGTGGTATTAAAGGGACGTTGTTTAAAATGCAGCGCACAGATTCCATTTCTTTATCCAATTGTGGAATTTTTAATAGCTATTTTGACGGTCGTTATATTCATCAAATATGGAACTTCCATTAAAACCCCCATTATTATTCTATTCGGACTAACTCTACTGTGTATTGTTCTTGCTGATATGTTATCCAGAATTATCCCGAATAAGTTAAATTTCACATTGTTCATTACTGCATTTGTTTTTGTATGGTTAGTCAGTCAGTCGGGGTTTACTGATGCCATTGTTGGTTTTTTCACAGGTTTGGTATTCACATTTTTACCAGCCTGGTTTGGGGAGCATTGGCTCGACAAACAAATCATCGGTGGAGGCGATATCAAATTTACAGCAATATTAGGTTTAACGTTTGGTTGGGAAATACTCCTTGTTCTAATATGGGTAGCGAGTGTTTCCGGATTACTATGGGTTCTCAGCAGGAAGCTGATCGAGCCAAAACAAAAAATCACTAATGTACCATTCGGTGCATTTTTAGGAACTACTGCTTTAGCATACATATTGATAGTTGATTTACAATAGTGCTTAAATACAAAATCCTGGGAGGAATGGATGCCGACGGGGACACCGGAAAATCCTAAAATTCTGCTTGTTTCACCTGAAATTAGTGTAACTGAACCATTTAAAACTGCATTGTTAAAGGAAAAATTTAAAGTTGAAATTTTGGGCGGGGATGTAATTCCAGGCAGGGAAATTATAACCAGGAACTTCGATCTCATTGTGACTCTATGGTCATCCAGGCAAAATACTTCCGACAAACCTAGTCCCAATATGATTGATGCCATGTTTTTATCAGGCGAACAAACGAGAAAACAGGTTGTGCAGGTTTATCGCAATGGTTTTTATAAACGGCAGATTGATGATAAAGATTTAAAAGATTTTGTGAATACGGTCAAACATCTCCTACCGTATAGGGAAAAGCAAAAACATAAGGAAAAGCTGCTCTATGAAATGTTTATTGGTAAAAGCCAACATGCAGAAGATGTACGTGAAAAAATTCGTAGATACAGCCAGTTACCACAAATCAACATGCTGGTCACCGGTGAAACCGGCACAGGCAAAGAAGTTGTTGTCGACTTATTACACAAACTTAGCCCAAGATCAGATAAACCCTTAGTCAAAGTAAATTGTCCGGCCATTCCTGAACATCTCTTTGAAAGCCAAATGTTTGGTCACAAGAAAGGTGCATTTACAGGAGCACTAACAGACATGGTAGGCTTTGTGAAACAAGCTAATGGCGGAACGCTTTTTCTTGATGAAATAAGTTCAATAAACGTTAATCTGCAGGCAAAAATGTTACGTTTCATTGAGACAATGTATTACCAGCCAATCGGTGCGACTAAAGAAATGAAAGCAGATGTTCGAATCATTGCAGCAAGCAATCATGACATAAATGAACTGATCAAGGATGGACAGTTCCGTGAAGATTTGTATTATCGTATTAATATGGGATTTATTGAATTACAACCCTTACGGAGTCGAGAACGGGACATTTTGCCCCTCTGTTACCATTTCATGAAATACTCACAAAAGATTTCAGAAAAAAAACTCCCAAAATTCGACAGCAAAGTTATCACCTTATTAAAAAACTACCATTGGCCAGGTAATGTGAGGGAGCTTAAAAACATTATTGCAAACCTTTCAATAATACAAAATAATTTAAATATTACGCTTGAGAAGCTATTGCAGCCCATCTGTAATGATGAGAATGTAAGGAATGGGAGTAACTTAACTCTTGCTGAAAACGAAAAAAAACACATACTAAATATTTTTTTAGAAAATGATAAAATAATCTATAAAACAGCAACTACATTGGGGATCGACCGCAAAACTCTACGACGTAAACTCCATTCTTTTGGACTTTCCGCATCCTAACCCGTATTGGCAATGGGGTATTTTACCCCGTTCATTTAACATCAAGATAAAACTATAGTTAAAACACAAAAAACCCCTGGCAAACTATATAAGATGGGCAAAATGCCCCTTTTTTTTATATCTTTTATTATTTTTTGGTTTAACAGTTAATTTGATGCTAAAAAGAATTTTTTATAAGTGATTAATAAACAGGAGATAAAAAATCTCTACATCTCTTATTCATTAAATGGTATTGAATTTGAATTAGCGAATCATATATAAATCAAAATTCATTAAATACTTCAGAAGTAGATAATCTCATGAGGAGAATGTGATGTTGAGAAAAATTTCCTTATTAGTAATTGTGGTCTCATTTTTTTTCTGTGTACTGAATGCACAAGTTTCAATTTCATCACCAACGGATGGGGCGAATTTTCCTGTTGGGACAGACATTACGGTTGTAGGATCAACAGTTGGAGACTGGACAATTAATTATCCGGGTGGGACAGAAACAGTACCAGGTGTTCAGTCTTTTCCAACAGGAGAACTCACGATTACTGGGAGTTATACCTTTACATTAACAGTTGGTGGATCTTCTGCTTCTGTTACAATTACAATTAGTGCAAATCAAGCCCCAACAGCAGTAGCTTCAGCGACTCCAACGTCTGGTAATGCGCCATTAACCGTCAATTTCACCGGAAGCAACAGCACTGATAGTGACGGTACCATCGCAACCTATTCCTGGAGTTTTGATGATGGAAACTCGGCATCGACTGCAAATCCATCGCATACATACAATAACGCTGGTAACTACACTGCAACTTTAACTGTAACAGACGATGGTGGTGCAACTGGTACTGCTCAAGTGACTATTACTGTAATTGCATCTTCAAGCAGTTGGAGTAGTAGTGGTAGTGACATTTACTTTGACGGAGGAAATGTTGGGATCGGAACACAAACTCCAAGCGCAAAATTGGATGTAAACGGTCAGCTCGTTGGTGGAATTGGAGCTACAGCTACAAGTGGCGTGTTAGACTGGAATGATATTTCAAATACCCGTTCAGGTAGCGGGTACACCCTTTTACGCGGTGATGATACAAATGGTCCCGTCAGTAGTAGCCTATATTTCCATCCATTTAATTTTGAGTATTCTTCTAAAAATGGAAATGGCAATATTACACAGCTAGCTATACCCTATGGTGGTGGTAATGCAGTAAACTTGGGAATGTATATGCGTGGAAGATATAGCGGTGCATGGACTGACTGGACCAGAGTGATTTCTGAAAATCTCAATGGGAATGTTGGTATTGGGACAACGACACCTAATTCCAGACTCGAAGTTGCTGGTACGATCCACTCAACATCTGGAGGTGTTAAATTCCCTGATGGAACCATTCAAACTACTGCATTTCTTAACAATTTAATTGTCTGGGCCTCTAATGGAAATGACATCAACTATACAACCGGAAATGTAGGAATTGGTACTTCAAATCCACAATCAAAGCTTGCGGTTAATGGTACAATCACTACCAAGGAAATCATTGTTACTTTAGATAACTGGTCCGATTTCGTTTTTGAAAATGATTACAAGATTATGACCATATCTGAGTTATCCCAATACATACAGAAAAATAGGCACTTACCAGATATTCCAACGGAAAAGGACGTGCAGAAAGAAGGTGTTAGTATTGGTAAAATGCAAACTCTACTATTACAAAAAATTGAAGAGTTGACTCTACACATAATTGAACAAGAAAAAAGAATCTTTGAACTGGAAAGTAAAAATACTCTGTCAAAGAAAAATCAATAAGGATCTCAGGTATTAGTAATATATTTCGCAGTGTAATTATCCAGGAGAATTTTAAATGCAGAACAAGAAAAATTCGAGACCTGATGTAAACGTGTATGTTCAGTGTAAATTTCAATTGTGCAAATTACTTTTTTTAACTCTATCAATTAATTTTTCTAATCTTTTATCGCAAGAAAATTTTCCAAGTGATGTTAATAATGTATTAGCACCTGAAGTAACACATTTTACAGGGGTTTTTGAACCCGGAGTAGACAATAAGGGAGACTTAAATTTTTCACTACCGTTATTGACTGTGCCAGGTCGAAATGGACTAAATTTTAACATCACTGCAAGTTATAAATCCAGTATTAAAGTTCTTCAGCAGGCAAGCTGGATTGGATTGGGCTGGAATATGGATTTTGGGAGTATCACAAGAAGGTCTTTAGGGGGGCTTTACTATCCGGCCACTGGATCCAGTGAACCTAATTCAGATTGGGCAAATACATTTAATAATGGCGAGATAACATGTCAACCTGATCGATATTCAGTTAACTTACCTGGTGAATCGACTGAATTGATTTCAGTCACAGGGGCAACGCCAAATTTTCCATTTGAACCTTTTAAATCAGAGATTTCTGATGGTATTCCATGTTCAAATGGAACTCAAACAACGAGATTTGTTCCAGCTCCTTGGAAACCATGGAAAATTTGTTATGACTTAAGTTTAGAAAATGAAGGAGTAACGCAGGATACGGGATTTGATGAATTGACCACGATGGAGCATTCTAATTATGTTTTTGGTGCCAATGGAATAATGCAGAATATTGGCACACAAAAACAGGATATTTCAAAATTTACGATAACGACGGAAGACGGCACGCGTTATATTTTTGGATTACCAACCCTTTCACAAGCCCAGTATCCGACACATGCCAGCACAGTGGGATCGAAATATGATGTTTATGTTTCCACTTGGCGGTTGACCGCAATTCTTGCTGCAAATTATTCAGGTGGAGATTCTCCTGATGAAACATCAAATGGAGGATGGATTAAATTTAATTATCGTACATGGGATGACAAAATTTGTTCAGAGTATGAAAACCAATATGATTCTAAAGAAGTGGATACAATTAAAGATTGTTCCGATTCAAATAATGGACCGAGAAACGTTGTAGCACAGACAACTTATCCATATCGCATAGAAACTCCAACACATTACGCGGAATTTGAAACGTTCAGGAGATTTGATCCAGGCCTAGCTCCGCCTGGATTCTGTGGTGGCGTTGAACTACCGTCTGAACATAGTGGAGAAAAAAGATTTTATGCTCGAGGACTAAGAAAAATTACACTTTATAAAAAAAATGGCGCAAATCCTGGAACAGAAGATGAATTGCTGAGAGAAGTTAGTTTCACGTATATAGATAATGGATGTGATAAAGTTGAAAAATATGGAAAACACAATACTGAGGCAGAAGGTTTTGAATTATTGACACGTCTTGGATTACAATCGATTACATTTTCTGGAAGAGAAAATAACATTGAAGAGTCAATTCCTGCTTACAAATTTGAGTATTATGATACTGATGAACATGGGAATTTTGAAAATGGTGTAACTTGGGCTGATATGCACCCAGAAGTCCTTTCAACTACTCCGAAACATTGGTCTGATGACTTTGGCTATTTTTGGCATGATCCGTTAGCTTGGATAGCACGTGAAACCCAAGATGGATTTGAACACCCAAATGATGGAAAGATGTGGTCATTGAAAAAAATTGTTTTTCCCGAAGGCGGATGGATGGAAATTTCTTATGAGAATGATAAACTAAATCCCTCATGTAGGGCAGTTCCATATGATTTATATAAATATGATGATTTCTACAATTCTCGGTATTGGCAAGGCAATTATACGCATAACAAGGCCAACTTTGCACGACTCCAACAAGGAGGTGCACGAGTGACAGCAATTACAAAATATGATGGGAAAAGTGTTGAGAATGAAAAAATTGTATATAAATACACCTCGGCCCTTGGTTATTCTGATGGTTATACACAATCTGTGCCAGAGGATTGGCATAGTAGGTATGTCGATTACGCTGGGACTATTGGAAATGGATCATATTTAAATGGTGGATTTTTTCTCAACACTGGAGAACGTGGTCAAGCAGAGGTGACGTATAAATGTGTAAAAAAAATATATTCTGATGGTAGTGCTGTTGAGACATTATACAAAGTTCTCGACGACTCTGATTACTCTACCCCCCTATCCGAAAAACAATTAAGATATTATGTTGGATTTGGTGTTAATGGTACGAATACAACAACAATTTTTAAGAGCAACTCATTGGTCGGTTGGGGGGATTTGGAAGAAGTGCGATATTATAATTCGGAAGGGGAAGAAATCAAAATTCTAAAATACAACTGGCAATATCAGAATTCTCTAGGGATTGCGGTAGTTTTTCCAGGTCTTCAATATACAAGTGGAGGAACGACGCCTGAAATGAAGTTATTCTTTACACATAAACAACTAAACAGTATTAATACAACTATTTATGATGAAGGGGGCGATGTTGAGTATACAACGAACTATGAGTATAAAGATGGAACTTTAAGAAATTTAACTAATGAAAACGGCCAAAAAACTTTAGTGAAATATGCCCATGAACTTTCAGATGAACCCTTCCCTAGCATGAAAAACAAAAACATGCGCAACCAAATTGTTCAGACAAAAGTAACTGATGCAAATAATGGCTATTCATCCACTATTACTACCTGGGATGATTTTAGTAATAATGATAGGCAATATCCCCACAAAAGCTACCAATGGGTAAAAGCTACGCCTGGGACAATTCCTGATTTCACTGGTGATGCCTTTAATTTTACTGATTGGATTATAACAACAGATATAAATGAATATGATGATGAAGGTAATCTTCTATCTTACACAGATGCACGCGGTACAGTTCATAGTACAATATGGAATGCTAATAAGACACATAGTATTGCCCAATGTGAAAATGCCACTGTTAATGAATTCAATCACACGAGTTTTGAAGCAGACAACGGTGGATGGATATTGACTGACGCTGAGATAGTCGATGATTTTTATAATCCGCATAGCGGATACAAAGTTGTGCAAATTACAGCTGGTTCACCAAGTATTGTTAATCTAAAAAAAATAATTCATCAAGGGGATATTGACCAGGAACAAAAAGGATATACTGCTTCAGCTTGGGTTAATACTTCTGCGGAATACCAGGTAACATTGACTATAAAATCCGGAACTTCAATCGAAAGTTATACCAATGAATTGAATACAATCGGATGGGAACGATTTATGGTTTCATTATCCGAAGGTCAAGTAAATGCCAATGAAGATGTAACAATAGAAATAACTGCAAATTCAGGTAATCCTACGGCACCACTTGTTGTTATTGATGACTTGCGTTACTACCCCAGCGATGCAATGCTGACCGCAACAGTATATGACGACAAAGATTATATTACGGCAATGATCAATGAAAATAACATTCCAACATTTTTTACCTATGATCGCCTTGGGCGGCTTAAAGAAACGTTAAACGCAGAAAAACACCGCCTTACTTATTTGGATTATTTCTACTCCAGAGATGGTATTAATAATGATGATGTTTATTCAACGGAACAGCCCAACTATGTACGTACTTTGCAATTTCCTAATGAAAAATTCTGGGATAATTTTAATATTAACTTTCCACTTGGCGCAACAATTCCAGATTGGGAAATCGTAAACTCAACCGGCTATATACATCCATGGTTAGACAATATTTTGAAACGACAGATTATGTATATTCACCCAGCTGAAGGGAATACTTCAGCAACTGCAGAACGTGTCAATCTTGGGGAAATTGATGGCCCACATTTTTCTGTTTTTCTCAGAAGTGAAACGGATGAACCCGATTTTGAATTACAAGTGTTTGTAGAAACGTCAGATCCCAATGTTTCTGAAATCCATTACCATTCAACTGATCCTGCACAGGGAGAAACAGCAGTTGCATATCATAGTAATCCTGAAGATAATATCATTCATATACATTTGGGTGCGAGATATAAAGATACAAGTTGGCACTTCGTCGATCGTGATCTTGAGGCCGATTTGCGCCGTCTCCATCCCGATATTGATTTTAAGTTTGTTACAAAATTTCGATTTATAGGCCATTTATATGTTGATGATGTACGTTTGTTTGAGCACCCAATGAGTTCTACAGTTTTTTATGACGGTTTGGGGCGTGATTTCCAAACTCAAATTAACATTGGTAAAAAAGATATCGTTCAAAGAAGAAAATACAATACGCTTGGCAAAGTTGGCAAAGAATTTCTACCATATTTTGTTGAAAATCCAACTCATGACCCTTACTCAAATGTTTTTAGTGAGTTAGGAATGTCAGCGACTGTTACTGATCCCACACCTGAAAATATCCCACCTGTTTTTTCATTGTATTTTACTGGGGAAGTGGAAACAGGTCATAAATATCGAGCTCAAGAAAAAATAACAATGCAACCTGGCACTATAGTTTCACCACCTACCGGTAATTCAAAGACAATAATTCAGGTTGATGACCTCGATCTTTATGAAGAATTTGTATATGACAAATCTTCTTTACATCGTCTAACTTCCCAAATACATCCTGATGGAAAAATTATTCACCATGATTATTTGGTGGATGAAAATAATACATTCGCAACTGATGATCAAAGAGTCGAAAAAGTTACTGACGAAAATGGAAATTATACAAAAACCTATTTTGATGCTTATGAAAATCCAATAGGCACAATTCAAAACAAAGATTCAGGTGAATTAAAGTGGGAACAGAGCTTTGATATTCTTGGTAACGTAATTAAAGTAATGCCCCCGAATAATTCTAACCAGGAATTGAATTCTGTATGGAATATTGATATGACTTATGATACACGGGGATTGCTGCGTTCCCGTGAAACACCAGAAGATATGGTCATTGGGGGTGGCTCTTCTGGCAAAACCCAATATATTTATGACAATGCAGGAAATTTAACCTATAGTCAGGACGCAGAACAAAGCGCCGATGGTGGTCATTTTACCGTTTATCACTATGATAAGCTTAATCGAGTAATTCGGATCAGTGAAGAGAATAATTTCAATTGGAGTGCAACAAATGAACCTGATCCTGCACAAAGTGAAGATTATGGTGTTGACACGGGAGAAACACGTGTTCGGCACTTTTATGATAAAAATTATTTCCCTTTAAGTTTCGGTGATAACTATTGTCAAGGTTTGCTCACAAAAACTGAAGTGCTCAGACCAGGTAGTAATTCTGCTGATGAAATGATTCAATATCGCTATGATCACTACGGAAATCTCGTAGAAAAACGGCAATATATCGATTATTCGACAGCAACAGATGAGTGGAGAAAATCAATAAAATTTGAATACGATAATCTGGGCAGGGAAATCCAAATCATATATCCCAATGGTTTGACAGTTGTCAAGCGTTATGACCGGGGAGGTCGTTTGGAAAAAGTATTTTCCATATCACCGTAATTATTACAAACATTTATTGCATCAGATCTATATATAATTTCAATTATCAGATATCGAACTAGAATGGGTGCAATCTTACGAAAATATTTTTAAACTTGGATTTACAATTGAATCTTAGGAGCTCCCTGATGATAAAAAAACAATATATTTATTTATTCCTACTCGCTGTAATCACTTTGTGTTTTTCTGTGCAAGCAAGGACATCCGTGGGCAATACGAAAGGTCTAGAGCTAAAGGCAAAACGTACTGCGCAAAGTAAATCATACCTAGATACAAAGAATAACACAATTACTGCAGTTATAAATAGTGGTTATATCCACTACCAGGATGAATTCAAACAATGGCAGGAAATCGATACAGATATCACAGTCTCAGATGATAGCAGTCACTATGAAGTAATCAAAGGTATGTTTCAAGCTTCATTTGCCTTTGATATTACTTCAAATGGCTATCCAGCTGAATTCATGCTACCTGATAGTACCTATTTTCGTACCAAGCTCTACAGTCTCTCCTATTATGATAGTAGTTCAAATCAGTTATTAACTATCCAAAACACACAGTCATCGATCGGAAACATTGATGGGAATAAAATATCTTATCCCGATGCATTTACAGGTGCAAATATCGAATACTATTATAACCCCACATATTTAAAACAGCAACTAATGCTAACTCAAACTGGAAGGGAATACTTACCAACTCCTGCAAGTATGGGTTTAATTGATAGTACAACTTTTCTTGTAATGGTTACTAAATTTGGAGTACCCGATAGTCTGGATGCTATAGTGTCATATCAAGGAATAGTAGAAAAAAATGGTTCTGAAATTATTTTTAGCTATGAAGGTGACGCTCCTGTTGCGTTTGTTACAGATTCAAACAATACAAAATTCATGATTCCTGAGGACTGGGCATACGGCCCTATGGATTCATCAGCTGGATTTCGTATGTGGCGCAAAATATATACGTTGGATAGCACACATTATTGGTTAACTGGAGTACCATATAGTTGGATTCAAAGTCAAGATGAAGGGACTCTAATACTTGACCCTGCTGTGAATATGTACTATCCAAGTCAAGATAGAACAATATCAGATGATGGAAATATTTTCCCATCTAACGATGAAAAGTTATACGTCGCAAATTATTTAAATGGAAATGTGAGACGTCCACTCATTCAATTTGATGTTGGAAATTGGGAAGAAGGACAAGTACTTCTTTCCGCTGAACTAGAATTGAGAACCAATGATCATAATCCTGACGAATTGACCATCAACTGTTATCAGGTTCTAAAAGAATGGGAAGAATCAGAAGTAAGCTGGACTGATAGGCAAACTGGAATTCCTTGGGGTTCGCCCGGTGTTGGAATAGACAATGTTGACGCAAATACTGTATCAGAAGGTTATTTTATTTGGGACGATGAATACAAACAACTCAATTTATTCTCTTTAGTAAATTTCTGGCATGAGAATCCATCTGAGAACTTTGGCATTATATTAGTTTCCACTGCTGGCAATAAATCAACAGGATCGATTGAGATTGATCAGACTGCAATCAAGCTTACACTAACACTTTCAATTGATCCATTGGCACAATTTGAGTATAATGAATCCAGTCAACCGACTGAGATTGAGTTTGCAAATGGTGTAGTTGAACGCAATAGTTATAACCGGGAACGTGGTTGGTTAGAAAAACGTGAATATAAAAAAGATACAGACATCTTATTCATGTTTGAAAGTGAAGATTCTGGAGATCATGATCCGGTTGGAAATATAAAGCATGTAACATATGAACATAAAAATGACGGATCTGAAACAGTCAATTATGAATATGATGCACTGAATAGGATTAAATTATTTACTGATCATGAAAATATTCAGCATAATTATACTTATGATGATAATGGTAATATCACAACCTTTCGCGGCACATCATTTTCATATTTCAATAATAGCAATAAGCTTCAAAGCGATGGCAATCGTACGTTTGACTACGATGCCAAAGGCCGGACCACTTCTATTGCTGGTTCAACCTTAGAGTATGATATTTTTGATAATATGATCGGCTATGGGTACAATACCTATGCCTACGATGCAGAAAATCGGCGTGTAAAAAAGGTTGAAGGTGGCAATGAAGTTTATTATTATGGCAATGGCCTGCAGGATTTAGCGGTTTACCATGAACAGGAACCAGCAAAGGATTTCTCCAATATTTATGGTCTTGGCCGTTTACTGGCTCAAGTGGATGTTAATTACCAGCTATCATATTTCTTCAGTGACCACCTCAGTTCTACCCGTGCCATGGGTACCGCCGATGGTACAGACGTCAGTTTCAAGCGGGATTATCATCCATATGGTGAACCGATCAGTGCTGCCGCGGGGCAGAATGATCAGTCTTATCAATTTACCGGAAAAGAAAAAGACGGAACCGAGTTAGATTACTTTGGTTCAAGATACTATGATTCAAAAATTGGACGCTGGTTAATTGTGGATCCCTTAGCTGATGAATTTCCATCATTTTCACCATACCAATATGCTTTAAACAATCCTCTAATTAATATTGATTTAGATGGTGATTCAACTTTTGCTATATATAATGGTGATGGAACATATACTGTTACTGGAGGATATCTATCTGGTGAAGATGATGATACAGGAATTTATATCCGTGATGAGAATGGAAATTATAAACTAATAGCGAATTCTATTACAACACATTCCTTTTTCAATGACAACGGAAAAGCTGTTATTGGAGCAGTCATAGATATGACATCCATGGAAGGTCAGAATTTTATAGATAATGAAATAATCGCAGCAAATCCGCAATTGCTACACTACATGATGAATGCAACTAAAAAGGAAGATTATGATTTTAAGATGAGAGGCTACAAAGAAAGAGCAAAAGATCTGCCTCTTTTGCAACACAAGTACAGAGGCAGTATTACACATGGAGGAAAAATTGGATCTGCTAGAGATTTTGGAAATATTGGGGCTGGACTTGTTGCTGGAAGGATGAACCTTTCGTGGACAATCGCAAGAATTGGTTTTGATGCACTAGAATCTATACAAAAAGGGTATTTGACTAGTGAAGGTACCCCCACTCAAAAAGCACAAAAAGTAGGTCACAAAATTGGCCAAAGTTTAGCTAAAAAGGATGAAAGTAGATATGCAAAATGGAAAAAATATGGCAGATTTCAATAAAGTCTATTTTAATTTTTTTTTTATATTATATATAATATTTTTGCTAAATGGATGCACTAAGAATGAAATTTTGCACATTTACTCTATTGATAAATCTCAATGTATTACAATAATAAACACAAATAATGTTCGGTATATTATTAATGGAAATTATCAGACGTTGCCAGACTATGATTATATCAAACTTGATATTCAACAAGTTGACTCCTTTGGTGACGCACTTCATATTTGTTGGAAAAATGAAAAGTATGATTGGTATATTATAGTAAATGAATCAAAAGTCATTGAAACAAAATTAGACACGACCCGGTTCCAATTTAGTAATGAATTACCGAAAGATGATAGAGGTATCCCTACCGAGTTAAAATTTGTAAACCATGGTTGTGCAATATTTTCGTTCTATTTTATGGAATTAACTCCTGATAAAGGTGCTATAGTTGAATTCGAATAAAATACATCGTTTTATATATACTTCACCCAGAAAAAACTCAAGCTGACTAGTGTTCTGTCAAGTTTGAAAATGTGAATTATCGGCTTGTTCATAAACCGTGAGGATTTTACGAATCAATTGTTAAACTATACTACCAAACATATTATTTTACAATTGTTTGGATGGTATAGAATGACTAAGAAATATATTATTCGTCTCACTTCTGATGAACAAAGATATCTGAAAGACTTTATTAAAAAAGGTAAAACGAATGCCTATCGTATTCGTCACGCCAATATCCTATTAGCTGTTTCTGCCAATGGCGGTAACATGAGTGATCAAGAAGCCGCCAAGATTTTTAGTTGTCATCGTCGAACCGTAGAAAATATTCGCCAACGTTTTGTAGAACAGGGTTTCGATGCTGCTTTAGAGCGAAAGCCACAAAAATTTCCATCCCGTGATCGTTTGCTGGACGGGGATGGAGAAGCACAACTCATTGCCCTTTCTTGCAGTCAAGCTCCTAAAGGATATACTAATTGGACTTTACGTCTTCTTGCTGATAAGCTTGTTGAACTGGAAATAGTCAATTCGATTTCCCATGAGACCGTTCGCCAAACTTTAAATACAAATGAGTTAAAACCACATTTGAGGAGATGCTGGGTGATACCGCCAAACAAAAATGCCGAATTTGTCGCGAATATGGAAGACGTTCTTGATGTTTACAAACGGCCTTATGATCCCAAGCATCCTGTGATCTGCATGGATGAACAACCGATACAGCTCACTAAGGAAACGCGAGAAAAAATACCTGCTAAACCGGGGCAACCTGAGCGTTTTGATTATGAGTATGAGCGTAATGGAACAGCTGCCATTTTTATGTTTACAGAGCCCTTGGCTGGCAAACGTATCGTCAACGCACGAAAGCAAAGAACTGCTATAGACTGGGCGGAGGAAGTCAAAGAACATGTGGATAATGAATACTCAACTGCGGAAAAAATCACGCTGGTTTGTGATAACCTAAATACACATAAAGCCGCATCATTCTACAAAGCATTCGAACCTGAAGAAGCGCGGCGCATACTGAATCGGTTAGAAATACACTACACACCCAAGCATGGCAGTTGGCTCAACATGGCCGAAATTGAACTCAGTGTCATGACACGGCAATGTTTGAAGCAAAGAATACCTGATTTCGATTTACTCATGCAACAAGTCAAAGCATGGAATGAAAAACGGAACAAAGAACAATCTCGTGGCAGTTTACAAACGATCATGCAAGAATAAAGCTTAAACGTCTATATCCACAAATTCAAACTTGACAAAACACTAGATATTAATCAAAATTTAATAAAACAACTCTTGATCCAAAAACTTTGGAATTACACTCGGAGTACCTCATCAGACGAAAATACTGTATAAAAATCCTACGATTAATAACTATCTTGTACTATCATTCATGGAGTCCATGACTGAGATAGGCTCTTTAAATTTAGTTTTTTGATCCCGCAAAGATTTTATATGGAATTATGATTTACGGGATTTCCTCTACATAAATTCGCATAACACAAATATGTTTCCCTTAGTTTGTGATCCCATCAACTTGTGTAATTGCAATAAGTTGTATTCTTTTACTATCCACATTGTATCATTTTCTGCGGATTATCCCAAATTGTCGACGGACGGATAAAAACGACCAGTAGTGGGCACTTTAAAACCGACCATTATCAGATTTAATTTATCCATGTTATTTCTCTTCTTTCAGAACACCCTCCTGGAGGAATAGTTATGCCAAACATATTGAAAATGGAAAAAAGCCCTTATTCACCGATTACTAACACTCGTCTGGTTCTATCGCAGTATTCAAAAAGGAACCAAGTATCCATCGCACAACAATTTCAAAGTTCGATCCATCCGATCCATTTCATAAGTCCAAGTCTATAAGCTTATGTGCTCAAGCGTTACAGTCAAAATCAACCAATTACAAATTCTACAATTATAAAGCGCCCACGGGTCAGATGGTTCTGGATTTCAAAACCAACTAAAGTTCCCATCTGTGATCGATTTTAAAGTGCATGCTACAACAATACAAATTTCCCGTTTCACTTCAAAATCAAAATTAATTCCATCGCGTAATGGCCAATGAATTTCCTTTTTTGTATATGCAACTCAATACAAGTACTTTCAAGCCAACAATGATTTTCGAATAGCTCTAAAATTTGCAGGAGTTCCTCTACGTAAATCGACATAGAGGGGATTTATTTCCTTTAATTCTCGATAAATACCACCAAGTTCCAATAACACTGAGTTGTATTCCTTAACATTCCAGTTCGTATCATCGTCTGTAGATGATCCCAATTCGAACAAATCACAATTCATCAAAACTCTCACCTGTGATAAAAGCTCTGATTCCTTTTCCAAAAATCCAGAAATAGATTTAGTTCTAATTTTAGAATTAAAGGGTATTGCAGTAATTTGGTCTGTTAATGCACGAGATTTTGCCTGTTCAACAAATTGGAGTGCATCAATTTTGGTTCCAAGTCCAAGGCATGCATCCACTGCAATTCGGAAAATATCAATATAGAACTGCATATAATTGATACGATGTTGTTCTAATGGACTGTCCTGTCGGAATCGGTTGATGAGAAATACAGTGCGCTTTGCATATTCCAATGATTCTTCCAAACGTCCTAATCGAAAACAAATAGCTGCTGCATTTTCACAAAGAGACAATTCGAGAGACCAATACTCATTCTGTTGTGCGATTGATAATTCCCTTTCGTATTGCTGCAGTGCTTTTTCAAAATGACCCCTTGCCTGATGAAATCTGGCAATCTCATAACGGATATGACAAAGCGAAGCGGCATCACGATGTTCACGTGCGATATAAAGTGCACCGTGCAATAAATAAAAAGAACGCTTCTGTTCTTTTCTGGTATAAAATAAAAACAATCCAAATTCAACGCAGGCTTCCATCTCTTGCAACCATAAGTTCCACCGGTTTGCAATTTTGATGATCCTTGGTAACAAGCTTTCACATTCAGCAATCATTCCTTGTTTAATAGCAATTCGGGCCAAAGATAAAAGATTTTCGACAATGCCCTTTCGATCCCCTGTTTTACGGCGATTATTGAATGCGTTAAAGTATTCACCCTTGGCCAGTGAAATGTCATCAAACCGTTCGTATAGCTGGCCTAATCTGTTGTGTATCGTCCCTTCGATATTGTGGTTTTTAATCTCACGGGCTATCGATAAGCATTTTTCGTAAATTTCCAGAGCAGCAGGCACATTATCAGAAAGATCTGTATAAATTCCATAATTCAACAGGATTGCACAATAAGTCCGTTTTGATCGCTCCGTTTTGGCAAAATCCTTAGCTCTACGAAAATATCTTTCGGCTTGCTTTTGGTTTTGTAGATGAAGGTTGGCTATAGCTATAAGTCCATAAATTTGAGGAAGAAGTTTAGGGTTTTCGGCTATTGAATGGATTTGAAGTGCTTGTTTAAGATAAACGATCGCTAAATCCCCTCGGCTTATATAATTTTCACAAGCAGCAAGTCCAAGCAAGGATTGAATACGCTCATCAACATCTGTATTTTGAGTTGCCAATTCCAATGCATTCTTATAATGTTCCTTTGCTCTATTCATTATATTTCGCTTAAGATAACACTCTCCCATTCTATTTTGTATTCTGATTTCGAAGGAGAGCACGTTGTATTCTTGTGCAATGCTCAATGCGTCTGTCAAAATATTCAACGCTTCGCGCCATTGAATTAACCGACTATATGTATAAGCAAGGTCGATCTTTGATTTGAGTTTCTCATTTATATGTGATTCGTCAAAATTTTCAGCGAGTTGGTGAGCTTCCTGATAATAGACGAATGCTTTTTGCAGTTCATCCTTTTCAAGATGTAAAAATCCCAGGTTCCGTAAATTTAAGCTAATCTTGATTTCATTTTTTAAAAAACGATTCATTTCAAGTGCCTGAAACGCAAATGCAATTGCATCATCTAGCTCATCAATTCCCTCATGTAGACGAGCTAATTGTTCAAGGATGTCTAATTTCCTTTGCAAGTTACCGTCTTTTATCAACTCAAGTGCACGTTTGCTGTGGATAATTGCTTTGTCATAGTTTTTCACAAAAACTTCGTAAAACATCCCTAAAGTTTGGTGTAGCGGAAGGCATTCCGAATCATGTCCTGAATTCTCCAGTTTTTGCAATCCCCAGAGATATGCATTTTCGGCTTGTTGATAATTCTCCTGGTCTAAGAACAGGCGACCGAGATTTAATGTAGCAGAGATTAAAGCATCATTATCAGAAATATCGCAAGCCAGTTGTCGCCCTTTATACAATAGCTCTTTTGCATATTCGGCATTTCCTGCAATTCTTGCTAAATCACCAAAAGTAATCGTACACATGGCAAGCAATTTTGTGTTTTCAGACAATAATGCATAACGATAATTTAAGGCAGCGAGTATCCAGGAGAGTTTTTTTTCACTTGATTTGATTTCTGTAATATAAATATCCAAAGCCAGAATTTTCTGTAGATCAATATTGTGATCTACAAATATTAAATTGAATCCATTTTCTAAGGCATCCTCAAGATTCAATTCATGGGCAGAGACTTTTTCTGCCAGGTTTTTTATTTGATCCAGAAATATCTTTTGAGAATCTGCTTCACTCATGTAGTCAATAAAATAGTTAAAATGAAAGGATTACAAACGCTTGATAAATATACAAAATTATTGCAAATTGAATAACTGATCAAATGTAATTTTGAGAAGAAAAACTGAATTCTCCTTTGATTAACAACCATAGTTTGATCAAATGAGGAAAAATCCGTTTTAGGGAAGGATTTAATAATATCAAACCTTTCAAATTCCGAGTTACAATGAAAGTATCACTTATTGAGTTTTTTGTAACAGCAGACAAAACACATATTTTCGTCATCGATACACAAAAATCACAATCTGGACCCTGGTGTTTAACTATCGAGATTTCGGAGCAAGAAATCCATGCGGCCATCTCTTTGATCTGGAATTTCGAAAAGAATCCGATTGTCATTCAAGCTAATACGGCTCATTTTCAGAAGGTGGGGGCGAAATTGCTTCGGCCTGTATTAGATTATCTGGCACCGTGTGACATCCTTTATATTGTTCCCCACAAAGATTTACACTATCTGCCTTTCCATGCTGTTGAAATAGACAGAATTCCGCTTTGTGAGCAAACAGCCGTTGTTTATTTACCTAGTGCATCAATTTTACAATATTGCCAGGTTAACAACGCCAGGCGAAGTAACGATAGTTTTTCCTTCAATAAAATCCTTTCCCTGGGTGTGGGGATTAAGAATGATACAATAGAAAATCGTAGAAAATTTCAACAAGAAGCTGAATACATAAACAACATATTTAATTCAGAAAAGCCCTACTGTTTGACTGGTGTAAAAGCCACGAAAAAGAATTTTAATGGCTATGCATCAGGATGTGATCTCATCCATATTGCTTCACATGGTTATTTCGATCAACAGCAACCCCTCAATTCTGGACCGGTACTAGCCTGGGGAAGGCAATTAGCTAATTTGGATAAAGCCCAAATTGATAACAAATTTGTACTACAGGCGAATGAGTTATCTAAACTCAACTTGAAAGTGAATTTGGTCGTTCTCAACACCTGTTTCTCTGGGATGCATGAGGTGCAACCGGGTGATGAGTTGATGGGAGTGGTGAGAGCTTTATTCGTTGCTGGTGTACCATCGATGATGCTCAGTTTATGGGAAGCCCATCACGATGCAGCTATCTGTTTTATGAAGTCTTTTTATACTGAGATAAAAGCAGGAACTGCAAAAGCTATTGCATACCAGAAGGCACAAAAGCATTTACGAGAGCAACCGGAGTTCAGTGAGATGAAATACTGGGCACCCTTTATTTTATTGGGGGATTGGTTGTGATCTGAAGTTCGTACGTAGTGCTGTCCAGATCAATATCAGAGAAAACGAATTTTATAAATTCACCGACAACAAACCGGTTTGATTTCATGGAAGATTTATCATCCTGGCTTATTAACTGAATATTTAATCGATCTACCTGTCGTGGATCACTGGTTTTTGCATAAATTTCAACAGATTCCTGGTCACTATTTGTAGAAATGACAAGCTCGATACCACGATAATTAATCTTATAATCCAAAACCTTTTTCGCACGGCTTCGTGTATTAGCGATAAATCCAGCATCCGGCTCGAGGGTTTGGACGATAAAATCATCAATATCATCCACTAATCCTTTGATTTTTTCCAGAATTTTGTCTTTCGAAAAAACCAAACTTGCCAGAACATTCGCATTTGCAGGTTTCACGACTGGAATTGCGTTTCGCACACGTTCCGGCATCTCTTCCCTGACGGGCTTAGGATCATAGGATTCGATAAAATCTGCCGCATCTTTAAGTTCAGCGAGTGTTTCCTTGCATGTTGGGCATGTGGCAAGATGTGCTTCAGCATGAATGCGCTTTTCGCCTTTAAGTGTGTCATGCGCTATTGCATATAAAACGTCGAAATCCAGATGCGTTTTTTCCACAATTTTCCGGGCAAGATTATTGTTTTGCGCTAATAACTGCTCTAAATTTGATTTCTTCTTTTCTGCCATTGTTTTATCTCAAATCAATGTTTGTTCGCTTATTAAGAATATTTATCAATCCACTCGTCCAAGGATTTGACGTTATCTTCCTTCTGCAGATCTTCAGTAAATCGCTTTAAACTGCGTAATCGCTGTTTCTTTGCTGCATCAGGTTTCTTTTTCAGCCAATCAGCTATTTCGTTATCATTCTTACCTTCGACATGAAACAGGTAATTTATCTTGAATCCCACATCATCAAATTGTTGCCATCGATCAAAAAGTTCGAGAAGAACTGCTTCTTCCTTCTTCATCCACTGCTCCAGGGTAAGTCCCTGTCTTTCAGAGTGATCCCCGGTATCATCTTTTATGTCATGGGCATTGTCGAGTTCAACAGTGTTCTGTTTTTTTACAATTTTAAGCTCATCTTTTGTTGTGAAATAGGCGATTGAGCCAATCCATGAAACAAACTTCTTTTCATCTATGAACTGAAATTCAGTTAGTTCTTCAGCTACATAAATCATGCATTTCTGAGCAATCTCCTCAATGCGAAAGGCACCGAGCATAGCACCATGTTTCTTTATTACTGATCGAACAAGTTGGATATATCGGCAATAAATTTCTTCAAAAGCCCTGTCTCGTGTTCTTTGATCATTTGTATTCTGGAACTCATTTACCAGACGCTCAATTGTCCTGTCAGCCATTAACCCGCAAATATCCTCGAAAAATCAGGTTCAAAGTTAACACATTTCAAAAAAGTTTGTCCCGGAAAATCAAATACTGGCATTACTGGATGTAACCCAATAGAACAAGAAGTAATAAAAAGGACTAAATCATGCCAAATCTTAATCAACGAGCTGCAATCCTGATCGATGAAGTCAACATTTATCGCACTGCACATCGTTTACACGGCGATGTGCGACTGAATATCCAGGCTGTTATCGACAAATTAAGTCACTTTGAAATCGTACGTGTGATCAACTACTGTGTTGATACGCCTGAAAACGATACCACCATATTTAAAAACAAAATACGCCAGATTGGTGTGGAAGTCAAGACGAAACCATTGAAAATCTTTCGTAATGGAGTTCGCAAAGGGGACTGGGACGTGGGCATCACCGTCGATGCTGTTCAGCTGGCGCCAAAGGTGGATATCATCGTTCTGGCAACCGGTGATGGCGATTTTGAACATCTGGTTCACTATCTCAAATGGCATGGGGTACGCGTTGAAGTACTTGCCTTTCAAAAACGCATTTCGCATGAACTCATGCGCAGTATCGATGCCTTCATTCCCATCGACCGCACCCTGCTAAAGAAAAAACAAACAACCAATCATAACAACAACCACAAACATAATAACAATACAACTCACACAATAGCAAAAGGAAAATCCCATGAACACAAATAATGAATACCCCATCGATGTGGCTTACACAGCTCGTACAAATGAGCGGGAAAAGCAATTACGGGAAAAGAAGGAGCGTGACAGCAAAGCGGACCGGGAAAAATATTATGAGTTGAAAACAGAATATGAGCAACTCACCAATGTAAGTATTCCATCAGCTTTGCAGGAACAGGAACGCATTAACCAGGAACTGCAGGAACCACCGGCAGTGCCACAGGAAAGCATCTTGAAACTGGATATAATGAAGGCCTTTACTTACGCTGGTTTGGCTCTCATTATGGGATTTGCAGGTATTCTGCTGACCTTTACCATTCTTGCCTTTGTTTTTTATTCCTTTGGTGCTGTGGTTCGCTGGCTTATTGCAGCAGCCTGCATTGGATTGACAATTGTCGGATTCCACTGGGCGATACGCAACATCGGTCAGAAAATGCGCAAACTGCTCATTGTATTTCTCTTAATTATCACGGTCGCCAATATCGGCGCCTGGGCGTGGATTCGGGCGGAGTATTCGGCTATTACCCATTTGCAGGAAAATGATGAATTGACAGCTGAGCAAGCTCAGGAGCGCATGAAAACACTGGATGCCATTCTGGTTTTCGTGCATATCACCTTTGCTCTGGCTATTGAAGGAATCGCTGCTTTATGCGTCAACCGTGCAGTTGAGCTTTATGATGCCTCCTGGCCAGGTCTTTCCAAATACCGTCGCAGACGTTACTGGGAGCGGGTTTATGCTGCGCAATTAAAGGAAAAGATCGCCCTTGAAAATCAAATGCAACGCCTTGAACCAACCATTCACATTCAAAACGGAGTGAAAAATGAAAACTAAACTTATGAAATATGCATTCTTATTTGTACTGGCTTTGTTCATCACCGCTTGTGAAAACAATAATCAAATACAAGCACCACCACGGACAATCATTGTGCTGAAGGACATGTCGCTTTCTACACCAGTGCTTGAAGATAGTCTTACCAATGTCTTTATAACCACCTTGATGAAACAACTGCGTCCCGGTGATGAGCTTTATGTTTTGGCTATTAATGAAGCGAGTTTTGCCAAACCGTTGATGCTAGTGCATGGGAAAATTCCACAGGATAATCATCCACTTAAATCCAAATCCCTGTCTGCACGTGAGCGGTTGGCAAAACAATGGCGCCAACAATCACAAATCCTGAAGCTTAATGCAAAGCAGACGGATATTATCGGTGCTTTAAACTACTGTGCGCTGCTCTTTACAGATGATGAAGCGGAAAAGCTGATTATCCTGCTTTCTGATATGCGCCAGTCCTCAGCGGTTTTAAATCTTGAACGCAAAAGTGCTGTGGATGCAAAACGTAATGTGGAGTTCTTAAAAAAGAAAGGATTGATACCGGATCTTAAGGATGTGAAAGCGGTTGTGCTGGGGGCACACACCGTTGGCCGTACTGTTGATCCGGTGTATTATAAAAAGCTGCATCTCTTTTGGGATGCCTTTTTCACCGAAGCAGGTGCTAAAATGACGGTGTATCGTACAGACCGGAACTGGAAACTGACATGAGCAAGTATGCCGGGTACATCGTCATTATCATCGTTTTGTTGGCGCTGATGGGAGAATACACTCAATCTTGGCATCGCCTCTTTATTCAGGGATTGATTCTCATCAGCGCCATTCACCTGATGTTTAAACGGAAATTGCCAAAGACATTTTGGGGGGATTTGTTCGGCTTGATTTTTCTGCCTGCTTTGTTTTGCTGCCTTGTTGTAGCCATGCTGCATCAAATTCCTGGCTTTCCCGAGATGGGAATCAATTCAATGGGTGTGCTTGTGGCCCTTCTTTTAATCCTGTATGTCTGGATCGGTTGGTTTCGTTGGCGAAAACATCGCAACCAGCCACGAAAAAAGAAAAGCAATGAACGCACCTTTATCTTACCTGGGCATTCATATTCAAAAACCCGCGCTGGAGATGAGAACGAATGAGTCATACCGGAATTAAAATAATGCAATCGCTTTTTCGCGGTCGCATTAATAATAAAACGAAGACGATTCTGGCAGAACTGGCTGACGGTGAAGGCAAAGTACAAAAGGAAGCAGAAGCTCAACTTGCAAAAATTGCTACATCAAAATCCGATCCTTTTCATCTTGGCGAAACTGACTGGGGCTATCCGGTTTTACTGCCAATGGAACTGCTGGTGAATCACAGTTTGGTGATCGGTTCCAGTGGTGCCGGAAAATCGTATCTCGCTTTGTTGCTGCTCAATCATGCTTTATCACAGATTGCCACAAACATCCATGTTCCCATGGGTATTCTGGATGCGAAAGGCGAATTAGCCGCGAAGGTAATACAGTATATCCATGCCCACATGCATGGGCTGTCTGCCGAACAACAACAAATGATCAGGAAGAGAATATGCGTCATCGACTTTGCTCAGACGGATTATGTCACACCTTACAATATTCTCTCAAATGAATACATGTCTAAAGAAATGCTGGTGAATAATCGTATTCAAACTATCGATCAGATTTATGGTGGTTCTGCAGGATTAACGACTCGAATGAAATCACTGTTGAAATATATGCTGCTTCTTTTAATCGAGTTTCAACTCCCCATTTCATTCTTTGATAAACTCTGCCTTGATAATGCACTTTTGCAATCGCTTGCGGGGAAATCGAAAGATTCACGTCTTCGATCTTATTTTATACGACGCTTTCCCAAAGAATCAAAATCGACGGTGTATGGTCTGGCCCAGCGTATTGAAAACCTGTTTGTTTCCAAGGGTGTTCGCCTAAGCATGTCAGCGAGCTCTGCTCCTGATTTCCAAAAACTACAGGATGAAGGCACCTTCATCATCATCAACGTCTGTGGAGCAGATATCAGCCGTAGTACCAGTGAATTCTTATTGCGAATCGTTCTCAGCGATATCCAGCAAAGCGTTTTCAGACGAAAAAACATCGACCAGCATTACTTGTGGTGCCTGGATGAAGCGCAAGTTTTGTATAAGGACAAAACATCCCGCGAAAACATGAATGATCTACTCACCATGTCACGATCCTTTGGATCTTATTTCATGCTGCTCACACAATCACTGACTTCTGCAGTGCGAGATAAGGATATCATAAATTCTATTCTGCAAAACATTCGTTGGGCTATGGTTTTCAGATCAACCTTACGAGATGCAAAAATAATAGCACCAGCCATTCATTGTACCGACAATAAAATAGCATCGAAGCCATTCTCCTATGGTAAGGAGAAAATGCTCACCAAAGAGCAGGAATTAGTTCAGGAACTCGAAAGCATCACACACTTCCCGGAAAGAAAAGGCTATCTGTGGCTCAAGAGTGATATGCCCTATGCAGTAAAGATTTTTACAAGGAAATTAGCCACACCGGAAGCTATGACACATGTTGATGCAAAAGAGCTACGAATATTTGCCAGGGAAAACTCCCTGACAAACGGTGTTCGAAAAAGTGAGATTGAAAAAGAACTGCATAACAAAAATGAACAGCTTAAAAACGTGAAAAAGCACACTTCATCTTCCTTTGCCAGCAATGTTAAATCAGGAATCCAAACGGAAGGTCAACATACTCCCCATTTGCTTGAGCAATTAAAGAAAGCGTATGTGAAGAAGAATAAACCGGAAACAGAGAAATGAAGACCAATAATCTACTAATAAACATAGGGAAAACAGTGGGACTCTTGTTATTACTGCCTTTTTTCTTGTTCTGGGATATCAAACGATTCCGCTATTACATGCGCAAATTGCGATATGCAATCAAGACGGGTATCACCTGTGGTAATTGTGGTTCACAGATTCCATTGGTGGGAATGTGGTCGTGTTCTTGTGGTTACCAGTACACCGGCAACTTGTTTAAAGTGTGTCCCATCTGTGGTTCACTTCCTGATGTGGTTCGCTGCCCACACTGCGGTGTGACAACAATTGTTCACTAGGTGGTTAAATATGCGATTAACAAAACGGGATTATGATATCATGTGGCGCATCAATCAATGCCGGTGGTTATCAACCACACAGATTAAGCGGGAGTTTTTTACTGAAACATCGATGCAAGTGGTGAACAAACGGCTTAAAATACTGACTGATGCGGGATATCTTTACGCTAATCAACCATCACCAACGGAAGAATGCTACTTCAGGTTGGCGAGACAGGGCAAAACAGCGTTGATAATCGGTAGCGTCGCAGATGAAGACCAAATTCAGCTAGTTCGCAACTTTCCAAAACAGCTAAAGCATTTCTCCAGCATCAACGATATTCGCTGGTTTTGTGAAAATTCGATTGCACAAGTTGATGGACGATTGAAGTTCTTTTTCTGTGATTATGAACTTAAGGGTTTGCTTCAATCATCAACAATCATTCCTGATGCTCTTTTGTGTTTCGAGCAGAGAAGTGCAAGTAAAATGATTGAGATGGTTTTTGCTGTTGAATACGATGCTGGCACGGAAAACCCCCGCTACTTTGGTCGTGATAAGGTGAAAAAATACCATGATGAATATGTCCATGGGAATACTTTATTTCGGCATTCGCACTTCAAGGTGCTGGTGTTTGCAGACACACGACAGCGCGTTTTATCGCTATTCAAATCCTCATTGCCGTTTTTAGATGTTAGCCTGTCCTTTTATTTCGCAGCACTGGATGATTTGCATCAATGTCAGAATATCTTCGACCGCATTTACATTTCACAGCGGTGTTTAAAGCATGGAAATGAGAATGTTCTGTGTTCGATTCTCGACTAAGTGTTGTTTCAAAGTGTTGGTACGTACCAATAGTTTATCACATTGTATAGCACTGATTATATATGACTTATAAACATTCAAATATCACTTATTATACAAGGATTGTAAATGGTTGCTGTTAAAAAAATACTGCTGATGACTTTGTTGATTGGTTTAACACTGATTAGTCTGATGGCAGGATTTAATTTTTATCAGACGCTATTTGGACTCTCCACTGCGATCATCTGCAGCATTGTTTTCGAGAGTTTACGACTGGGTTGTTTGTGGGGAATCGCGTTGCCTGGTTGGTCATCGAAGGGTGTAGCGTTGCCTTTATATGTAATAGTTGCGGGCAGTTGTTCTTTTGCAGCCATTACGCAGTTTCATGCTGAAATCATCGAGCAATATGCCAGGGAACGCAAGCCATATGAACAGGAGATAACTCGAAGAATTGCTGAAATAAAAAAGGCTTATGCAAAACAGGTGAACGTAAAGATTGCAGATTTAGAGAACAGAATAAATATTTGCGATCGTAAACTGGCATTAAATCCGAAATCTGGCTACTGGAATAATCGTCTGGATCAATTAAAGGATCAATACGCAATCGCAATCGCAGTACGTGATAGTTTCCTGTTAGACATACCAGTCGAGAAAGTCGATCAATGGATTGATGCGCAGGCGGCTAATCTTGGACTTGACTTTCAGTCCTTTTCAATCGAATCACAGAATTCAATTTCAATAACCACAGCCATTCAGGAATTGTGGGGATTATCCACAGTTGATGCTAAAAAAATAGTCAGTGTGATCATCGTAACTACAACCGAAGCAGGGATTGTGATGTTATCGATTGTTCTGGCTCATGGTTTTATTTCCGTAAAATCACAGCAACCACATCAATCACAACACGCAGAAATACCAATTGAAATTACTCAAGAACTAATAACGAAATTCAATCATGATGAGATGAATCAATTCATTCAAAGGTGCCAAACTTCCATCCGTGAAAATGGAAGGTTACCCTATGCAAGGGAACTCGGAAAAAAGCAACGGTTGGTGAGGCAACATTTCATTGATCAAAATATGGATTTGAACGAATTGGTGAAAAATGATGAACAATAAGACTTTTGCTGAAACCCGGTTGATGACGGCGAAACAGCTTTCTACATATTTAAGTTTTCCACTTTCCACAATCTATCTCATGGTTGAGAAACGTGAAATACCCTTTAAGCGCTTTGGCAAAAAATCTATTCGTTTTGATCGTAAGGAGATTGATCAATGGATCGATGGGCATTATGATAAAAGTTATTATCTGGGGTAAAAATTGTTGAATCAATTTTCAAATTTATCTATTTTGTTGCAATATCAGAAAGGAGCCTTTTATGGGTATACGAAAACACCCGAATAGTCCTTTCTGGCATTTTAAATTCACAGTAAATGGCACAACTGTAACAGGTAGCACGAAAACTAAAAACAAAACACTGGCAAGGCAAATCTATGCCGCAAAAAGAACGGATTTTCTTCGTGGTAAAAACGATATTCCGAAGATAGAAAAAACATCACTTCCAGAGCTTGCCACTTTGTTTTTAAAATGGTCACAGGCAAATAAAAAATCTTATGCTCGTGATCGCATACTTGTCAACCATTTGATCAAGTTCTTTGGAAAAAGAAATTGTGATGACATTTCGAGTTTTGATGTTGAACGGTACAAGACTTATCGGATTAAAAAAGTTTCGCCTTCTACAGTAAATCGAGAAATTGCATGTTTAAGCCGGATGTACACCCTCGGAAAATCTTGGAAAAAAGTGTATACGAATCCTGTTAAAAGTGTACAAAAGTTTAAAGAACCGAAAAAAAGCTTTCGCTGGTGGTCCGAAGATGAAATTGAAAAAGTGCTTAATGCTTGTCAAACGGATTACATGAAGGCGATAGTTGTAGTGGGGATCAATACAGGTATGAGGATTGACGAAATTTTAAATTTACAATGGAACGACATCGATTTTCAGGAAAAATACATCACAATCCAGGAATCAAAAAACGGTGAATACCGCAAAGTGCGGATGAATGCAATGGCAATAGATGCCATTAATTCTATGAGAAAGCGAGGGAAATATGTTTTTTCTCATAGGAATGGCAAGCGCATTAAGCGAATTAATCGAGGCTTTTCAAACCTCGTTAAACGTGCAAAAATTGCACATTCGACTCCGCATGTAATGCGTCATACTTTCGCCAGCCATTTGACCATGCTTGGTGTAGATCCGCATACGATCATGGAGCTTGGAGGTTGGAAATCTCTTGATATGGTACTGAGATATAGTCATCTAGCCCCTGAACACAAACAGCATGCAGTGGACGGTTTGGCAAATCGGTATCAGAATCGGATAAGTCTTGCTGACAGAAAGCAAGATAATTAGTTGTTTTTGCTTTTGTTGTGCCACAAAAGTGAAAATATTCCTAAACCATGTGCCCCAGGTTCGATTCCTGGTAGGGGCACTTTTCTATAAATTTCATCAAGTCATTTCAATAATACAGAAACAATTATTTTAGCAAAAATATTTATAATGAAAATTCCTATGTTGGCTCGATTTTGTGCATATGGTTTTTTGAAAAACCAGCGCTATTTCGAGCCTTTTTTTGTATTAGCTCTATTAGAAAAGGAATTAAATTTCTTCCAAATCGGGATTTTGTTCTCGTTTCGTGAATTGATGATTAATTTAGCAGAAATCCCCTCTGGCAGTATTGCAGACATTTACGGTCGACGACGTTCAATGGTCTTTTCGTTCATCTCCTATATCTTAAGTTTTTTGATTTTCGCTACAACAACACAATACCACACGCTGTTTGCAGCAATGTTATTTTATGCAACAGGAGACGCATTTCGAACGGGTACTCATAAGGCAATGATATTTTCCTGGCTGCGCTTGCAAGGGAAAGAAGCTCAACGTCTTTCTTATTATGGTTTTACTCGATCATGGAGTAAAATTGGATCGGCGCTTTCAGCACTTTTTTCCGGAATTTTTGTATATTATTTTAAAGAATATACATCCATCTTCTATATTTCCTGTATTCCATATATTTTTAATATTGTCAACGTGATTTCGTATCCACCTGAACTGGATGGAGAAAAACCACAAAATATAACCATTAAGAACATCTATGTGCACACTAAAAATGTACTCTTTGAGACCCTCAAGTCATCCTATTTACGGCATCTCGTATTGGAATCTATGGGTTTTGAAGGTGTATTCAATACAATGAAAGAATATTTGCAACCGGTATTACAAGCGCTTGCAGTTGGTATACTATTGCATTTATCTTTTGCACAACAACTTACCGATGAACAAAAGTCTGTTTTACTTGTTGTTCCTGTTTATTCCTTGCTATTTCTCACCTCAGCAGTAATTAGTCGCAATGCGTATAAAATCATCTCAATTTTCGGTGACGAGGATGTTGCTGCAATGAAGTCATGGATCCTGTATGCCGTATTTTCCCTCCTTGTAATACTTGCTGGGCTTACTCAACGCTTGTGGTTGGTCGCATTGGCATTCATTCTCATATATAACTTGCAAAATTTATGGCGGCCTTTTTTGATTAGTCGTTTCGATAGTTATTCCAGAGAAGAACAAGGCGCAACCATTCTTTCCATAGAGAGTCAGTCGAGAAGGATCGTAACGATGATACTTGCCCCTTTGCTCGGGTATGGTGTCGATGCCATAAAAAACGCTCAACTTCACACTGAATATGCTCTTGTGGGAAGCCTTGGTCTTTTAAGTTCGCTGTTTTTTCTGTATATAAATGCCAAACGCCAAAAGCAGAAAATCATTATAAATTAGACAATACGAATTTTCGAAAAAAATTCTGCAAGAATCAGAAATTTATTTACGCAGTGAACTGCATTGTCTTCTATTGTTTATCATCTATTTGGATAATAGGGTTAAGATTGTTGGGGAATAATTCAATCGTCCTACTTTCATACACCCAATGAGAACGGATTCTCGCAAATTGAACAAGACCTCATTTATTGCAAATTGACCTGCTTTAGGAGAGGATATTTTTCAGGAGCACACTTATGAATCCGGTTCGATTGTGGTCGCATGCCTTTTATTATTTATCATTTACATTCTTGCTTTTTGCTTTTCCATATCAGGTTTATACACAGCCATTAATTGTCAATGCAGGGGCAGACAAAGAAATTATGGCTAGTCAATCAACACAAATTGGTGGTTCGCCAACCGCAAGTGGTGGTGTTGCCCCTTATTTTTATCTTTGGTCACCAAATCCAAGTTTAACGGATCCAACAAGTCCAAATCCAGTTTCTTCCGCAATCACAACGACAACCTACATTGTCACAGTTACTGATGCGACCGGAGCAACCGCAACAGATACGGTTACGATCTTCGTAAAAAGATTCCTCTATGCTGTCAATGATAATGGACCAGCACAATTGTCCCGCGTCGATATTGATGCCGCATTGCCAACACTGGAGATTGTTGCTGATTATATAATCTATGCCGGTCCTGCAGGCTATGGTTTGCGGATTGGGGCTGTGCTCGATGAAACTGAAGCTGCTGCCCTCGATGTCACCACTGGTATTGCCTATATAATTTCTAACATGGGAGCTGAATCGGCATTACTCACAATTGATCTTGAAACGGGGTATGCGACTGGTATCGGTTTTCTCGGAACAGACGACGTTAATAGTTTGGCATTTGATCCTTTGAACAAACAGCTCTATGGTGTTTCTTCCCGGCAGGCACGTCTTTATAAAATTGATATACTGACCGGAGTAGCCACCGCCCTACCCAATCTGGTCACTTATTCCCACTCCAATATTGAGGGACTTTCTTTCGATTATACGCAATACCCCCCAGCTCTATACGGTATTGATGAAGACAATGGGAATATATTCCAGATTGATACTTTTTCCGGGGCAGGAATAGTGATTGGGCAAACGATGCCAACTTTTGAAAGCATTGAATTTGGTGGAGATGGCACCCTTTACGCAGCGAGTAATTTAAGCCGAATTTTTATAATTGACCGAACCACTTTCCAGGCTACAGAGTTCGCAGATCACTTGCGTATAGATGGAGAAGGATTAATAATTTTTGATGGAAAACAAATTCCAGACACTCCTATCCCTGTAGAACTGAGTTCGTTTTCAGCAGTGCAACAAGACAAATTCATCAAACTTCACTGGACTACAGCATCGGAAACCGAAAATCTCGGATTCCACATTTTTCGGCGTTCCAAACAAGATGTTGAATTTGCAAGGATAACAAAGCAGCTCATTAATGGTGCAATAAACTCAAATGCTACATTGGACTATACATGGACTGACTCTTCTGTCGTCTCTGGCGAAGAATACACTTATAAACTTGCAGATATTAATTTAAACGGTATCTACACCTATCACAATGAAGTATCTTTGAGCACAGAAAATACACCCTCCACTTTTGCATTATACCAAAATTATCCCAATCCATTCCTGGCCTATGGGCAACCAACTGGTTTAGGTGAAATTAAAACAACCATCCAGTTTCAAATTGCCGAAAACAGTCATGTTCAACTGCAAATTTTTAATATTAAAGGGCAACTAGTAAAAACACTTCTTAATACAACATTGGACAGTGGGAAATATCCTGTCACCTGGGATGGAAATTCATCTTTTGGAATACCTGTTCCTTCCGGAATCTACATTTATAGGTTATCAACAGAACAATTTTACGAGCAAAAGCTTTTAACGGTTATTCGTTAATACGCTACCTAATTATAGAAACAATTGGAGTGCTTATATGAAATCTTTCTACAAACCAATTTTATACAGTATTGCCTTTATAACAAGCACATCACTCTTTGCACAAGATTTTCTTCTTCAAGGATGGTACTGGGATTATCCAAAAACCACAAATGGGCATAACTGGGCAGATACGTTAAATGATAGAGCCGCAGAACTTGCCGCAGCAGGTTTTACACATGTTTGGCTTCCGCCGCTGTCGCGTGCATCTTTCGGTTCGAACAGTAATGGGTACGATCCAAAAGACCTTTACGATCTTGGTGAATTTGGCGGCGGTGCTACAGGTTTTGGTACACGTTCAGATGTCGACAATTTGATTAGCGTATTCGATGGTCTCGGGATTTCTGCAGTTGCAGATGTTGTCTACAACCATCGTGACGGTGGTGGAGCCGAAGACAATGGTGCAGTGCAAGGCTGGATTACCACCTATTCCTGGTCTAAAGCGAATGCAGGGGATCAACCCTACCCTTCTGATCGATTTCGTTGCTATTTAGCCATTGGTGGTTCAACAGGTCGCGGAGCAGGTACCTATTATTTCAAAATCAGCTCGGCATCCGGGCATAATAATTTCAATGGTAAAACCTACAAAGTATATATGGAAACCAATACCGTTGGATGGCAGGGACTCGCCGATCAGAATGAAAGTGAACCCAATGGTGGTGGAGATTGTGGAGAAGGAAATAACGTAATTCAGCTCGGAAGAAATATGTTGGCTTCCCTCGAAACGGGTGGTGGCTGTGGAACGGATGAATTTGCCCTTACAATTAATTCGGGAGATTTTAATGCTGCCGGTGATACTATTTGGATATATTTAAACAACACAAATGTAAACGGTTTGGGTGACTATTCTGATCATCGCATTTATGGAACGTGGTATTCAGGTGGTTGGGATGTAGCAGGCGATATTCGATACCAGACATGGACTGATTTTACGAGTCTTCCAAGTGGTAGTGGTGGTATGAACTATATGAATTTTAAACCAAATGGCAATCCGACCCAGCTCGCGGGTGATTGGGATGCGATGTATTTTTTCTACGATTATGATCAGACTGTTTCAACAACAAAAGACACCTTGTTTGAGTGGTCAAAATGGTTATGGCAGGATGTCGGTATCCGTGGCTTCAGAATGGACGCCGTGAAACATTTTTCTTACGAATTTACCGGTGATCTGTTTGATTATCTCTATGACAACAGTATTGTGCCTGAAATTGCGGTGGGTGAATTTTTCGATAGCAATGCAGGAATCCTGAAAAACTGGATCGATAATGTTTATTCTTACATGGATACTGATACTAAAACGGCTATTCACCCTCGACTGTTCGATTTTTCACTTAGGCAATCCCTCAAGGATGCATGCGATACTTTTGGATATGATGCGCGAAATATCTTCAATAGCGGTATGGTGGATGGAGCCGGAAGTTCTGGCTTCAATGTCGTAACCTTCATTAATAATCATGACTTTCGTTTTCCGGGTCAGGAAGTGCAGAATGATCCAATGCTCGCCTACGCCTACATTTTAACAAACAATCAAGTTGGCTTGCCGAGTGTTTTCTATCCAGATTATTTTGGATCCGGATACAAAGCAGCGCTCGATTCTTTGATCGAAGTTCATAAAAATTTTATCTATACATCGACAAACATAGATCATCTCAGTCGTATCGGAACACCTTATACCCAAGGGTTTTATGCAGGCTATAACACAACAACACTGGTTTACCAGCTCTCCGGTGCCTCAACGGGAAGAGATGTTGTTGTTGCAATCAATTTTGCCGGCGAACAATTAATCCTGGACCAGGGAGTTAATATTTCCACCATGGGTCTGGCACCCACCGATACACTTACAGCACTGGTCGGTAGTTCAGTGCAGCCCTACTCCATTATTAGTGGATCCGGAGCAATGCACATCGAACTTCCTGCTCGCAGTTATGCTGTCTGGGTAGAAGGAAGCCCTGATTACCTGATACCAGTCGAACTGACATCTTTTAACGCACAAACAAGCGAGGAAGGTGTTCGTCTTAGCTGGTCAACCGGAAGCGAAACAGAAAATTTAGGATTTCATGTTTACCGTTCAAATTCGGTAAATGGAGAATATTTAAAATTGACGAGGGACATAATCCCGGGTCTGGTAAATTCTGCAGAAGGCGCGACATATAGCTGGACTGATGGGGATGTAGTTGCTGGAAATACATATTATTACAAATTGGCGGATATCAATTTAGATGGAATTCTAACTTTTCATGGCCCGATCGCTGTAACTGTAAGTAGTGTGACCACAACAAAAGATAATGGATATTTTCCAAGTGCATACAATCTGGAACAAAATTATCCAAACCCATTTAATCCAAGCACAACCATATCATTTGAATTGCCTAAATCAAGCGACATACAACTCACAATTTACAATACAAGCGGGCAAATCATTCGTCGTTTAGCAAATGGACAATTGAATGCAGGCCGTCATACGTATACGTGGGATGCCCGTGATGAGAATGGAAAAAACGTTACAACTGGAATGTATATTTACACTCTGAAGGCCAGTGATTACTCAGCGAAACGCAAACTTTTATTGTTGAAATAAAAAAAAGTACATCCACTTGATTCAAGGTTTCGGATCAAGTGGATGTGGTTTATAGGGACGGGGACAAAAACAGCCAGGGTTTATATGAAAATCAACAAATCGAAAATTGTATTAGTGATGTTTAGTCTTTGCTTGAGTCTTTTAATGTACCATCTGTTAGAGGAAAGTGCCGGGCAAACTACTTTACAGATGAAAAATCATGCAGTCGAAGTACAGTTGCAACCGGTCTTAAAAAATTCTGTCGTCGTAATAAAAGATTTTACGTTAAGTTCTATGCCTAATGGAATAGAAATAAGTTGGTGTACAGTCCAGGAAAATCAGAATTTAGGATTCAATTTATTCCGTTCTGATGATGGTCAGAATTATATGCGTATCAACCAGAAATTGATTCCGGGAGCTGGTTCATCTGATTGTCTTTTGCAATACTCTGTGCTTGATAGAAATGTGCAGAAGCGAGTTGGATTTTCCTACAAATTAATCTCCATGGATTTAAACGGAAAATCGCAGGTATTCGGTCCAAAGAAATACGATAATGAGGCGCTCTTCTCCATGACAATGTATTGAAAACCAATTTTCCATCTGATTGTGCTTTGTTGGAAATAAAAAAGAGAGTAATTGCACCTACCATTATTTTAATTCCACATTGAGCAAAAAAAGAAATAGATTTTAGGCTCTGTCATCTTGAAAATAAAGTTATCCACATTTTGTCAACCCAAATTGCTGTCAACGAGCACTTCCCCACCTCTTAAAGATTATGACAGTTCGTACTCAAAAATTGCGAATAAAACATCCATGATTAGAAATTATACAGCATGAAAAATACAACCAAATCCTTGTTATTATATGGTATAAAGCCAATTTTTTATTACTTGAGTATTGTTGCTGATTTGTTACCAGTTTAACCAATTGCAATTTAGGAGGTAGAATTGAAAATTCGCAAAAATTCAGTAATCCACATTTTATTAAATTAGCAGATTGGCTGAAAACCGCACAATTAAAATCATAAATCAGCATACATCCTGTTCTTTCTTTGTTAACTTTAATTTTTTACACACAATGATTGGCCTAGAATATCCAAGTCTGTAGTTCAGTTCATGCAATACACGAAAAAAGCATGTTTACTTGTAAATAATTTCTTCTTCCCGGTTTTCGCAATTAATCAAAAATGGGGTTATATACATTATACGGTTTTGATTCATTAAATTTTATGCAAGCTCAAATCTTTATTTCTGAAGTTAGTGTAAGCAGCTTCAATATCATCTGGTAAAAATGCCAGATTGTGCTTCAAATTAATTGTGTAATTTAAACCTAAACAGGGAAGCAGTTCTCCCAATTTCTTGAAAACGCAAAATATGGACTTGCGAAAAGACTGTTGCCTGTAGTTATGCAAAATTTCCGGCATAACAAGTCACCAATACAGCAAATGCCGGATATGTGATGCATATTTAATCATTGTATGTGGAAAAATATCCACAAAAACGCAATCACGGATGAATTATAAGAAACAAATCCTGGTAATATTGTACGCCACATTTCATTTTTGTGTGCTTATGGGGTTAACTTCATGTGCTGCAAAGCAGGACCTGCGTCCCGGCGAAAAAGATGCGGCATTTGTTGCGTTGGCCGACACACAAATAGTTATAGAAGCGAATCAAAATACCAGGGGACTTCCCATGTATCGTCTGGGTTTTGGTGATGAAATTGAAGTAAAAGTCTTCAACCACCCAGAATTCAATGAGCAGACAATCATTCGACCCGATGGACGAATCGCACTGGAAAAAGCTGGTGAAATCGTCGCTATCGGCCGCACACCACACCAAATTGATTCATTGATTACCAAACGCTACTCTCGTTTTTTAAGACGCCCGCAAGTGACTGTGCTCGTTAGAAAATTTGGAGTAAAACAATTCTATATTTTAGGTGAAGTGAAAAATCCTGGTGTGTATGAATTATACGATGGCATGACCGTCCTGCGCGCCATTGCATCTGCCGGTGGGAACACGGGATACGCACAGATGAACAGTATTATTCTCATGCGCAATGAGTTTTATCGCAATCCGATTGTAATGCGTATGAATCTCACAAATTTACCGAAAGACCCCAATCCTGTGCGCGATCGTTTATTAATTGCAAATGACATTATCTATATACCGAGAACATATATCGGTGAATTAAATGGATTCATCGAACGTTTTGTGAGCAAGCTCATTGCACCTCCTCTCGACTTGTATTTACGCACAATTTTGTATACCAGGATTTTAAACTAAAAAAATCGAAATGATACAACTAATGACCAGTGCAGATACATCACAATTTTATTTTCGTGACATTAAAAGGATCATCAAATCACGGATTCACTTTATTCTTATTGTATTTTTTGCGGTTGCTGGTATAATTATTTTTATAAGCATGAAAACGCAAAAGATTTATCAGGCGAATGCGCGTTTGCTTTTAAAGTGGGATAAAAAGGACGTTATCATCCTGCAAGGCAGTGGCAGAGTGAGTTCAGAACAACCACACAAATGGCAAATAAATTCTGAGATTGAATTGATACGAAGTTACCAGGTTGCTGAACGCGTATTCCAATACCTGAACGACAATAAAAACTATGAAAGAGTTAAAGTTGATAACAAACAAATAACCTGGCTGATGAATAACGTACTCGTCGCACCCGTCAATAACTCTGATATCATCGAAATTGCTTACGAGCACGCCCAACCTGTAAAAGCGGCACAGCTCGTTTCACTTTTTATTCGAGCGTACACTAAATTTCGCCAGGAACTCTACGAGATTGCAGATGAAAATGAATTTTTAGACGATCAAATTGCACGCAGCAAATCGAAACTGGAATTATTGCGAAAAGACTATAACACCTATTTAGCACAGAAAGATATTATCTCCTTATCCGAGCAAAAAAAGCAAGTACTCAATCAATTTCATTCCGTCGAAGAAGATTTGTTTGCTTTGGAGAGGAAGTGCGCCCTCCAGGAAACGCTTATTAAACAATTTCAGATGATTCGTGATGGAAGTGTAGATTTGGGTGGATTGCCTGTCCGTGCATCACAGAATGCGAACTGGGGCAATGTGCAACAACTATATAACCAACTTACGGACTTACGTTTACAAAAAATCAAACTGCTGAATGATTTTACGGAAGAATATGATGCCGTCAAAGCACTGGAATCGAATATAAAGTATATTCGCGCATTGTTGCAAAAAGAAGTTGACCGGGTACTGGAAATTGAAAAAGCAACACTCAATGCTTACTACGCAGAGAAAAAAATTTTAGAAAATAAATTTACCAGCTTAAAAAAACAGCTGCAAAATTTTCCAGAAATAGAACAGAAACACGAGTCCCTTTTTCGTGATGTAAGTGAGTATGAAACACTCTATTCGACGCTTGTGAAACGCAAAGAAGAAGATAAACTGAATGCATTTAAAGATATCAATCCCGTGAAAATTGAGGTACTTAATCCACCACTGGTGCCTTCTGAACCAATTAGACCAAATATCCAATACAATTCTATTATTGCAATGTTGATTGGTCTTTTCGTTAGCCTTGGAGGCGCCTTTTTGGTTGAAGTTTCGGATCCGACCGTAAAGAATGCTGAGACATTAGAAAAAGCAACCGGTTTACCCGTATTGGCAGAAGTAAAGTTTTTTCAATCCAATACAGGTTCCTTGAAAAAAAGATAATCCTTTTTTGAAATAGCGAAATAATTTCATGTACGAACATTTTTACAATTTAAAAGAACCTCCGTTTTCCCTCACCCCAGACCCCAAGTTTTTATATTTGAGTCAAGGGCATCGTGAAGCTTATTCTCAACTTTTACTGGGATTGCGCCTGAAACGGGGTTTTGTGGTATTAACCGGGGAAGTTGGCACAGGTAAAACGACGATATTACGTACCGTCATGGAAGAGATAGAACAAGGTGCATCAAAAGCTTTCATCTTTCACACCTTATTAAGTGCTAAAGGCTTGTTGCAAAATATCTGCAATGAATTCCAGATAGACACGGCAGGCTTGCAATCGAAAACAGAGTATGTTATAAAATTGCAGGAATTTCTCACTCGTTTAACCGCTGAAGGCCGCACGGCAATTTTAATGATTGATGAAGCCCACAATCTAAAAGAAGAAGTTTTGGAAGAAATCCGGCTTTTATCAAATATTGAAACAAATGCAGAAAAGGCGTTGCAAATATTTCTTGTTGGGCAACCAGAATTAAAAGAGAAACTGAAAAACCCCAGCTTGCGACAATTGGATCAGCGCATAAGCATGCGTTTTCACTTAACCAAACTCTCTCAAGAGGAAACTGGAAAGTATATCCAGCATCGCCTGAGTGTAGCAGGCTCGCGTTTTCTCGGCGAGCTGTTTACTGCGGATGCCATTCGAAAAATCCATAAAATAAGTGAAGGAATTCCGCGAAAAATCAACACCATCTGCGAAAATGCACTGATTATGGGCTACGTGAAAGGTGCAAAACAAATTGGTTCTGAAATCATCACGGCAATAGGCTTTGGCGACAGCTACCAGGAAATTTCGATGGATGAGTTTACGACTGCGGATTCGGCTTTAGCAAAAGCAACAACGCGGGAACAGATAAAATCAAAACTACAGGATGAGCACAGCACGGATTGGTTTAATTTCAAGGAATTTGGTTCCAGAGAACCTGAAAAAGCGGAAAAAGAAACGCTTAAGGAAGAGCAACCCATGGTAAATACAATCGTGGAAAAAGAAAACAAGGATACGAACAAGGAAGCCGTTAGTTTACCATCCCTTGGTGGAAAACAAGCGACATTTAAAAGCATCACCATAGACTCTCCATCGGAAAAAGATACAGCACCCACAACGCAATCACACTTAAACAATGAGACTAAAAGGACCTCACCCCCTGCTCCCAAAAAGTTCGATGATTTATTTCAATCGAATGGACCACAAAAAGCTGCTGCTGCAACAAAACAAGAGATTCCTTTTGCAAGCCCTAAACCTTTTAATGGGAAATCATCAACAGGGCCAAACAATAGAAGCAATCTGGAACAGCAGCAAATCATCGAACAAATTTCAAAGACGCTGTTTTATCGATTGGACAAATACATTTTAATCAGAAAACCAACTTCGACACAACTAACTTTATATTTTTTAATCGGTTTTTTAAGCTATCTACTATCCATAATTTTGGCACTTGCATTAATTAAATAACGAACACCAAAATGGGACTCTATACAGAAGCTTTTAAAAAAGCACAAGATGACGGAAGATTTGATTCATCTTTCCACGGGAACAATGTATTTGCTGAAAATTTGAACACTGCTTTGCCGGTCAAAAGAAGCCAATACACAGTTGCAAGCACATTATCTGTAGGAAACTACCAGGCGATTGGCAGGCTACATGAAAAAATTGAGTATCTTCTCCCCACCGGCGCATCGCGCGTCATAGCATTTTGTGGATGCAGTGGGAATGAAGGAACATCTGCAGTTGCACACAATTTGTCAGCGTACTATGCACAACATGCAAATCACAAATCTGTGTCTATCCCAAACTCCGGCAAAAGCGTACCACACAATATATTGCTCATCGATTGTAATCTACATTCGCCTCAGCAGCATACATATTTCAATCAGAAGGCACAGCATGGGCTTGCGGAAATTATCGAGACCAACGCACCTTTGAGTCGTTCCACGTCCTGGATTGTGCCAATGCAATATGGTTTTATTTCTGCGGGGCGCCCAAAGAGTTCGATCTCCGGCATATTTAAAAGCGATAAAGTGCAAAATCTGCTTAAAAAAGCCAAGGAGGCATTTACAACTATTATTCTCGATTTTGCAGCAATAACTATCCACCCGGATATCATTCCCCTGCTCTCACGAATCGACGGTGTAATGCTTGTATGTAAAGAGAAACACACAAAGCAGGAAAGCGTTCTTCGAGCACAAAAAATCATAGAACAACGCAACGGCAAATTGCTTGGCTTGATAATCAACACAAACCAGTAACGTGACATATTTAAATCAACAAACCAAGGAGCGCCAAGATGCTCATAATTTAATTTACATCATAGTTCTTGGTTTATCTTTTCGGTTTATTCTTTTCTATTTACTCTCCCACAACTGGTCATTTGCCTATTTTGCCGATTCGCAATATTACATCTCACTTGCTGAAGAATTAAATAATCACTTACGCTTTTCGAGTCTGTTACGCACGCCGGGCTATCCCGCCTTTTTAGCATTTATATTCCTGTTTTCCAAATCAACATCGCTGATTTTATTTTTTCAAATACTTTTTGACTGTGGGTCAATAGTGTTGATTTATCTAATTTCGCAACGTTTTGTATCCATAAAATATGCTCAATTCACCGCGTTGGTTTACGCAATAAATCCGCTTTTGGCCATTTATACAACAGTCGTTTTATCAGAGACATTGTTCGTTTTTTTTCTTCTGGCGTCATTGTTATTTCTTCTAAATTATCCACACGGCAACCATAAATCAAAACTCATTTACAGCAGCATACTTCTGGGATTGGCAACGCTCATCAAACCAGTCTCTTTGTATTTAACAGTCATTTTTATTTTGTTTATCTTGTTCAATAAAGGCAACCGAAAATCATTTCTCTCTCCCGCACTTTCTTTCATTGCCCCATTTTCAATTATGATTTTTGCCTGGATGACCTATAACTATACAACAAAAGGATATTTTGTTTTCTCTACCTCTGCGGCAACAAATGTGATTGGACGCCACGCAGTCTATGCCCTTTCCTCAAGTCAAGATATCACAATCGAGGCCGCGGAACAGCAACTTTTCGATTCGATGCTTGAAAGTTCATTAGCTGATTCAAATTCTTTTTCGAATTGGAACGAGAATCCCACATTTCTAAAGGAAAACCTTGATTTTGCCCAGGAGATGATTTTGACACATTGGAAAGGCTATGCAACGTCGTACACAATTGGCTTAATGCGTACGGTTTTCTCGCCACCCGTAGGCCTTTCCATAGCTTCTCACTACTTTCCCGGCTCGACGAAAATTGATGAAGCGGACATTGGTGATGTGCAGAATACAGTTCTAAAGAGTCCAATACAGGTTAGCAGAAGTTTTAAGAAGCGATTGCAAAACATGTCATCCCCGGCCATTGTGTTTTTTATGTTTGGTATAACATACATGTTTGGTTTATATCATGTTTTCTTTCGGCCTGTACTTTGGCAAAGATCCAATCTCCGTGAAATCTGGATTTTAATTGCAACAATATTATACTTCATCGTTGTGACAGGACCAATGGGACATGCGCGTTTCCGAGTGCCAATCGAACCTTTTCTTATAATTCTCTTTTCCTATACGCTTTATAAAGCCGCACGAAGGACACTGGATGACGGCTAAAAAAATCATTCTGGGATACATTGCCTTACGGCCGGTCCTAGCAACCATGTATAACATCAATATTGCTGGCGGATTTAATGTACTCGAAATAAGCGGTTTACTCTTTCCAGTGTTTTTGTTTGGTTATTGGGCAGTAAAAAATTTTCCCATCGAGAATAGAAATTTAACCCTGTTTTTTATGCTGGTTATTCTCTGGGTAGCCTTCAGCGGTCTCATAACTTCATTCAACGATCGCCATATTTATGATTTTGCATCACTTGCACCGCTGGTACGTATTCTTAATGGTTTTGCAGTTTTTCTCGTTTTTCCGTTAGTGTTTAAAACACGTGAAGACTTTCGACAACTCCTGCTTGTTTTTATCATTGGATCCATTTTTCCATTATTACAGGGAACTCTACAGGCGCTGGGAATCAGTTTAGGCGGTCTGTTACAGTCCTCTGCAAGCCGGCATGAGACTTATGCTACAAAATATATTATTTACTATGGCATGTATTACAAAAACGATGGCTACATCATGGCGAGTCTCTTTGGGAGCCTCGCTGCCATGTTCTTCATTTTTTACAACCGGAAAAACAAAGAACAAACTCCAATGATTTTGTATGTTCTTCTTTCCTTTTACTTTATCGTGGCGACCCTGACGCTTGGCAGAACATTATTCTTTATTTTATTTCTGCTTTATGTGGGATTGTTCCATAAATATATTATTCGTCCCTACGGATTAATCATCCTCGGTATCGTGACTGTAATCGCTTTAATGACGCCTTATGTTCAGGACAGGTACGATTCAATTATGACCCGATCTCAGCAGGAATTCGGTTCACTGTCCGGAGAGAGAAAAAGCCGGGAAGCCTTTAATGGACGGATGGGTTTGTGGCAACGTAAATTGGCGATCTATGCAAAAAAACCGATACTCGAAAAACTTGTTGGCAGCGGGACGATTCGAATAGGTAAACACAGCGATTATGTGAGTTGGTATTTGGCCTATGGCATCATTGGATTTTTATTTTATATCCTTTTGTGGAGCTGGCTGCTTATTCGTGCACTCCGCCTGTATTTATTAAGTAAATCATACGGAAATCCATTTTATGCATCTGCCGCATTATTAGCCATTTTCAGTATTGCAGCCTGGATACTTACAGCAGTCACGTTCAATCCATCAAATTATCCGGATTACGCCTACTTTATTCTTGGGACAACAGCAATAACTTTCTCATTGGGAAAACAGCACTTTGGTAAAAATAATATTTCTCGGCCCGACTCCACCTCCTTTTATGGGCCCGAGCATAGCCACCGAAATTATTTTACAATCTGAACTTAAAAACAAATTTAATCTCATCCATCTCGATACATCAGACAGACGCGATTTAAACTACCTGGGCAGCATCGATTTTCGGAATATTTTTCTGGCACTAAAACAGTACAGCATGCTTCTCGGCAAAATAGTGCGGTACTGGCCGGATATTGTTTACATTCCATTAAGCCAAACGACGATAGGTTATTTACGCGATGCGGGATTTATTCTTATTGCCAAAATATTTCGTAGAAAAGTAATTTGTCACCTTCGTGGTGGTAATTTTCGAAACTGGTATCATGCGACTGCCTCCCCGCTGCGGTGGTTCGTACGAATTGTCCACAGTTTTGTCGATGGTCAGGTTGTCCTGGGAGAATGCCTGAAACCACTTTTCAAGAATATCGTTCCAAGCCACAAAATCTATGTCATTCCAAATGCCGCGAATTACAACCTTCCAGCCGCAGAATCAAAGGACAAATTTGGTATACTTTTTCTTGCAAATTTTATCCGCTCTAAGGGTATACTCGATGTGTTATATGCGGTACCGATGGTATTAAGCAAACATCCGGAGGTTGAATTTGTCTTTGCCGGAAACTGGCGCGATGCGGAGGTACAAAAGCAATTTGAACAGTTTGCAATCCAAAATCCAGATATGCCCGTAAGCGTTGCCGGTCCGCAAAATAAAGAGCAAAAATTAACCTTGTTAAAGTCTGCAAAATTGTTTGTTTTCCCTACATACTATCCAGCAGAAGGTCATCCATGGGTGCTTGTCGAGGCACTTGCTGCAGGTTTACCGATTATTAGCACCGATCATGCAGCTATTAAAGAGACAGTTCTGAATAATAGAAATGGCTATCTGGTTGAGCCGCGTAATTCGACACAAATTGCAAATAAAATCAATTATTTAATTGAACATCCGAAAATACGTGAAGAGATGGCCTCAGTCAGTCGTAAACATTACGAAAAAAATTTCACGGAAGAACATTTAGTAAAAAATTTCACGTATTGTTTTAATTCAGTTTTAGGAAGAAACAAAGATGAAACAACTCCTGCAAAACAGCAAATCCGGTGAATTTTCCATACCCGACATCCCCATCCCCCAATGTCAGCCCAACGGTGTGCTCGTACAGACGGCATTCAGCTTAATCAGTGCCGGTACAGAAAAAAGCTCTGTTTCAACGGCAAAAGCCTCGATGGTTGGCAAAGCAAAATCGCGTCCGGATCTTGTGGCAAAAGTCATTGATCAGATAAAAAAGCAAGGCATCGTTGAAACATACAAGCTTGTAAAAGATCGCCTCGATGCCCCCATGCAGCTGGGATACTCCAGCGCGGGAATCGTCATCGATGTGGGCGACAATGTCAGTGATTTGGTTGTTGGAGATCGTGTTGCATGCGCTGGCGGTGGTTATGCATCGCATGCCGAAGTTAACTATATTCCACGCAATCTCGTTGCAAAAATACCGGAAAATTTATCTTTTGAAAATGCTGCTTATGGCACGCTTGGCGCAATCGCCATGCAGGGTATTCGTCAGGCGGGCGTTACTGTTGGCGAAACTGTTGCTGTTATTGGTTTGGGTTTGCTGGGACAAATTTCTGTTCAAATTCTGAAAGCAGCAGGTTGTCGCGTAATCGGTCTTGATATATCAGAATATGCACTCAAAATTGCTGGCAAAAAGACCACAGATTCTAACAACAATGAATCAAGTACCATTAACGCAAACAAAGCCGATTTAGTTGTCAATTCCACCTCCGGTGACGTTGCCGCGCAGGTAGCCAAATTTACAAACGGATTTGGCGTTGATAAAGTCGTCGTAACCGCAGCGACAAAAGATAACGCTCCTCTGCTTCAGGCTGGCAGTATTATTCGGGATCGCGGAACTATTGTCGTCGTTGGTGCGGTGCCGGTGAATATCCCACGTTCTCCATTTTATGAGAAAGAAGTCGAATTAAAATTTTCGCGTTCCTACGGTCCGGGCCGCTACGATGCCAATTATGAGGAAAAAGGTCGCGATTACCCGATAGGGTACGTTCGCTGGACTGAGAATCGTAATATTGAATCCTTCCTGCAACTAATTGCTGATGGCAAAATTGATGTGTCGGGCATCACAACACACGCGTTCCCCCTGGAAAAGGCACCTGAAGCCTATAAAATGATTCTTGAGCGCAGTGAACCATTTCTTGGTATTTTACTGGATTACAAACTTGAAAAAGCCGTATCAAAAACGCAGGAAAATTTATTTGTAAATTCAAAATCGCAAACAGAAGAGAGCCAGATAAACATTGGCTTCGTCGGTCTTGGAAAATTTGCCCAGTCCTTCCTGTTACCCGGATTGAAATCCTCTTCAGGTGTCAATTTGCAAACCGTTATTAATGCAACTGGGGTGAGCGCGAATGCTGCAATGGAACGCAACAACTTCTCCAGCTGTGGCAGTGATGCGGAACAAATCTTCTCAAATGGCAAAATCGATACGGTCTTTATCGCCTCACGGCATGATTCGCACGCACAGTTGGTTATTAAATCATTACAAGCGAATAAACACACTTTTGTTGAAAAGCCGTTGTGTTTGAAGCAAGATGAACTACGCTCCATTCGTGAAGCCTACGAACAAGGCGAGAAATTAAAATTGATGGTTGGTTACAATCGACGTTTCGCACCGCTCTCTATAGCTCTGAAAAAAGCTTTAAGTTCGCATAGCCGTCCCATGAGCATATTTTACCGCGTGAATACAGGAATGATACCTGCAGACCACTGGACGAATGACCCGGAAATTGGTGGTGGTCGTATCCTTGGCGAAGTCTGCCATTTTATTGATTATTCTATCTTTCTCGCAGCGTCAAAAGTTGTTCGTGTCCAGGCAAATGCCATTAATTACAACCAAAAAGATATACCGAACCAAAACTCTGTCGCAATAAATTTAGCATTTGAAAATGGTGCCATTGCCACGATTCATTATTTGTGCGACGGCGACCGCTCTGTTCCAAAGGAATGGATCGAAGTTATGGGGGATAATAAAACATATCAGATCAACGATTTTCGCAATGGATTCAGTTATTCTGGCGGTACAAAGACAAAAATGACCGGCGGTGGCAGACAAGATAAAGGTCACGCAAACGAAATTGCTGCATTCATCGAATCGTTGAAAAGTGGGACAGAAGCACCGATATCATCGCAGGATATTTTTCACGGCATGGATGTTACCTTTGCCGTATTACAATCGATACGAAACGGACAGGTCATTAATTTATAAAGAAAATCAAAAAATGCAGGATGCAACCAATTACGAATCGTGGGGACGATTTCCAAAAGTAACACATAATCGTTGTTTTTTCCCCAGAAACCCGGATGAAACAAGCCATTTTCTCCAATCAAATAATGCCAGTTTTTTGCCTCGTGGCGCAGGCAGAAGTTATGGTGATGTATGTTTGAACGCTGGCGCCTATCTCATTTCGAGCCAACACCAAAACAAATTCAAGTCCTTTGATAATGAAAGTGGAATTCTGCGCTGTGAAAGCGGCGTCACAATTTCCGACATTATTCAGTCATTTCTTCCGCTAGGATGGTTCCCCCCGATTGTTCCGGGAACCAAATTCGTTACCATAGGCGGTGCAATTGCTAATGATATTCATGGCAAAAATCACCACAGATATGGAAATTTTAGTCGATGTGTTGAAAAATTGGCACTACTTCGTTCTGATGGAGAAATAACGGTATGTGACCGCAACCAAAACAGTGACGTGTTTTACGCAACCATTGGTGGGCTGGGTTTAACCGGATTTATTCTATGGGCGGAGATTAAATTGCGTAAACTGGTAAGTCCACGCATTGTGAGTGAATCGATAGTTATGCACAATATCGATGATTTCTGGCAAATCTCGCAGGACGCGAATGAAAATTACGAATACACCGTTGCCTGGATTGACACCACACGTCGGACGAAAAATATGGGACGTGGCATTTTTTATCGCGGCAATCATGAGGAAGTGAAAAAGGATGCATTATTAAAAACAAGCCTACATCATCGCAGTGTTTCAGTGCCTTTTAATATGCCGGAAATATTATTGAATTTCCGTAGTATTCAACTCTTCAATGAATTTTTTTTACTAAAAGAATCACATCATGAATCGAGGCGGACCATAAACTACAATAGCTTCTTTTTCCCTCTTGATTCCGTTCACCATTGGAATCGTATGTACGGGAAAAGAGGACTGATCCAGTGGCAGTGTGTAATTCCGCATAGCAACCAGCACAAAGCTTTAAACCAGATTTTAAACACAATATGTAACAGCAAGGTTGGATCCTTTTTAACCGTTTTAAAAGAGTTTGGCGAAATAAAATCTGAAGGTTTACTCTCCTTCCCAATGCAAGGCACAACTTTGGCACTCGATTTTCCTAATACCGGGCGGACAGTTCAACAGCTATGCACACAACTCCACGAGCTCGTCCTGCGTTTCGGCGGAAGAATCTATCCTGCGAAGGACGCCTTGATGTCTGCCGAACATTTTCAGCAGTTCTACCCCAATTTTAGCAAATTTAAAGAATTTATCGATCCAAAATTTTCCTCTTCATTTTATCGCAGGATAACGCAATTATGAATATCCCCAATCATCTGGCCGTCTTTGGAGCGACTTCGGAAATTGCCTGGGAAACGTGCAAACATTTTGCTGAACAAGGTGCACACCTTTATCTTTGTGCTCGCAAGGAAGATGATTTACAACGATTGGCCGATGACCTGCTTACACGTGGAGCACGAAGTGTGGCCTTCTGCCCTTTCGATGCAACAGAAGAAAAATCCATTGATTTAGCATGCTCAAAAATTCTCAATGAATTTCCACGTTGCGATGGTTTATACATTGCTCATGGTTTTCTGCCACCCAACGAAGACAATGCAATCGACCTGAATATTTACAGGACCACAATGCAAATTAATTACTTCAGTGTTGTGCAGATTCTTGAAAAATTCATCCCACATTTTATTAAGTTGAAATATGGTAAAATTGCGGTCATTAGTTCAGTTGCCGGTGAGCGAGGGAAAAAACGAAATGCAGCTTACAGTGCGGCCAAAGCAGCGTTAACAACTTTTTTATCGGGGTTAAGGCAAAAAACAAAGAACACGAACATTCAAGTCATAACCCTTAAACCGGGGACGGTGATAACGCCAATGACAGCTAATTTGCCACAAAATTTTCTTTTTACCCGTGCGGAAAAAGCCGGTAGACTTATCTATGATAGCTTTAAAAAGAAAAACGAAAACGTCTACATTCCGGGATTTTGGCGCTACATTATGCTCATTACACGAATCATTCCTGAAAAAATCTTTAAGCACCTTAATTTGTAACAATCTATCTTAAAACAAGCACACACTCCCCCACCCTGCATTTCGAATTATTTCAATTTTTTTTATAAAAAAAGATATGATAGGTGCCTTTTTTTTTGTATCTATTGGCTCCAATTTGAATGTGAAAACGGTTTTACAACATATAATTTACCATTCAGATTTCTAATACCGATATATGTATTCATTCCAATTAATTTAAAGATATCCAAAGGGAGTTAATATAATGATAAAACAAATAGATCATATCGGCATTGCTGTAAATTCACTCGAAGAACAGCTGCCTTTCTACCGCGATGTTTTGCAATTAAAATTCCTCGGTTTTGAGGAAGTTGAAGAACAAAAAGTTAAAGTTGCCATGCTGCAAGTCGGTGAAGTAAAAATAGAGCTTCTCCAGCCGTCTTCCGAGGACAGCCCCATCGCTAAATTTATTGCAAAAAAAGGCGAAGGCATGCACCATATCGCCTATCGAACGGAGGACATTGATGTACAATTAAGTGACCTTCAGGAAAAAGAAATTGCCTTAATAGATACTGAAGCACGAAACGGGGCGCATGGTATGAGAATCGCTTTCATTCATCCCAAGTCATCGGGGCGTGTATTAAGTGAACTTTGCCAGGTGAATGGAGGTGGACATGAGTAGAGAAAGAAAACTCCTTGAGTTAAAAGAACGCCAGGATAAGGCAAAACTCGGCGGCGGAGAAAAAGCAATAGAGAAACAACACCAGAGAGGAAAATTAACAGCGCGCGAGCGTGTAACCTTGCTCCTTGATGAGAACAGTTTCGAAGAAATTGATATGTTCCGCACCCACACATCAACCAATTTTGGAATGGAAGACAAAAAGGTATTCGGTGATGGAATTATTACCGGTTACGGCACAATTCACGGGCGAGCAGTTTTTGTTTATTCATTTGATTTTACAGTATTCGGTGGTTCACTTTCGCAGGTTGTCGCAGAAAAAGTTGTAAAAGTTCAGGAAATGGCAGCGAAAATAGGCGCGCCAATTATTGGTATTAATGACTCCGGTGGTGCACGAATTCAGGAAGGTGTCGATGCACTTTCTGGCTACACAAGCATTTTTCTGCGGAATGTTTTGTATTCCGGTGTGGTGCCGCAAATTAGCGCCGTCGTTGGCCCGGCAGCTGGTGGTGCTGTCTATTCACCCGCCCTGACAGATTTCATATTCATGGTGCGCAATTCCTCGTTTATGTTTCTCACCGGCCCGAAAATTGTAAAAACCGTCACGCATGAAGACGTAACCGCAGATGAACTCGGTGGCGCTGACATGCACGCGACCAAAAGTGGTATCACCCATTTCACTTATGATGACGAACACAGTCTTTTTGAGGGCATTCGAGAACTGGTGAAATACCTGCCACAAAATAACATGGAAGAACCACTCCTGCAACCCAATGACGATCCTGTAGACCGGATCGATGAAGAGCTGAACTACATCGTGCCGGAAAATGCCAATAAAGCTTATGACATGAAAGATGTTGTATTAAAGATTTTGGATAACGGCCAATTTATGGAAGTGCAGAAAGCATATGCTCCAAATATTGTTATCGGATTTGGCACATTGAATGGTCGTACCGTTGGGGTCGTTGCAAATCAGCCAAAACATTTAGCCGGCGTTTTGGACAGTAATTCTTCCGTGAAAGCTGCACGATTTATACGTTTTTGTGACGCATTCAATATTCCGCTCATCACTTTTGAAGATGTTCCGGGCTTCATGCCGGGAACAATGCAGGAATTCAACGGAATTATTCGCCATGGAGCGAAAATGCTCTATGCCTATGCTGAGGCCACGGTACCAAAACTAACAGTAATAACCCGGAAGGCTTATGGTGGCGCATTTTGTGTCATGAACTCCAAACAACTGCGAGGGGATTTCACATTCGCCTGGCCCTCCGCTGAGGTCGCAGTCATGGGCCCGGAAGGCGCAAGTGAAATAATCTTTTCAAAGGAAATCCAGACGGCCGACGATCCACAGGCCAAATTGGATGAAAAGATTAAGGAATATCGCGATAAATTTGCGAATCCCTATGTCGCAGCTGGTCGTGGCATAATTGACGAAGTGATTGAACCCAAATTTACCCGTTATAAACTCATTAAAGCACTTGAGTTATTAAAAACCAAGCGTGATGATAATCCCCCTAAAAAACATGGCAATATACCGCTTTAGGAGACCGTAATGTTTGAAAATATTATCGCAAACAATGGACTTGGCACTGCTTTGAGTGGTATGTTAATCGTCTTTGGTGGGCTGATTCTCATCGCAGCAGCAATTCACTTTTTCAATGTAATTGCAGAAAATTTGAAAAATAATACTTCAAAAAATAAAGCTGCCAATACCGTCGACGATCAATCGCCGCAATTGGCATTTCTTGGAGATGACAAAATTCCAGAGGATGAGCTTGTTGCAATAGCTGTCGCTGTGGAACTCTATCGCAAATTGCATTTTGAACCCTTACAGTCCGAGATCACTTTTTTGCATGGTGAATTGACAAACAGCGGCTGGAAAACCGGCACAAAATATGGACAACGACAGAAAGTACGATAAACCTGATAATGAGGCTATAAATGAAAGAAAAAGAGCTCCTTCTGGAGATAAATGAAAAAGAATATAAAGTTGTTATTAACGATTTTACTGCGCAAAAGGCAGTCGTTACGGTTAATGACAACCGATATAATGTCAATTTAAAAGATCTTGGTATTGAACAAGCACCGCATATAATTCCTGTAGCCGAAAAATCTCAAGCGACAGACAGGATTCACATTGCTTCCACTGGAAAATCAGCATCTAAAAACCCTGTTCATCGACCCAAATCTCTCGATGATGGGAAATCGATAACCGCACCATTGCCCGGATTGATAATAAAAATAAACATAAGAGAGGGCGATGTCATTCAGGCTGGCCAGTGTGTAATGACAATTGAAGCAATGAAAATGGAAAACGAAGTGAATGCATCCAGCGGTGGTCTGGTACTGGACATTCGTTTCAGAGAAGGCGACAGCGTGAATCAAGGGGATGTCCTCCTTCTTCTCAAACCGGTGGAGGATTGAGTCCATGGATGTCATATTCAAAATTGTCGCCACCACAGGATTTGCAAATATGAGCTGGGGCAACCTCGTCATGATGGGCATAGGTGGCTTAGCCATTTTCCTGGCTATAGTAAAAAAATATGAGCCCTTGTTGTTGCTCCCTATCGGTTTTGGCGTAATAATGGGAAACATCCCCTACACAGCTGGTTTGCCATTAGGTGTTTATGATGAAGGGAGCGTTTTCAGTATGATTTACAAGGGCGTGACTTCTGGATTATTTCCACCACTCATTTTTTTAGGAATCGGCTCCTTGACTGACTTTTCATCACTCATCAGTTCACCAAAATCGGTGTTATTAGGCGCAGCCGCACAAATTGGAATTTTTGGAACCTATCTGGGCGCTTTACTTTTAGGATTTACCAATGCAGAATCTGCTTCTATCGGAATCATTGGTGGCGCCGATGGGCCAACATCCATTTTTCTCTCATCGCAATTAGCACCGCAACTCCTGGGGCCAATTGCAATTGCGGCATATTCCTACATGGCTTTGGTACCCGTCATCCAGCCGCCTTTGATGAAATTGCTTACAAACGATAAAGAACGAAAAATTCGCATGCAGCCGCCACGCCTTGTAACGAAACGCGAGAAAATACTTTTCCCTATCATCGTGGCTGTACTTGCGTCGCTTATCGCTCCGGGAGCACTCTCACTTGTTGGTATGTTGATGTTAGGTAATTTACTGAAAGAATCGGGAGTCACAGAGAGATTAGCCAAAAGTGCTGGCAGCGTGCTTTTGGATGTGTGTACGATATTGCTGTCATTCGCGGTTGGAATGAGTACACAGGCGGATGTGTTTCTCACGACAAAATCATTGGGTATTTTTGCATTGGGTTTACTCTCCTTTATGATAGCAACGATAGGTGGACTTTTATTTGCCAAACTAATGAACATTTTCCTGAAACAAAAAATTAATCCACTTATCGGTGCGGCAGGCGTTTCGGCAGTACCAGATTCAGCACGGGTTGTGCAACATTTTGCTTTGCATTATGACAAGGACAACCATCTTTTGATGCATGCAATGGCGCCTAATGTAGCTGGTGTCATTGGCTCTGCAGTTGCCGCGGGTGTTTTCATGGCAATTTTTCGTTAATGGTAGATTTCAGGAAAATGTGGAAAAAATTGTCCGTAAATTGACAAAAAATATATCCAAAAGGGAGATTGAGATGGCAAAAGGCAATATTATTTGTGTTGATGACGAAAGGCAAGTGCTCGCTGCACTAAAAAAGGATCTTGTATCCCTAGAAACGGATTACGAAATTTCAGAATGCGAAACTGCGGCTGAAGCATGGGAATTACTCGAAGAGTTTGCTAATGCAGATGAACAGACGGATCTAATCATTTGTGATCATATCATGCCTGGGGAAAACGGTGTGCAATTTCTTACACGGATGTTCGAAGATCTACGGTTCCGTAAGGTGAAAAAAATATTGCTCACAGGATTAGCAACGCATCAGGAAACAATACAAGCGATAAATGAAGCACACATCGATTTGTATATGGAAAAACCTTGGGACGCTGAAGAATTATTAAATAAAATCAAAAAATTGTTTTAAACTGCTTTATTTATTCAGTACCCAAAGTGAACATCCCCTACTAACTAAGATTTGTGTTTATGAATTAAACAAAAAAACGAATCGCTAATGAGAATTATTTATCATCAGCGATTCGTTTGTCAAAAACCAAAGTGTAAGCAAAAAAAACTGGATATTGCATGTCAATTTCGTGGTAATGCTGCTGCCGCTTTACCTTTTTTGAAGGCTTGTTCATTAAGTGGAATAAGTTCACCTTTATCACGTAACGCAATACGAATTGCGGTTAAAATGGAATCTTCTGGTAAAAGTTCCGTTGCTTCCTGCAGAGCCCCTAATGCAACAATATTTTTCACTACCGCATTACCCAACTCACGTGCAATTAAGGTCATAGGAACACCTACAATTTTAATGCTCTCATCCAATTTTGGAATACTCGAAATAACCGAACTATCATAGATGATTATCCCATTATTCTGAACCATAGGGCTAAACTTTGCCAGGCTTGGTGCATTGAAGGCAACCAATACATGAGGGTCTGGTGATGCTGGAGAAAGAACTTCATCCTCCGCGATATGGATATCGGCATAAGACGTACCACCGCGCGATTCCGGGCCATAACTAGGAATATGAGTTGAATCAAATCCTTCGTTGATTGCAGCGCGTGTAACCAATAATGCTGCTGTTTGGGCACCATCACCACCTGCCCCAGCAAATTTAAGGGCTATGTCATTCTCTGCAATGTGTTTTGGAAAAGCTTGACAAAAACGTGGTGCTTTCTCCGGAAGTCCACCAATTGCATTGACCAGTTTCTCTGGAATAAAATTTGGACGATCCAATTCAAACCAGGGCTCCTTCCCGGTGTCTTTCAATACACCTAGGTGAAAAATCGGCACCATGTTTTCTTTTACCCAATTTTCTGCATTAGAGGTATTCATTTTTAAATGAGTTGGACATTCAGCGAGCACTTCAATAAATGAAAAACCCCTACCCTCCATTTGGATTTGCAAACCTTTCTTAATTGCTTTTTGAGCACGAAACCGCTGCTTATTATCAAAAAGAGCCACTCTTTCCACATAGACCGAGCCATCTAGCCCTGCAATAATTTCAGCCATTTTAATCGGCTCGCCTGTCAGCACATCTCTACCGTCTGGCGTCGTTGTCGTTCGAGTACCATGAAGTGTAGTTGGTGCCATCTGGCCGCCGGTCATTCCATAAATTGCATTGTTAATAAAAATAACTGTAATCGGTATACCCATCTGTGCTACCTGCATAATCTCCGCCAGGCCTATGGATGCAAGATCACCATCTCCCTGATAGCTGACGACAATGGAATTAGGGTTGGCCATTTTATGGCCCAAAGCAACGGCCGGTGCTCTGCCATGTGCAGCTTGAGAATTGCCGACATCAAAATAATAGTATAAAAATACACTGCACCCAACAGGCGAGATTGCTACGGTACGATCCTGAATTTCTAATTCATTAATTGCATCGGCCAGATATCGATGTGCAAGCCCATGTCCACAACCAGCACAATAATGGGTTGTGTGGCCTTTTAACCCTTCACCGTGAGCATGGCGGTCAAATTTTTCATAGAAAACACCATTCATGACATTACCTCCTCACTCGCGCCAATTTTTTCGATTATTTCATTCATTTGTGGCAGCACACCCCCAAAATGTCTAATAGATTCAATCAATGGCAGTCGATAAACGCCTGCTTTACTGAGAGCGAGTCTCATTTCGTCTTCCAACTGGCCATTGCTTGCTTCAACCACCACGATTTTCTGTGCTTTTTTAACCAGAGGTAACAAGGCTTTTATGGGAAAAGGCCATACAGTTATTGGACGAAAAAGCCCTGCTTTTATTCCACGACTTCGAAGGACTTGCACTGCTCCTTTCGCCATTTGCGCAGGGGTATTGCAAGATACTATTAGGACGTCTGCATCTTCGCATTGAAAACTTGCAGAACGTTGTTCATTCGTATTCATAGTCTCATATTTTTTATTGAGCATAATATTATGTTGTTCAAGGTCCGGTTCACTCAGTTTAATAGATGCAATGAGATTTTTGCGATGGGATTCATCTCCATAAACCGCCCACTCCGGTAATCCCGTTTTTACCATCTTTTTCGGCAATTGTACAGATCCCGTCATTTGTCCGAGATATCCATCCCCCATCACAACCACTGGATTGCGATATTTAAATGCAAGTTGAAATGCGAACATCGTCAAATCGAGCATCTCTTGTGGAGTGGATGGCGCCAAAGCAATCGCATGTGTATTCCCATGCCCGAGTCCACGACAGACGAGTTTAAGATCAGCCTGTTCGGGACCAATGTTTCCCAATCCAGGGCCACCACGCATGATATTAATAAATACGCCAGGCACTTGTGCACTAATCATGTAAGAAACACCTTCAAGCATCAAACTAAATCCTGGTGAAGAAGTGAACGTCATACAGGGTAAGCCTGCCCCACCGCATCCATACATCATATTTACGGTTGCGACTTCACTCACAGCTTGCACGAAGACGCCACCAAGCTTTGGAAGTACTTTTGCCATGAGCTCAGTTCCCTCTGTGGAAGGGGTTATCGGATAACCAAAAAAATGCCGGCAACCGCCTAAAAGCGCTCCGATTGCAGCAGCATAAGTGCCTTTAATAATAAAGGGTTCCGACTCAGGTAGATCGAGAAGTTCACTTGGAATATTGATTGGTTTTGGAGCAGTCGTTTGTTTCTCTCCAAACAATTTTTCTGGATCTTCAAGTTGAAATTCTCCTTCAAAATGCCCCGCACGCAAGCCATAAGGTTCGGGACAAGCTGCAACACAAAGCCCACAACCATTGCAAATTTCATAATCTATTTCTGCAGGAAAGATGCCTGAAATTGGGTTTATTTTTGTACTAATGTGAAGTGCATCTCTTGGGCAAGCAATTACACAACGTCCGCATCCCTTGCAATATTCTTGCTCAAGTATTGGTTTTGGCTTTATTTTTTTTGTTGCCATAAGCAAAATCTCCTGATAAAGTAAAGCTCACTATTTTTCCAACCATAAGCCTAGCATACATATTGAATCATGGAACAACATCGAATGTTTATTATTTTACATATAGAACTAAAAGAATAGGAATCGAGTATTCTATTGATATCATAAATAAAGGAGAGTTGATTTTGTTGAATAAGCATGTAGTATATTTTACTGCTTTTTGCCTTGATAGATTTTTTACGGATGGGGATTATCGAAATAACAACAAATCGTTTTTTTGATTTGCTCATCGTTTTTATGGGTGAAATAAAGTAGTTATGTGCCAAACATTGTAGTACATTCCGCATATCTATTCCTTTTTCATAAGAAAATTTTTACATAATTTTAGTCATATTAAAATTTTTCTTATTTAATTTAACGGAATCTCTTTTTTAAAAATTATCGTTTTTTTTATAAAAAAACAAGACTTAATGCTATATCACTTCGTTGTCCTGAGCTCAATTCAGCAATAAAAGAAGAAGACTTTATAATAATTTCTTATTTTATAATTCAGTGCATTAATGATACATAAATTATTTACAAAATTTCTTCACTCGCTTTCTGTTTTTACAGACATTGCAATAATTTTATTTTTATCCTGATATCGTATCTTGCCCTGGATGAATTTATATTTTTTGATTCATTAAGTAATGAAAATATCTTTTAAAAAATTTTTTACGAAATAACTTGCATTTTAATTGAAAATATTTTATACTAACTATTCAATAATGACGCGGGGTGGAGCAGCTTGGTAGCTCGTTGGGCTCATAACCCAAAGGTCGGTGGTTCAAATCCGCCCCCCGCTACTAGATAGAATTAAAGGACTTAGGATATTTTCTGGGTCCTTTTTTTATTTGTGTTTTTCTTTATATCCAACCGTACATCCAACCTATGGCACATAAAACTATCAAGGATGTGGCGGTGCTCAATAACTAAACATTAATTTAATAAAAATTTATACTTTAGGTTTCAGATAATAATTTATTGACAAAAATATTTACGTCTCCCAAACAGCATTCTCCTTTGGGATTATTTAACTCGCACTGACAACGCTTAGCTTTAATTTCATGGGCGATTTCCTGCGCAGCCGTTGATTGGCGTGTTTCTTCAATTTCCCATTTAATACGATAGCGCGTCCAGCCGAAACAGTAACAAACCGGGACGTTTTCACTAAAATCTTTAGCGAAAACTTTTACAGTAACATCATTCACTGTAAAACGATAGACATCTTCATTTGAGAAATAAACGGTTTTACAAAAGGCATCTTTGCAAAAATAATATTGCACTTCCTGAAGGAAGGAGCGTAATTCAGGTTTTATTAGATTGTACACTGTTTTGTACTGGACTTGCCGCGATACAGTCCCACAAGTCGAACACAAAATCTTTTTAGGCACTTTTGATTCTATAATGCAACGTGCTTCTTGAGTAGCAACAACATCTTTTTCATTATCAAGTTTTTTGCAACAGGAACTCATTTTATAGTTCCTTTATTATTTTTTGATAAGGTGGCTTTATATCCGGTTTTGTTGACGTGTTCGGCGAGCATTTCAGGTGTAATTTCCAAAGAATCGAATGCGATGTTCGCTTTTCTTGTTTCATAGTTCACCATAGCGCTGTGAACACTATTCATATCGATTAGTTTGTTTTGCAAGTGCACTGCGCAGGAAGAGCACGTCATGCCCTCAATATCCAAAATCACATGGCTTTGATGCGAAAATATGTCCTTTGGCGCTGGCATCTGCGCTTTGATAAAATAAGGATAGGTTATCGCAGCGGCAGCAATGAATGTTGCGCACCACACCCCAATTTTATTCCATTTTCCAGCGCTTTCAACCCTGCAAGAGCCATCTTCACATTTCACTTCCCATTTGCGATAAGTCATATAAAATGCAATACCGAGCAATATTGCAGTGCAGCCAATAAACATGGAACGGTATTTCTCAAAAACAGAAAATGTAGGTAGCACGCTTGCGCCCGCCAAAGCAAGGATAGCTGGCCCGATGCAACACAAAGAAGCAAAAACAGCAGTTGCAATGCTGCCGAAAGTGGTTAAAATGTTTTTTTTCATCATTTATTTACTTTCTTTTAAAACAAATGCATGCTGAACTTTAGTTTCATCCTGTAAAAACACGTCCTGCAAATTCGCAATAAAGACATTTTTTGCCAGTGAATAAAAAATAGTCTGTCCCTGGCGGCGGGTTTTTACAAGATTTCTATCTCTGAGCTTGCGCAAGTGTTGTGAAATAGCTGAATCCGTGAGTTCAAGAATTTCCGCCAAATCACAGACACACAATTCATGATGGGCGTGCAGAAGGTAGAGAATTTTTAATCGCTGCTCATTACCGGCTGCGGTCAGGGATGCAGCCAGTGTTTCCAGACCTTTGGTGTTATTGAGATTGCGTTTGATCAAAGCAAGTTCAGTTTTGGAAAACGTTGGGCCAATGCATACCTGGCCTTCAATGTAGATTTTTTTCATCTTGATATCCATAAGTATTTTAGAAATTGCTTAAATATTTTAACTTGTTTTTCGAATAATGTATTCCCACGGTTGCGATTTTTTTAAATAATAGATTCAGAGATTATTTGTGATGATGTATGAATTGAAAATATTGGGGATCAAACCAATTTTCCCTAACGACAGTTTTCCCCTTGATTTTTTGAATAAATAAATACAAATCTTCAAAGATAATAATCACTATTAAAGTGAGACGGATTATGACTAGTGTTTTTAACCTCCGCATATTCACTTTGACAGATGTCTGATTTGCCAGGCATCTGTCAAAATCAGATTACATTTCACTATCATTTATTTCAATAGCAAACCACTTGTAAATCGCCGGAATAACCAGCAAAGTTAAAATAGTGGAAGTAACCAACCCGCCGACAACCACAGTGGCCAATGGCCGTTGCACTTCGCTGCCGACGCCTGTGGCCAAAAGAAGTGGGATTAAGCCCAGCGCGGTCGTCAGCGCTGTCATCAATACGGGACGAAAACGCAGCAAAGCGCCATCTATCGATGCTTGATCGATGGGCTCGCCCTCCCGCAGCAACTGGTTTAAATAGGTGACCAGCACCATGCCGTTTTCCAGAGCAATGCCGAATAATGCGATGAATCCGATGGACGAGGGCACGGAAAGATTTTGTCCAGTCAGCCACAGCCCCACCACACCGCCCACTAAAGCCAACGGTATATTCAGCAGAATGAGAAAGGTGTTTTTCATGGAATTGAAACTGGAATAGAGCAGCAGAAATATAATCATTAGCGTAATCGGAACGACCACTGCGAGACGCTTGTTTGCATCCTGCTGCAAGCGGAACTGCCCACCCCAGGTGACATAATAACCGGCCGGCAAGCTGATTTTTTCTTCGATAGCCCTTTGTCCTTCTTCGACAAACGAAACGATGTCACGTCCTGTAACATTGCATTGAATGGTTATAAATCGCTGGCTGTTTTCGCGGGTAATCTGCCGTGGCCCGACAATCTCTTCAATTTGGGTTAATTGACTCAAAGGCACTTTAGCGCCGTTTGTCGCTTCGATGAGTATGCGGCTGATGGCATCCCGCGTATCGCGGTAATTTTCAGCAAAACGGACTAAAATATCAAAGCGGCGCACACCTTCAAACAACTGCCCCGCGGTTTCGCCGCCTACTGCGGCCCGGATGGTTTGCTGCACATCCTGCACGTTGATTCCATAGCGGGCGATAGCCTGACGATCAATTTTTATCAGCAATTGTGGTGTGCCACTAATCTGGTCTGGCTGCACATCGGCGGCGCCGGGCACGCCCTGAATGACTCGCGCAACATCATCGGCTGTCTTCTTCAGGGTTTCGAGATCATTGCCAAAAAGTTTGATGGCCATTTCGGCGCGCACGCCTTCCAATAATTCATCAACTGTCATTTGGATGGGCTGGGTGAAATTTGCCAAAACGCCGGGGATATTGCCCACATTCTCACGGATTAAGTCTTCAAGATCGGCCTGGGTTTCCGCCTCACGCCACTCGCTTTTATCTTTTAATAAAATATACATTTCGGCGCTGTTGATGGGATCGGTGTGCGCCCCCACTTCCCCGCGCCCGATACGGGTGACGACTGTTTTGACCTCCTGAATTTTCATAATTCGCCGTTCCACAATTTGTGTGGTGCGAATACTTTCATTGAGCGAAATCGACGGCGCCAGGGTCAGGCGCATAACAATCGTGCCCTCTTGCAATGTCGGTGTAAACTCCGAGCCCAAACGTGGATAAACCAGAGCGCCAACGATAAACAGCGCCAGAGATAATAAAACAGCAAGAAATCGTCTGCGGACAAAAAACGTGACCATGGGCCGGTAAATTTTTTGCAAATAACGCAAGATAATGTTTTCAGCGCTTTCCACAGAATCCCCCGTGCTTTTAGGTCTTCGCATAATCATCTGCGAAAATACCGGGGCCAGAAACAGAGCGAAAATCAGCGAACCTAACATGGCCAGTGAAACCGTATAAGCCAGCGGTTTAAACGTTTTTCCTTCCACACCCTGCAAAGTGAACAACGGCAGGAACACGACGATGATGATTGTTATGGCAAACAGAATCGGCCTGGCGACTTCCTTCGACGCCCTTGCAATCACAGCAATACGCGACTCATCACTTTTTGATTTTCGCAGCAGACGATCGACATTTTCCACCATAACAATTGTGCCGTCCACCATCATGCCTATAGCGATGGCAAGACCACCGAAGGACATCAGATTGACAGAAATGCCAAAATAATACATGCCGATCATGGCGAACAATATGGAAAACGGAATGGACAGGGCGACCACCAGGCTGGGGCGCACCGATCCCATGAAAACGAGCAAGATCAGCATCACCAGAATAATGCCCTGCAACAATGCATTGCTTACCGTGCTCACCGCCGCTTCAACCAGGGATTTTTGCTGATAATACGGAATAATTTTTATCCCCTGCGGCAGCGACTTGTTAATTTCAGCCATTTTTTCTTCCACCTGCCCGATGACTGTGCTTGAATTGCTGCCGTACAATTTCACCACCTGCCCGGAAACCACTTCTTTGATGCCATCCATCGTTTGTACCCCGCGGCGGATAGCGCCGCCAACTTCGATTTTTGCCATTTGTTTGAGAAAAACCGGTGTGCCGTCATCAGCTTTTACAACAATATTTTCGATATCCGTGATGGATTGCGCCAGGCCGACAGAGCGCACGATAAACTCCTCCGCATTTTTTTCGATAAACTGGGCGCCGACGTTGAGATTATTGGCGTGTATTTTTTCAATCAGATCACTGATAGTAACATCATAACGCAGCAGGGCATCGGGATTGACAATCACTTGAAATTGCTTTTCCCACCCGCCGATGCCCAACACTTCCGTCACGCCGGGCACGGTCTGCAATTGGTATTTAACGAGCCAATCCTGCATCGTTCGCAGTTGGGTCAGCGAGTATTGGCCGGTTTCATCTTCCAGATAATAAAACAATACCAGGCCCATTCCGGTTGAAATCGGCCCCATTTGCGGGTCGCCAAATCCTTCAGGAATCTGCTCACGGGCTTCCTGCAAGCGTTCATTGACCAACTGCCGGGAAAAATAAATATCCGTTCCATCTTCAAAATAAATATTGACGACCGACAATCCAAAATTGGAAACCGAACGAATATGATCGAGATTGGGTAAGCCATTCATTGTGATTTCTACCGGAAAGGTGACATATTTTTCGATTTCTTCCGGGGCCAATCCTTCTGTAACTGTAAAGACCTGCACCAGCGCCGGGGAAACATCCGGGAAGGCGTCGATAGGTAATTGCCGGTAACTGTAAAAACCACCAGCCAGCACCAGCATTCCCAGCACAACCAGCAGTAGGCGGTTTTTTAGTGAAAAATCTATAATTGTTTTCATATTTTTCCTTGTCTAATTAATGTCCATGATCATCGCCAAGCTCACTTTTTTGTAATTCTGCTTTTATTGTGAAACCGCCTTTAGAGACAAAAGTCTCACCCGTTTTAAGTCCACTGATAATTTCCACAGAGACCTCATTTGTGCGTCCTATTTGCACGACACGCGGGATAAATCCCTGGTTGGTTTGAACAAAAATCACATTTTGATTTTCGTATAATTCAAGAGCGGTTTTAGGTGCAATAAGACTGACTTCGACATCTGATGTGATGATTTCTCCATTGACAAACAAGCCCGGTTTCCAATGGCCTTGTGAGTTCTTAAGCACTATTCGAGCTTCTGCCGTGCGGGTTATTTCATCGAGGATTGGCGAAATATAGGCGATTTTCTCCTTACTTTTAGGTAGCTCCTGTCCGGCTGAAATCGTTACTTGCTGACCGATTTTGACATAAGGTAAATCCTTTTGATAGAGCTTCAGCATCGCCCAAACATGACTCAGATCAGCAATGACAAAGCCATGTTCACTGTCTTGTACTATCTCGCCAAGTGAGAGATGTTTTTCCACGATGGTGCCGTCGATCAAAGACTTGACTTTGTATTCGGCGAGTGATTCATTGCCTTCAATGATGGCCAGCGTTTCGCCCTTTTTCACAAAATCACCAATGTGCTTGAATACCTTTTTCACCATGCCGGGAAAACGTGGATGGATGTGCGCCAGGTTGTCAGTTGGGATGATAATTTCCCCTGGAAGAGAAACATGGACGTTCAGTTTTCCCGGACCGGCAGTGGCTAGTTCAATGCCAAATTCATCCAACTCCTGTGGACTGAGTTGAACAATTTCGCTATGGTTTTCACCTTCATGCCCGGCTTCTTCACCTTCTTCGTGAGCCGGCTCGCTTTCACAGCTTGTCAAAAATAACACGAGTAAAAATATATTAAACAATGCATTTGCAGCAGATTGAATTCGTTTCATTTAACTTTCCTTTTTATGTTATTTAAAGTGAATCCAGCGATTGACCGAGAAGGCCTTCAAGCCTGATAATTTCCAGCTTGATTTCGCCAAGAGCGTCAAGATAGCGGCCTTGCACATCGAACAACTGCCGTTGGGCATCCAGCACATCGATTAGCGCATATTTACCCAATCGGTAATTTTGCTGAATGATATCGTAGGCGTTTTGCGCTTCAGGAATAATTATATTCTTCATGGTTTCAATTTCTTCTGAAATGGTGCGAATGGTTTCAAGCTGGTTGTTTATTCCAGTTCGAATCCCATTTTGCAGGCTAAACAGATGTTGTTCACTTTGCAGTTCGCGCAACTGCGCTTCCTGCTTTCCTCCCTGATTACGGTCGAAGACAGTCAGCGGAATACTTAGCCCCGCAACAAGGGCCTGATCATCTATTTCATTGAATCGGCGATATCCAACACGGATTCCCAGATCAGGAACAGCCAGCGCATTGGCTAATTCTGTTTTTGCTTTCTGCATTTTGATAACAGCTTTTTGCTCGATGATCACAGGGCTATTTTCCAAAGACCATTGCACAATTTCAGCTTTTGGCATCGTTTTAATGGAGCCCAAATCCCCTTTTACGGCCGTAAAATCCACTCGACCCGATCCCCAGGTCGCCGCCAGTTTTCGTTGGGCATTTTTTAATTCCCGGGCATTCTTTTGCAGTGTCAGTTTTCTGTTCGACAACTCCACCTGGGCGCGGGCTGATTCCGCTCGTGAAAGTCGCCCGGCTTGAACCAACGTATCGATATTTGCTTTAAATATTTGGGAAAGCCCGACAAGCCGGCGACCAAGATCGAGTTTTCTCTGCGCCAACAACAGGTGTGTGAAGTTACTGCGCACTCGCGTAATAATCTGCAATCGTTTAATTTCGTAGCGCCACAGGGCCAGGTCACTTTGCAAAGCAGCCACTTTGGTGCGTTTCGCGCGTTTGCCGCCCAGCTCAAGCAATTGCCCTATCGCTAATGTGGTTTCACTGCTTTTAAATCCGCCCAGCGGTCCGCTGCCGGCAAAGTTCTCCAATTCAAAGTCCAGTTCAGGGTTGGGAAGCAGGCTTTCCTGCAACGTTCGCACCTCACGGGCTTTTATCTCTGTTAAAAATACTTGCAACTCCGGATTGCTTTTAAGCGCCTGTGAAATGGCGTCAAGCATTAAAAGCGTGTCCGTTACAGCCGAATTTTTGCTTTTTGTTTTCTCTTCTTTAGTCACATGCTCCTTAACTATTGACGGCGTCGGCATCGGTCGGGTTGCTTTGTGCGCAACACTACAACCGGTAAGAAAAACCATCGCCAGAGCACATGAAATAACAAGCGGTTTGTTTGTCATTTTTACTCCGTTTATTGCACTAATTAGGCACAGATTTTTCTAAACAGACAGACCTATGCCTGGCAAATAAATATTAATTTGTTGGTTATTTGATGAATAAATAAAAATAGTGAATCGAAAGGGAAAATATTAAGTAGTCGGGGGCCGATAGATGGGATGAGATAAAAAACCAGCGAAGCTCGTTGATTCAATGGCAACCTGGCCAATTAATGGAAGTTCATAACATAATTGTTCACCATCTGTCTGATTGAATTGAAGATGGCATACACATTTGCATTCTTGGTCGTGATTTTCTTCGGATTGTTGAAAAGGGCTTTTGGTGTGACTTCCTAAAATACTGCACAGCAATGTGGTGCAATTTTCCATTGAGCCGCCTTCAAGGCAGTCAATGTCACCGCAAAAGATCTGGTTAGCGCCTTGTCCGAAGAGCAAAACCAGAGCAGTAATGATGAAAATTTTTTGGAGTCCTAGGTTCATTAAATTCCTTTAAACAAATCAATATTATATAGGACGCAAATTATAGTTAATTGTTTTAATCTAAACAAGATTTAATTGTAATAACTTTGATACTACAAAGCATTTATGAATTCACTTGTTCAGAATTTATCGTTTACTTTGGAGCCGAACTGTAGTGATTTTTAAACAATTTAGAGAAAGCACCATGGTAATATATTTACCGTCGAAAACATTGATTTTTCACTGTTGGAATTTATCGTTTATAAATTTTTATTGACTTTTTTATTAAAAATGCAGTTATTCCTCGTGCTATGAAAAAGATTACCGCAACAATTTTATCGCTCATTTTGCTAACCGGCAATATGGGATTGACTTTGGCGACACATTATTGTGGAGGACATGCAGTGGAATCCGTCATCGTTCTCGATGCGGAGCCTGTTGGGTGTAGCATGATGGAAATGGAGCAAGACTGCGAAAAAACCTTGCCTGCTCCACAAACCGTTCAGGAAGATAATTGTTGTGAAAATACTTACCAAATACTGCAACTCAAAGTTGAAAATTTTGCCCAAGTAGTAGAATTGTCGAAAGTACAATTATCAGACTTTGCAGTATCGCACACTTTACTCAATCTTCAGGAAATAAGTTCCAACTGTAACCTCGATTTCTCTTATTATCAACCTCCTCCCCCAAAACAGGATATCTCTATCCTGATCCAATCTTTTCTTATTTGATATCACCCCTCATTACTTACCAGACCCAGCGTCTGAAAGGCTCAGTTTGATGCTTTAGAATAGCATCATCTCTTCCGTATATTTTAAAACTAAACAGAATTGCATTTGTTTGAAGAATGCATCATTGAGCCTGTGGTTCGCTATTTCGAACATGGGTTTAGGATTGTTTTTGGATTAAATACTGATTTGCAGATATCTCTTAAACGACATCTGTAACAGATTGAGAAACTCTGTTAAATACGTCATTCTGCTTATTTTTATTATAGTTTTTGGAATTGAACATCATACCAATTTTTTTGTTGGTGGTTGTTGTTCGCTGTCTATTACATTTTCAAGAGTCAGGTTAATATGTTAAATAAAATCATCCGCTATTTTCTTGAAAACAAGCTGGTTACTGCGTTGCTTGTTTTATTGTTCATCGCATGGGGAGTGGTGACGGCCCCCTTTGGTTGGGAAGTTGACTTTCTACCAACCGATCCCGTGCCGGTTGACGCTATCCCGGATATTGGTGAAAACCAGCAGATCGTTTTCACCCAATGGATGGGACGATCACCGCAAGACATTGAAGACCAAATTACCTACCCGTTAACCACTTCATTACTGGGTATCCCCGGGGTGAAATCCATCCGCAGCTCCTCGGTTTTTGGTTTTTCAAGCATCTATATTATTTTCAAAGAAGAAGTCGAATTTTACTGGTCGCGCTCGCGAATTTTGGAAAAATTGAATTCGTTACCCGCAGGAATTTTACCTACAGGTGTACAGCCATCGCTCGGTCCTGATGCAACAGCCTTGGGACAGGTGTTCTGGTACACCCTTGAGGGCCGTGACAAAAACGGCAATCCAACCGGCGGTTGGGACTTACACGAGATTCGAACTGTGCAGGATTTCTATGTGAAATATGGATTGAATGCAGTGGACGGCGTTTCTGAAGTGGCCTCAATCGGCGGCTTTGTACAGGAATACCAAATCGACGTTAATCCGGATATTCTTAAAGTGTACAACATCCCTTTGCATAAAGTGATGATGGCCGTCAAAAACTCCAACCGCGACGTAGGCGCCAAAACCATTGAAATCAACCAGGCTGAATACCTCGTGCGTGGTCTGGGGTATGTAAAATCTATAGAAGATATTGAAAAAGCAGAAGTGGCAGTGCACGACAATGTACCGATTCGCGTGAAAGATATCGGCGTCGTTTCCCTCGGCCCGGCCACGCGTCGTGGTTTGTTAGACAAAGACGGCGCAGAAGTGGTTGGCGGTGTTGTCGTCGCCCGTTTTGGCTCCAATCCATTGCATGTAATTAACAATGTGAAAGAAAAAATCACAGCTATCGCACCCGGTCTGCCGAAAAAGATATTGCCAAACGGTATCGAAAGCCAACTCACTATTGTGCCGTTTTACGATCGCACGCAACTCATTTACGAAACTCTGGGTACGCTGGAAGAAGCGTTGTTGCTGGAAATTCTAATCACCATATTAGTCGTCATTGTAATGGTGATGAATTTACGCGCGTCGATTCTTATCTCCAGTTTGTTGCCGCTTGCTGTCCTCATGGTTTTTATCAGCATGCGCTATTTTGGCGTCGACGCCAACATTGTGGCGCTTTCGGGTATTGCCATTGCTATTGGCACAATGGTCGATCTCGGCATCGTGCTCTCTGAAAATGTGCTCAAACACATGGCCGATGCGCCCAAAACAGAGAAATTATTTGACACCATTTACAACGCCGCCGCTGAAGTCAGTTCGGCCATTCTCACCGCCGTATCGACAACGATTATCAGTTTCATCCCGGTTTTCACCATGGAAGCTGCTGAAGGCAAGTTGTTTCGCCCGCTGGCTTTCACGAAAACTTTTGCATTGTTTGCGGCTTTACTGGTTGCTTTGTTTGTTTTACCCACAATCGCTCATTGGTTTTTTGGAGTGAAAAATGACAGTCAGCGACGCGGCCAAATAATCAATGGCGCTTTGATCACCCTCGGTCTTTTCACGGCTGTAGCTTATACCATCTGGGGTGGGCTGACACTAATGGCTTTTGGCGCTGCCTGGTTTGTTCGAAATTATAGTAAAAAAGACACGTTTTTTACACGAAATTCAGCGCTTATCATATCGATTTTATCCGTTCTTGGATTGCTTGCCCAATATTGGATGCCCCTTGGCGCCGGAAGATCATTAATCACCAATTTTATTTTTGTTTCAGTATTGGTCGGATTAATTCTCGGTTCCTTTTATTTGCTTGAGCGATTTTATCCGCGGCTTTTGCATTGGAGTTTGGCAAACAAGGCAAAATTTCTCGCCGTTCCCGGTTTCATCCTTTTATGGGGCGCAGTAATCTGGCTCGGTTTTAACAGCCTGTTCGGATTCGTAGCCAAAGGATTTGATGTCGTTAGTTTAAATATCCGAACGACCAGCCTTTGGGCCGGATTATCCCACACCTTTCCCGGCATTGGCAAGGAGTTTATGCCCGCGCTTGATGAAGGCAGTTTTTTGCTAATGCCAACATCCATGCCTCACGCAGGTATTGCGCAAAACAAACGCGTGGTTCAGCAATTGGATATGCTGCTGGCCAATATCCCCGAAGTTGAGCTGGCCGTCGGTAAAATGGGACGTGTGGAATCAGCGCTCGATCCCGCTCCAATTTCCATGTATGAAAATGTTATCAACTACAAATCGGAATATTTGGTTAACCAAAAAGGCCACCGCCAGCGATTTAAAGTCGATGATGACGATCGATTCATTTTGGCTTCCGGTGATACCATTTCAAATGAAGAAGCTATCAAACAGGGTATTGGTTTCAATGATCTCATCGTCGATGATTCTGGCAACTATTTTCGCAACTGGCGGGAAAAGATAAAATCACCGGATGACATTTGGAATGAGATCGTGCGTGTCACCAAGTTGCCCGGCGTTACATCCGCGCCTAAATTGCAACCTATCGAAACGCGTTTGGTTATGCTGCAAACCGGCATGCGCGCGCCAATGGGCATCAAAGTCTACGGGCCGGATCTGCAAACTATCGAAGCCTTCGGCATGCAACTGGAGTCCATTCTCAAACAGGTTCCGTCTGTTAAAACCGAAGCCGTGTTTGCAGATCGCATCGTCGGCAAACCCTACCTGCATCTCAACATCGACCGCGACGCTATTTCGCGCTATGGGCTCAATATTGAAAATGTGCAACAGGTCATCGAAACGGCTATCGGCGGTATGAATATCACTTCAACCGTAGAAGGTCGTGAGCGTTTTCCAGTGCGTGTGCGTTATCCACGCGAGCTGAGAACCGATCCCGATGAGTTGAAAAAAATCTATATGCCAACACCAACCGGTGCGCAGGTTCCATTGGGTGAGTTGGTCAAGTTTGAATATGTTCGAGGGCCGCAAGTCATCAAAAGTGAAGACACGTTTTTGGTAGGCTACGTTTTATTGGATAAAAAGCCTGGCTACGCCGAAGTGGATGTTGTGGAAGAATCGCAGCGCTTTATTCAAAATAAAATTGACACTGGCGACTTGATTGTGCCTGCGGGAATCAGTTATAAATTCTCAGGCAGTTATGAAAATCAACTCCGGGCGGAAAAACGCCTTTCAATCGTAGTGCCATTGGTTCTCTTTATCATTTTTATCATCCTTTATTTTCAATTCCGATCTGTGACAACTTCACTCATGATTTTCACTGGCATTGCCCTGGCCTTTTGCGGTGGCTTTCTTATGCTCTGGTTCTATGGCCAGGATTGGTTCGCCAATTTCGCATTTTTCGGCGTTAACATGCGTGAGCTCTTTCAAATGCATACCATCAACCTGAGTGTCGCCGTCTGGGTGGGATTTATCGCATTATTTGGCATTGCAACGGATAATGGCGTGCTGATTGGCACTTATCTGGATCAAAGTTTCGCACGCAATAAACCGACGACGATCGAAGGCATTCGCGAGGCTGTTGTTGAAGCAGGTAATCGGCGAATTAAACCGGCCCTTATGACAACGGCTACGACGATTATTGCCCTTTTGCCTGTTCTAACTTCCACAGGCCGTGGCGCAGATATTATGATTCCTATGGCGATTCCGTCATTTGGTGGAATGGTCATCGCTGCTGTGAGCTATTTTCTCGTTCCAGTTTTATATGGAATCCGGGAAGAAAGGAAATATAAAACTGGCGCCCAGAATTTTTTAACTGGAGATACTAAATAGTGAAAATTAAAAATCAAATAATTGCAAACAAGGGTATTGCTGTTGGGTTGATTTTGGTTTTAAGTATACTTTCATCAACCATAGTAGCTCAGACACTGGAATTGTATCTAAATGATGCTGTTAAAAATAATCCAGGCCTGAAAGCAAAATACACCGAGTTCGAAATCGCTATGCAAAAAATCCCGCAAGTGAGTTCGCTGCCTGATCCTACCTTATCCTTTGGCTATTATGTTAGCCCTGTGGAGACACGCATTGGGCCGCAAAAGGCGCGGCTTTCCCTTACCCAAATGTTTCCCTGGTTCGGCACATTGGCAGCGAAAAAAGATGCTGTAACTTTGCTGGCTGAAGCAAAATATCAGGCCTTTCTCGATGCGAAGAATGAACTGGTTTTTAAAGTGACCGCTGCATATTACCCACTGTACGAAGTGAATGAAATGCTGCGCCTGCAAAAGGAGAATCTGCAAATTCTCACAAGCTACAAACAACTGGCCACAACCGCATTTTCAAATGCCAAGGGCAGCATGGTTGATGTCATTCGCGTGGATATCATGATTGATGAGGCAAAAACCAACATTGATATTTTAGATGACAAGTTGTCTCCTTTGCAGGCTGCGTTTAACCAACTGTTAGATCGTGATATGTCCTTGCCAATCATTATAGCAGACAGATATGATATTGCTCCGGGGAATGCAATTCTCAGCAAAGACAGTCTTCTCATCAAGAATCCACAACTCAAAGGACTGGATTTAAAAATCAAGTCTGCAAAAGCGCTGGAGAAAGCGGCTTTCCGCAATGGATTACCAAAATTTGGCATTGGGTTGACGTATGCATTTGTCGATGAGCGCACGGATATGAATGTTACGGATAATGGCAAAGATGCGATTATGCCCATGATTTCCATGTCTATTCCGCTTTATCGGGGAAAGTATAAGGCCGCAGTTAAGGAAGCTCGATTGAAACAGAGTAGCTTTGCTTTACAAAAGCAAAACAAAGAGAACATTCTTTTTACCGCTTATGATCTTTCGTTTTTCAAAATAGATCGGGCGAAACAACAATTTGTATTGTACGCTGCTCAAATAGCCAAAACACAACAAGCCATCGACCTGTTGCATACGACTTATAGCAATTCCGGCAAGGATTTCGAAGAAGTTTTACGAATGCAACAGCGCCTTTTGAAATATGAAATGGCGAAAGCTACGGCTGTCAAGGAGTATTACACAGCATTAGCCCAACATAATTACATTACTGGAAAGTGAGGCAGATAAAATGAAATCCTTCAATGAAATAATAAATGATAAATCCACAAAGATAGCGTTAGGCGCTCTGTTTTTAGGCTTGGCGCTCGGTTGGCTGTTTTTTGGCGGTAATCCACCCGCTGAAACAGATCATAGCAGCCACATCGGTGAAACAAAAGACACGATTTGGACCTGCTCGATGCACCCGCAAATTCGCCAGAAAGAGCCGGGTAAATGCCCTTTATGCGGGATGGATTTAATCCCATTAAGCGAGGGCAGTTCCGATGAAGACCCGATGGAAATCAAAATGTCGCCGACGGCTATGCAGCTGGCGAACGTGCAAACATCCATCATTACAAAACAGAAACCTGTGAAATCTGTGCGCATGAACGGCAAAGTTCAGGCAGATGAGCGGCAGGTGAATTCACAAACATCACACATTGCGGGACGCATTGAAAAATTGCTGGTGAATTATACCGGTGAAACGATTCACAAAGGTCAAATACTGGCTTATATTTATTCACCGCAACTGGTTACAGCTCAGGAAGAGCTGTTTGAAGCCTGGAAGATCCGCGACAGTCAGCCAGAACTTTTTAAAGCTGCCAAAGATAAACTGAAAAACTGGAAGCTCACTCCCAAACAAATCGACAGTATTCTTGAATCCGGTAAACCACGGGAAGATTTTCCAATAGCAGCGGATATGTCCGGGGTGGTTCTTGCAAAACGTGTGAAGTTGGGCGACCATGTCATGGCCGGTTCATCGCTTTTTGAGGTTGCGGACTTGAATAAAATCTGGATTCTATTTGATGTCTATGAAAGCGACATCCCCTGGGTGAAAACCGGCGATGAAGTCGAATTTACTATCCAATCGTTGCCGGGAGAATCGTTTAAGGGCAAAATCAGTTTTATTGATCCGGTGATCAACCCCAAATCCCGTGTTGCCAAAGCGCGCATTGAAATGAAAAATCCCGGGCAGCGGCTTAAGCCAGAAATGTTTGCCATTGGTCTTGTGAAAAGTCCACTCAATGGCTCGGAGCCAACTTTGATTGTGCCGAAATCCGCGGTAATGTGGACAGGGGATCGTTCCGTGGTTTATGTGAAAAAAACATCGGCATCGGGAATTGGATTTGTACTGCGCGAAGTCACGCTTGGCCCTGCATTGGGCGACAGTTATGTCATTAAAGAAGGATTAAACAACGGCGAGGAAATCGCAACAAACGGCACGTTTTCTATCGATGCGGCAGCGCAATTGGCTGGCAAGCCCAGCATGATGAACCCGCAGGGAGGCGCCATGTCAACGGGACACCAACACGGCGATGCAAAAACATCCGCAAAAATGGATCACTCAATGCCTGCGCAACCGGTTAAATTAAATAAAAAAGCGCAGCAAGCCGTAGTTGGAATTTTAGATAAATATCTTGATCTGAAAAATGTGCTCACTGAAGACGCTCTGGACAAAGCCCAAAAAGCGGCTGGCGACTTGCAAAAATACACTGGGAAGATCAACATGTCCCTTTTCAAGGGAGAAGCTCACAATATCTGGATGCAGCACAGCGCTCCTCTGGAAAATGCATCGCGTGCAATATCACAGGCAAAAGATATCGGATCGGCACGCAGTCAATTCATAGTGCTTTCGGATCAACTCATTATGCTTGCCAAATCATTTGGCCCATTCGAGAAACCGCTGTTTGTGCAGTTCTGCCCTATGGCCAACAATGATAAAGGCGCTGAATGGTTGAGCGCTAATGAAGAGATTCGCAATCCGTATTTCGGAGAATCCATGTTGAAATGCGGTGAAGTAAGACAGTCAATCAAATAACATAATTCATTAATCAACAGGAGAAATACCATGTTTAAGAAAATCATCATCATTTCAGTTATTGCATTTGCAACAACGCTGTCAACGGCTTTTGCACAACATGAACATCACCAGCATGAAAAAGAGCAGAAAAAACACAGCGAACATAAAATGCCTATGAAGACCATGCCCGAGTTTAAGCAAAAGGAATTGGGCAAAGCCTACATGCACTATCTGCATTTGAAATCCGCGCTTGTCGCCTCGGACGATAAAGAAGCAGGCAAAAGCGCAAAAATGCTTGTTGCTGCGCTTAATGATATCAAAAAGATGGATGCAGTATACAAAGATGCGGTGACTGTGGCCGCAGCTTCTGATCTTGCTGCGCGTCGCAAAGCGTTTGCAGTCCTGAGTCTATCCATGGCTGGCAAGATCAAGGGCACACTTGAGTCAGGTGAAATTTATGTGGCCTTTTGCCCGATGGCCAATAAAAACCAGGGCGCCTATTGGCTCTCTGGTGAGAAAGAAATCAAGAACCCTTATTTTGGCGATAAAATGCTGAAATGCGGCAGTGTTAAAGATGTGATTAAATAAAGAACTTTCCCTCCTCAGAGGTTGCGCCTGTTTTTTGGGCGCAGCCTCATATTAATAAAGGAGACCAATCCTATGTTCTGTCCAAAATGTGGTCAAAAAAGTACTCGAAAATCTAAATATTGCACTGGCTGCGGCGCTGGTCTGTCAAGGAACACACGCAAAGTTCGCACAAAAGCTGCACGGCATAACAAATCGTTTTCGTGGTTTCCCTTAATCCTTGTTTGCCTTGCTTTAATAGTAATTGTTGTCGTTTATCCGGGAAAGAATAATAAAAGAAGTCAACCAGGAAAAGATCATTCCATTCGCTCATTTGCTGTTTTGGAAATTGCCGAGGGATTTGACTGTTTCTGTGGCGAGTGCGATCATCAATTAAAAGAATGTGAATGTGGTCATAAAAATGGCGCTAAAGAAGTTAAAAATTTCATTGCACAAAAACTTAAAGAGGGGCACCACAAACCTCATGTAGTCGACATGGTTAAGGAAAAATATGGAAGTGGTAAATTAATCTTTCCGGCTGACTCTGTAAAATTATTTAAAGGATAAGCAAAACATGAAGTTGAAAGATCCCGTCTGCGGTATGCAGGTTGAAGAAAACGAAAACCGTCAATTTAAATACGATGAAGAAACGTATTATTTTTGCAGTGATAGTTGCTTGCAGAAATTCAGTGCAGACCCGCAACAGTATTTATCTCCGAAAAATACAAAAGTAATCACTCAGGAATCACATCATGGAAAGCAATCTAAAGATACTCCTTCATCACAATACACCTGCCCGATGCACCCTGAGATTGTCCAGGATGGTCCGGGCTCCTGTCCAATTTGCGGCATGGCACTGGAACCAAAATCAATATCTTTAGATTCCGAAGATGATAACACCGAACTTGATGATATGAATCATCGGTTTAAAGTTTCAACTTCATTAACTGTGCCACTATTATTTATTGCTATGGGAGATATGTTGCCGGGCAAGCCAATTTCCAGCCTAATATCTGAGCAGTGGCGTATCTTTTTAGAACTTGCTTTGGCTTCTCCTATCTGTCTTTGGGCCGCCTGGCCTTTTTACGAACGTGCAATTCAATCCGTACGCAACAAGCGCCTAAATATGTTTTCATTGATTGGATTGGGCGTGACTGTGGCTTTTCTCTATAGTGTTATCGCAGCTTTATTCCCTGGAATATTTCCCGAGTCTTTTCGCAGTGAAACAGGCAATGTGCATGTCTATTTCGAAGCGGCGGGTACAATTGTCACATTGATTTTACTTGGACAGGTATTAGAATTGCGCGCCCGTCAGCAAACCGGGTCTGCTATTAAAAAATTACTTGGTTTAGCCGCGACGACTGCGAGGTTAATCAGTGAAGATGGAAACGAAGTGGACATTCCTCTTGAACAGGTGCAGCGGGGTGATAAACTACGGATTCGCCCCGGAGAGAAGGTTCCTGTCGATGGCGTTGTCATTGAAGGGATCAGTTCCATTGATGAGTCGATGATCAGCGGTGAACCCATTCCAGTTGAAAAACAGAAAGGCGATCCTGTGGTTGGAGCAACAATTAACGGGACGGGTTCTTTAGTTATGCGAGCTGAGAAAGTTGGGGCGGATATGTTGCTCTCGCGCATTGTCGCTATGGTTGCAGAAGCCCAACGCAGCCGCGCGCCAATCCAAAAAATGGCAGATATTGTCTCAGGATATTTTGTGCCAATTGTGATTGTTGTAGCGATGATGACGTTCATTGTGTGGTCGTTGATCGGCCCGGAACCACGGATGGCTTATGCTATTATCAATGCGGTTGCCGTGCTGATTATTGCCTGTCCATGCGCGCTAGGATTAGCAACTCCCATGTCTATTATGGTTGCAACAGGAAAAGGCGCAAATTCCGGTGTTTTATTCAAGAATGCTGAAGCCATTGAAATTTTGCGAAAAGTGAATACACTTGTGGTTGATAAAACCGGCACCATCACTGAAGGTAAACCGCAACTGGAATCGCTTATTTCTGTAGATTCGGAAATTAGCGAAGAACGCTTACTTTATTTTGCTGCGAGCCTTGAACAAGGAAGTGAGCACCCTCTCGCGTCAGCGATTGTTGACGGAGCAAAAAAACGTGGATTGACTTTAGACTCTGCTAAGTATTTTAAGTCATTTACAGGCAAAGGCATAGCAGGACGTGTTGCAGATAAAGAAGTTGCACTTGGCAACTTGGCTTTAATGGATGAATTTGGAATTGCTGCTGATTCTTTTTTTTCTCAAGCTCAATCACTTCGTTCAAAAGGACAAACGGTGATGTTTATCCTTATTGACGGCCAACCTGCCGGTCTTTTGGGTGTGGCAGACAGAATTAAGAAAAGTACACCAGAGGCAATCCGGGAGTTGCACACACAAGGTTTGGAAGTCGTTATGCTTACTGGAGATAATAAAGCGACTGCGGATGCTGTTGCCTCCCAACTACAAATTGATGCAGTAATTGCTGATGTTCTACCTGACGAAAAAGCCGCCGCTATCCAATATCTCCAGAGCAATGGTAAAATTGTCGCCATGGCAGGAGACGGAATTAATGATGCACCGGCGCTTGCGCAAGCGCACGTTGGCATTGCTATGGGCACCGGAGCGGATGTTGCCATGGAAAGCGCCGGAGTTACACTGATAAAAGGTGATCTTCGTGGAATAATCAAGGCGCGACAACTCAGTTCATCCACAATGACGAATATCAAACAGAATTTGTTTTTTGCATTTATCTATAATACGTTGGGTGTTCCCGTGGCCGCAGGTATTCTTTATCCTGTTTTCGGGGTGTTGTTGAGTCCAATATTAGCAGCGGCAGCCATGAGTCTGAGTTCTGTTTCTGTGATCGGCAATTCATTGCGGCTCGGAAAATTAAAATTTAAGCAGAAATAAAGTTCAAATTAAATCAGTCTACAAAACAAGAAAAGGAAAAAAGATGCAAATTTTACAAGGATTCTCAGCGCTTCAAAATATACACCCTCTTTTCGTACATTTCCCAATTGCGTTGGTAATGGTTACTCTTCTGTTTGAAGTCATTTGGTGGTTCTCGGGAAAAGAACCATTTCGCCAATTTTCTACATATTTACTATATCTGGCCACTATTTCAGCTATTGCTGCGGTTGTGACTGGATATTGGGCGTCGGAGAGTCTCGGGCATGATGCGCCGGGGCACGAATTCGTGCATGAACATCGTGATGTGATGTTTTGGATGACCGGATTGTTGCTTGCAACTACCGTTTCAGTTATTTTTATCGAACCATTGCGTTCTGGCAAATTACGCAAGCTGCTCATTTTGCCGCTGCTGGTAATTTCAGGATTGCTCGTCAATGGCGCAGACAAAGGCGGTGTCCTTGTTTATGAGTACGGAATGGGTGTGAACATGAAAATGGAGCAACATGATGCAACACAACCTGAATTACAGAAAGCCAAACCGGACAAACAAGATGCCAACACACATATTCATTCTGATGGAAAAGAGCACAAACATTAATTAAAATATCGCTAACTGAACTTTTTCACATCCTATTGTGAACGGTTTGGTCAATTCCAAATATAGGACACTCACATGCGCACTCAGATTCTTTTTTGTTTGTTTTTCACTCTTACTTTCGCCAATGCCCAAAATCAAATTACGATTCCCGATACCTTAAACGGAACAGTATTTAACCTTAATCTGCAAAACGGAACTTATCAATTTTATGCCGGGCAGAATACCCAGACAATGGGTGTAAACGGTGCTATTCTTGGGCCGACATTAATCGTCAACAAAGGTGATTTTATTGATATTACAGTCAATAACCACCTTGAAGACACAACCACGATTCATTGGCATGGCATGCACGTTTCGGCGGCAAACGATGGCGGTCCGCACACCACAATCGCTCCCGGAGCGAGCTGGAATCCACGATTTACTGTTTTAGACAAAGCCGGAACTTACTGGTACCACCCGCACCTGCATGAGAAAACCAACCTGCATGTTTCCAAAGGCATCGCCGGTTTTATTATTGTGCGGGATAGTGAAGAAGCTGCGCTCGAATTGCCGCGAACCTATGGTGTGGATGATTTTCCCCTGGTGATTCAGACCAAAACATTTGATGCTAATAAAAAAATCGTTGTGCCATCCAATGCAGATACGGTTTTAATTGTCAACGCAACGATCGATGCCGCTTTGAATGTCCCCGCTCAGGTTGTGCGGCTGCGTTTGCTCAACGGTTCTTCGCAGCGTAATTTCAATATAGGTTTAAGCGACAACCGAACTTTTTATCAAATTGGTTCCGATGGCGGGCTGTTAAGTGTCCCCAATGCTGTAGAGCGATTAAGATTGACGCCGGGTGAAAGAGCGGAAATACTACTTGATTTTTCCAACATGCAAGGGCAAACGCTCAGTCTCATGAGTTATGCAGCGGAATTCGCTAACGGCATTTATGGCGCAACCAACCCTGGCATGGGCATGATGATGTCCCTAAACAACTACAATCCCAATCCGATGAATGGCACCAATTTTCCGATTATGCAATTCATTGTGACCGAAAAAATAGCAAACGCTATCACCGAAATACCGACAACTTTAGCGACAGTTTCCCCAATACCGGAAAGCGCCGCAGTAATTACGCGCAATTTAAGCCTTACCGCAGCTTCCATGGGACCAAACAGTTTAAACGGCAAGTTTTTAATTAATAATGCTTCATTTGATATGGATGTTATCAATTACACAATCCCTCTAGATAACGTTGAAATCTGGTCAATCACCAATCTATCCCCAATAGCACATCCATTTCATATTCATGATGTGCAATTTTTTATTCTGGATAGAAACGGTCGTGCCCCGGTTGCAGCGGAGCAAGGTCGAAAAGACGTTGTCCTCATTCACCCCATGGAAACCGTTCGTTTTATCACCAAATTCGCAGATTTTGCTGATGATCCTGTTCCGTATATGTATCATTGCCACATGCTCACGCATGAAGATGATGGCATGATGGGGCAGTTTAAAGTTGTTAGCACGACAAATGTTGTGGAAAATAAAATTGATGGAAATGAAACTATAGCAGTTTATCCTAATCCTGCAACTTCAATAATCAATATTTCTGTTCGACAAAGCAGAACTAAACTCAAGCATTATAAACTATATGATACACGTGGCCGCACAGTACTGGAAGGAGATTTTTCAGAGAATTCAGACCTTGTCATCGATTTAAAAAATATAGCTTCCGGGATTTACATCCTGGAATTTAATTCAGAAAAACAACGATTTATAAAAAAAATTACCAAACTTTAGGATCAGAAAATGAGCTATTATTTTAACAATTTTTGAAAGCACTAATTATGTTGAATGTGAAAAGAAAACCACCCGATTTGGATATTTGGTTTATACGCCAGCGTTGGATTGCATGCCTGGTTTCTTTTGTTTTAATCTATTTGGTAATACATGTTTTAAATTGGTTAGACCGGGTAACATTTACGCCCTTGCTTGCCCTTGTCGTAATAATGGCATTCTCAAATATGATTTACTATCTCCTGGTTAAGAAAAACATTTTCCTGGCCTATTTAAAAGAAAGCCAGATTGTTATTGATTTGATTATCCTGACACTCATGCTTCATTACTCAGGAGGTATTGAGAATTCTCTGTTTTTTCTTTATTTATTTCATGTCATCCTCAGTGGCATTCTGTTAACTAAAGAAAAGTGTTATGCCGTTGTAGGGTGTCGGGGGCCAGGCTAATTCCCCAGTAGAAATGCTATAGGGTCAAGTTAATTCCCCAGTTTCAGGGTCAGGTTAATTCCCCACCCAAATGGATTCAGGGTCAGGTTAATTCCCCACTTATTCGTTTACGAAGTTCGGTATATTCTCCGTTTTCAATTTTTTCAAATCGGAGCGGAGATTCATGGCTTATAAACGAATGAGGATTATGGACATCTATAACATTATCAGTCGCTGGCACAATGGATACAATAACAGCCAAATCAGCGAAGTCTGTGGTGTCGATCGCAAAACTGTACGCACCTATATCAAACTTGCCCAACAATCCGGGCTTAGCCGAAGTCAGCCACTTCCCTGCAGGGAAGTTCTCTTAGAACAACTCGCGAAACTCATCCCACAGAAAACCTCGCCCCAACCAGGGCGGAGCGCTTTTCTTCCCTATCTTGACACTATTATCAGCATGGTCACCGCACCCAGTGACCCTGTTAAACCCAAAACAGCCTACGAGATTCTCTGCGAGCGCCATGGCATCACCACCAGCTACAGCTCTTTCAAACGCTTTGTGCGGGAGCACATAAGAGAACTTCCAGGCGCATCAAAAGCCCGGCAAAGCACCTGTCGTTTTGAAACCCAACCAGGCGAAGAATTGCAAATCGACTACGGCAAAGTGGGGCGGCTCATCGATCCTGAAACCGGGAAAAACCGGGATGTTTATGCCTTTATCGGCACACTCTCTTTCAGTCGCCTGAAGTTCGTCGAGTTTGTTTACAAACAAAATCAGCAAAGCTTCGTCGGCTCCCACATTAAAATGTTCGAATTTTTTGGTGGAACTACAAAACGTCTGATTATCGATAATTTGAAAGCCGGAGTAATCAAGGCCGATTTGTACGATCCGCAGCTCAATCGCGCTTATCAGGAAATGGCCGATCACTATGGCTGCTTTATCGATCCGGCGCGGCCTTACAGTCCAAAAGATAAAGCCAAAGTTGAGCGCGCTGTCCAGGTGGTGCGGGAGCAGTTTCGCAAGCTCAAGCTTCAGCATCAGCAGATGGATATCGCACTTGCCAACCGCGAAATCCGTCACTGGTGTACGCAAATCAACGGCATGAAAGAACACGGCACAACCGGCATGAAACCCTATGAAGCTTTTGTCGATCTTGAAAAAGACAAGCTGAATTCTTTGCCTGAAGTGCCATTCGAAATCGCCACGTGGAAACTGGCCAAAGTGCATGTGGATCAGTACATCCAATTCGAAAAAAAATTCTACAGCGTGCCATACAAGTTCGTTGGCTCACAAGTTTGGGTGCGCGGCTCCAGCACTATTGTGCGAATTTATCAAGATTACACACTCATCAAAACGCACGTGCGCAGTTCAGGGAAAAGGCAAACCGACTTTGCTGATTTCCCCGAGAATCACCGCATTATGATGCAATATCAGCAAACGCAACATCTCATTCGTCGGGCAGCAGCCATTGGCAACAGCTTTAAAGCTTTCATCGCAGGTGTGCTCGAGCCCCATGCCATGCTCAACTACCGGCGAGCGCTGGCTTTTCTGGCGCTGGCAGAGAAATATCCCCACGAGCTCATCGAACAATCAGCCGGCCATGCCCGCTATCTGCAGCTTAAAAGCCCCAAACAACTTCAAATAGTCCTGGAAAATCTGCAAGCTACGCAACAGGAACAGTCCATGCAGATTTCGCCACAAACACAACAAATGACGCGAAAAGCAGACTATTTCATTCAATAAATACGAAAGGAGAACTCATGCAGCACCACACAGAACTTGTTGATCAATTAAGAAAACTCAAACTTTCCGGCTTGCTCAATACGTTGGAAAGTCGCATTCTTGAAAGCCAGCACAACCAGCTCGACTATCGCACTTTTCTGTCGCTTTTGCTACAGGATGAACTGGAAGCACGGCAGCAGAGAAAGATTCAAAAACGCATTAAAGATGCGCGCTTTGCAGTTGAACAAACGCTCGAAAGTTATGACTTCACGCTCGCGCCCCATGTCAACAGAACCCAAATTCGTGAATTGGCAACCTGCGATTTCCTGCACAAAGGCCACGGCGTGATCTTCGTTGGCCCGCCCGGAACCGGAAAAACTCATTTGGCAAAAGCCATTGGGCATCAGGCTTGTCGGAGAGATTATAGCGTTTTGTTTTACAAATTCCATCAACTGCTCCTACAAATGAGTCGGGCTGATCTGGATGGAACTTTGGATAGACTGATGAAGAAATTAATTCACTGCGATCTGTTGATCCTGGATGATTTCGCGTTCAAAAAAATTGATCAGCCGCAAAGCGAATATCTTTACAGCATTGTTGATGCGCGGTATGGAGCAAAGTCCATCATCCTGACAAGCAATCGTGATATGAGTGACTGGATGAATATTTTCCCCGATCCAGTCATCGCCGGCGCCATTCTCGACAGGCTGGCGCATCAGGCTTTTCAAATACAACTCAAAGGGGAATCGATGCGAAAAAAACTCGCACAGAAAAAATAAAATATGAACCCAACAATATTTCCTTCTCTTGTCTTTTGGCTAAAAATATGCTCCATTGCGGTCAAAGTAAAGACTGCCCTGCGGCTCATCCCGCAAAAAACGCGGGATTCGGTCTTGACTTTGATCCTCATTACGCAGGTCTATTTGCCAAGACAATTCAAGGAAAAAGAAAACAATAATAGATTGAACTTTGAAAAGGAAACACAGATTAAGTAATACTAAAAATGACTTGAAAACTTCTGTTGTAAAAACTGAATAATCTGTTAAATTGAAAAACGCTTCGTAAACAAATCAAGTGGGGAATTAACCTGACCCTGCACTGGGGAATTAAATTGGCCCTCGACAAAAATTTCGTTTTAAATTCCATTACCGTTCCAATTCATTAATGAATCATAATGATTATAGTTAAATTACCAACGCTACTTGTTTTATAAAATTTCAAAGTTTTAAAAGTCCTATTATTCAAATAGCGTTCGTAAATAAGATAATTTATAATTAATCATCTAAAGCATATATTTCAATTTATATTAAAAGCTAAAAAAGATAACGAATTCCAAATTGCGCTTGCCAACGAGAACTATTTATACCAGAATCATCAATATTATATAAATCGCCTCGAGGTTTTTGAAATGTAAAAATTGGTGTTGTCCCATCATTTTCAAATCCAACAAAGTTTATAATATTGCCAGGAGCGCTTGAAGTATAGGTTCTTCTTCCCCAATCTTTATTTAGTAAATTTGCAAAATTAAAAATATCAAAAGTAATTTGGAATGTATGCCTTTTGCCTCCAGCATTTAAATAAAAATCTTGGATGATCTTAACATCAAAAATATGTTCAAACGGTAGTCTGGCGCCATTTCGTTCAGCATACTTTCCTCTTCTACTGTTCAGGTAATCATCTTCACTAATAAATTCATCTAATTGAATCCATTGGTCATGAGCAGATACATAGTCATAATTACCAGGAGTACCAATATCAACGAGATTTATTTCATCTTCACTTGCTGGTACATAGATTAATGCATTGGAAGAATTCCAAACCTCTTGAATCATTGATTGTCCCCACGCGTAAGTATATGAAAATCTTCTTCCAGATTGTCCGTTATAAAATAAAGAAATAGTAGTACCTGTTCGTTTAAAAACATTAAAATTATAGGATAGATAGCCAGATATTCTCGAACCTAAATCAAAAACTGAATAATCAAGATCAGGAAAATTTCTGCCATTAACATGTTCCATAAATGTCCATTGCCAAGAATTTTGATAAGCTTTACCATCGTTGATTGCTTTGGCATGCCCAAGTGCATAGGCAATACATGCTGTTAAACCATTATCGAATGGTTTTTGAAGTTGTGTAGTAAAATTATAAGCATAACCTTTATTAGTATTGATACCGAGCATTATATCGCTATAGGTCGGATCTACTCTACCCCAAAAGTACAATGGTCTTGTATCAGCGCCATCTTGTCCTGTTAAATATTGAGTAGCTGGAAGAATATTTAGATTTTTATAATTTATGTTATTCAACGTTTTGGAATACATAAATTCCAAAGTACCTATTAAATCCCATGGTAATTTTTGATCAACAGCCATACTTGTACGTAGTATTTGGGGAAATTTAAAATTGTCAGCAAAAATATCAACTTGACCTGAGGGAATTGATGGACCTCCACCTAAATCTTCAATTGTCGGTTGAGTATTTGGATCCGGATTAAAATTAAAATCGCTTCCATTTGCAAATGTGGGATTACCTTGTGATATTGATCCTATTGTTAATCCATTATTCACATAAGATCCAGCTGGCCAAACCAAAGGTAAACGACTCGTAAACACACCTACTCCACCTCGAATTTGTGTTGTTTTGTTCCCTTTCACGTCATAGTTAAAACCGAATCTCGGGGAAAATAAAAATTGAGTTTTTGGCATTTCTCCTGACTTTGCCCCGTTTAAATCATAACCTGCGTCTTCAATTTTGGAAATTGTTGTGCTATTAAAATAAGTATCTGATTTAGGGTTTTCTAAAAAGAATGGGATATCCAAACGAATACCAAATTTCAATTTTAATTTGTCATTCATTTGATATTCATCTTGAGCATAAACGCCCAATTGTATCATATTAAATTCTGCTGCGGCTTTTGAATTATCACCCGAAACATTATCAATTAGTGAATATCTTCTTTCATATCGTGATGGCACTGCATCATTCATAAAATCATCCACTGAATTATAACTATATTCACCAAAGTTTTTATAAATAGACAAATTGTACATAGAGTAAATTTCATTGTTAGTGCCAAATGTTAGTGTGTGTTTTCCCCTATATAATGAGAAATTATCTGTAATTGTTAAGATATCCTGCTTTAATTTATCTGCTGTAGAATAAAGCTCTGATCCAGCAATAATAGTTGTCCAGCCATCTGTGATACGAATTCCAGGAAAATCTTCACCCATTGGATTACGATTTTCTCTGACATTAGTATAACCAATTAATAAATTATTTGACATTCCAATGTAGTTACTATTTAATTCTAATGCAGTTGAATTTGTAGTGCTTGGATATAATACACCGCTATTATTGAAATTAATTGACCAACTATTTGAAGCATTCGGCATCGTTGCCTCATTTTTTGTGTAACTATGCCTGAACTTTAATTTATGCTTATCATTTATGTTCCAGTCAATGCGTCCTAAAAATTTATCACTATTTAATTTTCTTACATTATTTAAAAATCCACCTGGATCATATCCATAATCCGTTTTAAGTTTTTCAGCTATAGCATTAATTTGTGCTTCAGATGACGGTCCCTGATAATTGCTAAAGTGAAATGGTTGTGGAGTCTCATCTCTTTGTATCTCGAAGCTTGTAAAGAATAATAATTTATTCTGTATAATTGGTCCACCTATACGAGCGCCATATATCTTTGCATCAAAGGCAGGCAACTTTTCTCGACTGTACCCTTCAGGGAGCTTGATTGACCCAGGAGTCTTTCCTGCAAAACTTTCATTCCTTCCTATTTGATAAATTGATCCATGAAATTCGTTTGTACCGCTTCTTGTGATCATATTTATATTTGCACCGTTAAAACCGTTTTGTCGTACATCGAACGGAGCTACTGCTATTTGAAATTGTTCTATTGCATCGATGCTAATAGGTGTACCTCCTGTCTGACCGCCATTTGTTGCGTTTCCAGATAACCCAAATACATCATGATTAATTGCGCCATCAATGGAGATTGCGTTGTAGCGTGTGTTCATTCCAGCAATAGAAATTAAATTGTTATCACCTGTATTGGCTTGAGGAGTTAATCGAGCGAAGTCAGTAAGATTTCTTGCAACGTTGGGCATATTTTTTATATGATCGATGTCTATAGCAGTTTCAGCTCCAGTACGGTTGCCATCAAAAAGATCATTTCTTATTGCTGTAACAACAACCTCATCAAGTTCAATGGCAATTTGGACTAATTCTATTTTTAAATTTAGCATTTGACCTAGATTAAGATAAAGCTCGTCTTGTTCAAAGTTTCTATATCCAATGTATGAGACCGTGATTTTATATGGACCCCCAACTTTCATATTTGGTATTCTGAAATAACCATCCATATTAGAAGTGGTACCATATTGAAAACCTGTTGGCAAATTTAGGGCAACTATGTTAGCTCCTGAAAGCTCCTTTAAACCATCAGTGACTTTTCCTTCCAACATTGAAGTAGTAGTTCCCTGTGCGAAGATAGATTCAGAAAAAAGAAACGAGAAAATTATTGCTGCGAAAATCTTAAAAAAATTCTGCATAGTTCTCTCCTTATCTTTGTTGAATTAAAAGATAATTTTGAAATACACTCAATTAGAACTTTTCTTTCTGTGCTCTTATAAAATCACAGATGTTTATTATAGACTTTTGGGATTGTATTGAAGCAAATCATATCTATTGCATGGTAAAGATTAAACGTATTTTAACGTCCGAAGCTACCTATTAGATTTATCCCTCTAATGATTTTCTTCTGATTGAAGTAAAATATAATAATTGTCGGAATTGATACTACAAGTGAAGCAGCCATCATAAGCGTGATTTGAGTAGTAAATTGACTCTGAAAGTATGTCAACCCAAGTGTTAATGTTTTTTTCTCAAATGTATTTATGTATATCAATGGTCCCATTAGATCATTCCAATGACCGATAAAATGCAATACTCCAACGGTTGTTAAAATTGGATATATTTCAGGTAATATGATATATCTCATTTTTTGATAAAAATTAAAACCTTCTAATTTACCTGCGTCAAAAAAAATGTTGGGTATCGTTCTAATTCTTTGTCTTAATAAAAGTACCGTTCCAGCTGATAAACCAAAAAAAGCTGGCACGATTAATGGATAATATGTATCTATCCATCCTACATAATTAAACATAAGAAACATTGGAACCATAAAAACAATACCTGGCAAAATCATTGTACAAAGTAATATCCAAAACAATAGGTTTCTTTTACTGAATTCAAATCGGGCAAAGCCATATGCTACTATTGTACAAGATATTAAACTTCCAAAAGTTGCGACGAATGAATAAATTAAGGTATTAATAAAGAATTTATAGAATGGTAAAATAGTAAGTGCATCGTAATAATTTTTAATACGAATCTCCGATGGAATGAATATCAAATTTTCTTGTGAATAGAAAACATTTTCAGGAGTTATAGATGTAATAAACATCCAGATTAAAGGTAAAATCATCGGAATGGCAAAAAGAATCAAAATTAAGTATATTAAAAATTTAAATGAATAATTAAAAATTTTAATTTTCATAACTAATTAGTATAATTTTTTACTATTAATTACTTGAGTTTAACTTCATCATAAGTAACCCAAAATTTGCTTAAAAAAAACTGTATTGCTGTTATTAATAACAATATTAAAAAGAATATCCAAGCCATTGCTGAAGCATATCCCATTTTAAAAAATGAGAACGCATTTTGATAAACATAATATGTAAAGAAAAGAGTGGAATTATTAGGTCCTCCCTGAGTGATGATGTATGCTTGAGAAAATATTTGAGAATAACCAATAAATCCTACTATTGTTAAAAAAAATATAATTGGAGATATATAGGGAAAAATAACATATTTAAATTTATATTTAAAAGTGTCACTTTCTAATTTAATTACTTCTATAAGTTGAGTTGGAATTCTCTGGAACGTTGCTAAAAAAATGAGCATATTGTTTCCAAGACCCCAAATACTTATAATAATCATAGAAATAAAGGCATAAGTTTCATTTTCGAACCAAGAAGGACCTTCAATGCCTATTATTGATAATAAATTGTTGAATAATCCATATTTCGTGTTAAAAATCCATAACCACAATAACATTAATGGTACACCCGAAATTAATTGTGGTACATAAAAACTAAATCGTAATAATTGATTTAACCAACTGTCTTTGTTCAAGAATAATGCTAAAATGAAAGCTACGATAATATTTATTGGTAATGTAATAGAAGTATATATCAAGGTAATTTTTAGACTTTTCCAAAAAAGAGGGTCATTACTTAATTTGATATAGTTATTAAATCCAACATATTTTGCCTCTGATAATCCATCCCATTCAAAGAAGGTTAGAATAAATGAAAAAATAATTGGAAATAATATAAATAGAATTAATCCAATAATTGTCGGACTCACAAGGAAAAATCCTGTTTTTGGTTTTTTTTCACTCATAATTTTAAGAATTTTAATTTGCTGACAATATTTTGTTAACTTTTGTGGTAATGTCTTTCATGGCTTCATCTATAGATACTTGTTTCATCGCTAAACGTTCTAAAACTGGATTTATAGCAAATGGAAGTTCCTTACTTGCTGCTTTCATTAATGGTACACTATTTTCAAGTTCGTCCAGTATTACCTTTCGAACAACTGGATGATTTGCGAACAAATTATCTGAGTATGCAACTTCTTTTAGAGAAGGAATAAATCCGCCCAACGCTTCTTTTCTTGCAATATATTTTTGAGACTCTCTGCTTGTTAGATATTTTAATAATTCCCAGGATTCATTGAGATGCCTTGTATTAGGATTTATGGTTGCTACATTTACTAAAACAAAAGTAGCCCGCTTTTTACCTTTTGGACGAGGGATAACTTTGACTCTAAATCCTCGGTTGGGATCATTTAAAAATCTAAGCCCCAATTGTCCTAAGTATATAGGAAATTTTTGTTGGTAAAATAGTTCAGATGGGGATCTTTTGAAATGGCTGATGTATTCAAGCATTGTTGGAGAATAACCATATTTCAGTGAAAAATTAAAGTAATAATTACATGCTTCTAATGCTTTTGGTGTATTTAAGAGACATTTTTGAGGATTTTCTAATTTATCAAATGGAGATGCGTCATTCTGTAATACGGCAGAATACATTTCCATCCAACCTACGTTCTCAACATAAACAAAATCAATCTGATGTTCTGGACTATTCTTAATTTTATTTGAAAATTCTTGACACAAAAGTTGAAACTCCTGCCAATTCATTACTGTATCTGCAGATGGAACATCAATATGATATTTTTCAAACAAATTTAAATTAAGGTATAATGCAGATACATTATTACTGATTGGTAGCCCATAAATTTTCCCTTTCCATTTACATGATTCAACGGAATTTGGAAATAGAGAATCAACAGGGTACCCATCATTTTCAATTAGGCTAGAGATGTTTAGTAAAGCATTTTTCTCACAATAACCATAAATATCACTTGCTTTGAACAACATAACGTCTGGAGCAGTTTTTGTGATAATTTGTGTATTAAGTTTAGTATGATAATTACCCCATGATTCCGATTCAATTTTTAACTTAATGTTTGGATGATGTTTCTGGAAGTTCTTAAAAAATTCATCATCAACCCAATGATTATAATCCCAAAGAGAAACTCTCAATATCGTGGGGTCCTTTTTTGCACACTTTACTAAGAGTAATAGAGAAATGGTGATAATTAGAAAGATACTTATTTTTATTTTCATCATGAAATCCTCATTTTAAAATACAATTAAAATAAAAATTATTTAATTGATATTCTATTATTATTAATCAAATTAATTCCACTATTTTTATCAAAATAAATTATTTCTAACGGATTCAAATAGATATCTACAACATCATCGATGCAATATTGAGAATTGTGTTTATCAATTATGTTAAATAGATTGTCTTCAATCTTTACTGTATAAGCTATAAATGAACCGTAAACTTCTTTATTAAATATTTTTCCTTTATTTATTTTAATGGAATTATCTGAAAGATAAAATGAGAATGATTCTGGACGGATGCCTAATAAGATTTCCTTATTTTTATAACTTAAAAGTTTATTAATTTTTTCAGAAAAATTAAATGTCAAAGTAAGATTCGTATTTTCTAACTCAACTTTAGTAGAAGCTATCTTTAGTACAACCTTTAAAAAATTTATTTTGGGGAATCCAATAAACTTTGCTGAGTAAGCATTTTGAGGATTGGAGTAAATTTCTTCTGGAGTACCAAAATCTTTTATTTCACCTTTATCCAGTAAAAGAATTAAATCGGCAATAGAAAAAGCTTCAAATTGATCATGTGTAACATGAACAAATGTCTTTTCAACTTTTCTTTGTAACTTTTTAAGCTCATTTCGCATATTGATCCTTAACTCGGAATCAAGATTTGCTAATGGTTCATCTAATAAAAATATGTCTGGATTTTTAATTATCGCTCTTCCTAAAGCTACCCTCTGTTGTTCTCCACCTGAAATATGCCGTGGTTTTCTACTCAATAAATGAGGTATATTAAGAAGTTTTGAGACATTGTTTATTTTTTCTTGAATTTGAATTTTCGGTATTTTTTTAATTTTTAGTCCAACAGCAATATTATCATAAACGGTCATATGAGGAAATATTGCATAATCTTGGAAAACCATTGAAATATTTCTTTTATCTACAGACATATCAAATAGATTTCTATTATTTAGAAAGATAGAGCCAGTTGTCGGATCATCCAATCCAGCAATTATTCTTAGAAGTGTGGTTTTCCCAGAGCCAGATGCGCCAATAATACATAAGTATTTATTGCCTGTTATATGAAATGAAATATTCTTTAATGCAATTATATTATCAAAATGTTTTGAGAGATTATTTACTTTGATATTCCAAGGCTCAGAAATTTCTTTATCTGTATCTGTAAATTCAGTTTTTAAGAAGTTATTTTTCTTTTGCACATTCGACTCTGTTTAGAAACATAATTATAAAGTCTTTCTCTTAAATAAATATAGAAGGAACTTATGATCGTATTTAGTTGTTATTATAGTTTTATTATGTAGGGCTAACAATGCCGAATTTAGCTGCCGCAGTCTTCGGCGCATTTTATTAAATGTGAAAAACGTTAGCTTTATAACTTTCCAAAAACAAAATCGCTGAACGCTCCCCCTACAGTCAGCTGCGATGTGTTGGCAAAAAATAGCGAAACACCTGCCCGTGAACGATTGCCCCAAAACTGCAAAAGAACACGCTTTTTTCAAGCTTCGTAACTAAGAACATTTAAATTGCCACCCGTAACATCTGCTTGGTTCCCACCTGATCCAGAACAAATAATCACCTCGGTAGGATTGGTTAGAGCAATACAACAAAATTTACCTTTATCATTCTGAATATTGGTTGATAAAAGACGTTTGTTATTAGTAATCTGCCACTCTTCCATTTCTGCATATAGCCCTCTCATTGAATCATTTTCGAAATAGAGCAAGTTTCGCTTATTGTTGTCTGGCATGTTTCCTCCATAAAAATTGATGATTTGGATGCTATTTTATCCACTAACGTTTAGAATAATATCCGACATTGCCCAACACAGCATTGCCACGTTTAAGAAAAGGGCGCGAGAAGTGATTCAAGAGAAGAACATCATCAGAGTGAAAGGCAATGTTGGATATTATTTTGTTGAGCGAAACCAGATATGTCTATGGGGATTAAAAACCGTTTTTCCTTCCCCGTTTTTTACAATAAGTGAGAAAAAGTAGAGAATCAAGGAATATCTCACTGAAATGATATAAAAATACCATGATGCAGTGAATTGTTACCGTATATCAATCTTAACTCTCTGAAATATTTATCCTTTCCGGATTTATAGATTTTCAGGTCATCACAGCAATCGGATTCCTAATACCTATCCTGAAGAGATCGGATAGCTTCCAAATTCTTCCACAGCATCAACCATGGCAAGTACATTTTCAGGAGGTACATCATTCATTATCGTATGAACAGATGCCACCATATACCCGCCTCCGAATCCTAGAATTTGCATTACCTTGCGAACTTCATCACGCACGGCTTCGGGAGTACCAAAAGGCAGTACACGGTGCGTATCAATGCCGCCGCATAAAACTAAATTCTTACCACAACGTTTCTTCAATCCTTTAAGATCGCTCATTTTGCCAGCTGATGTTTGGATGGGGTTGAGAATATCGACACCAATCTCGATAAAATCATCGATGAGCGGAAAGACATCACCATCCGTGTGGAAAAAGACCTTTGCCCGGGTGCGTTCCTTGATAAATTGAATAAAATTCGAGTGAAGTGGTTTCAAGATATCCCTGTACATTTCAGGAGACATTAACAACCTATCCTGCGTTCCCAAATCGTCACCAATTTTGATGATATCGACATTATCTCCCAGTTCCTCCAAAAATGGGCCCATGAGTGATTTGCACACCTCGGTGATCTTTTGCAGCAGTGCACGGGCAAATTCCGGATACAAGGCCATATTTAATAAAAAGGTATCCATGCCCTGCATGGAAAGCGCGCGCTCAAATGGGAATAATAACCAGGGTGTAGCCATGATGGCATATTCATTTTGTTCGGCCAAGCGTCTGGCAGCATCCTTCACATGGGCGATACGGGTTGGATCGCTCATATCCGGCCAACCGGGATACGCCTCAATCTCGTCGATAGCAGTTGCTTCAGAAAGCGGGTGCATTCCCGGAAACCACTCACCTGGTGTCAGCTCCACCTGTCCGATCCCCCAGGAATCAATGAAAGGGCTGTGTGGCTCACGTTCCTGATTTCGCCTCAACGTTTCCTGAGGATGACTATCCAAAACGCCACGCACATCACAATGCAAACGTTTCATCGTGGCTTCGTCAATTTCTGCCGTACCCAGTTCGGGCCAGTCATAGATATAGTTATCAGGTGCATCAATGCCGACTATTTTTTTAATCCCCCTATAGGGTTTCATTTTGATGCCGGTCGCATTGCTGACTCCGAGAACAATGGGTACGCGGTCAGGCTGTTCATGATTAATTGCGGAAAGCACACGCTCACGAGGTGTCATCGTCATTTCAGTACTACCTTTTCAAAAGTTTGGTTATAATTTCATTGGGAACAATGGCAAAAAGAGTGCGGATAAGTTAAAATCGATCATGCAAAGAATCTTCTGTTCAATCTCATGTTCATCCTCGAGATCAATCTTTTATCCGGTGATTGTATTGTGATCTCAGCAAGGATAACATAGCTTCAACAGCATGAATGCACCCCTCCTACAAAAAATTGTGTAATTTTATATCTTTACTTGACGAAAAATAACAGCAAAAATCAGCCGACCATTTTTTTGTTTGGCTACATTTTTTGAGTTAGACTTTGTCTTGCGGTGGATTCCTATTTCTTAATTTTCGATATCTCTTTGATAAGCTTTTCTATGTTATCTTCTAATACTTTATACATTTCAATTGATCTCTCGTGCTGCTCTCTATATCGATAGCTCATATCTTCCATCATCTTCATATTTCTTAAAGATGAGTCTTTATTCTTTGCAATATTCATTTCAGTAACTTCTCGCAACTCCATATGCATTTTCATTGTTCTATCAAGATGTTCTTCAAATCTATACTGCATCTGTTTCGCTAAATCTTGGAAATTGTCCATTGATTCTCTCAACACCGACCCCTCTTTTTCCTGATCCCCAAATGTTTTTACAACTTGCCTTGAAAGAGTCAATATTTCGTTCAACAGCTCTCTATCGCTGCGAGAAACATCTTTGGAGCTTGAATCGGTTTTGGTGCTTACTTCTTTGAATTTAGTCTCTAATTTTGGCCAAAAAGTTTCGAATAATGTTTCCAGCTGAGTTTCATTCAAAACGGATTTACCAAGGTTATTATTTAGAGTTTTAATCAATTTATAAAAGTCACTTTTTTGAGATTGAGTCGTTTGAAATTGAACCAATGGTCCTTTTAAATCAGATGAAGCGAAGTTTATTAATAGTGGGCAGACATGACTGTGACCAAACGTATTTGAAAGAGCACCGGTTTCAAAATGTAACCATGAAGATTCCATGTTCTCTTTGTTAACACATACTATTCCGAAATTTGAACTTTTCAATTCGTCAGATACGTTAGCAAACCAGCTTACACCCTTTTCAATATCTTCGGATGAAACATATGGTTCAATAGCTTGAATGACCAAAGGTAACCAATCTCTCAAGAACAGTGCGATAGTATGACTTGGGCTTCCTTCTCCAGACCAACTAATAAATACTTTCATACACATCCCTTCAATTGCAAGTTATTAATGTGGCCATATTTAGTTTAGAATAAATCGGATAAATTTCGTATCTTTGTCTATGAAAGAAAATGATGGAAGATACTTAAAACTCGACACCTTGCAATATGTCCGCAAACGGGCGATAAAGCTCTTCAAGCAAGGAAAAAATCGCGGACAAATTGCAGAGATACTGGGTGTAAACCGTAATTCTGTTGGTACCTAGATTAAACTTTATCAAGCCCATGGCATGCAAGCTTCGAAGCTGGAACAACCAGGACGGAAGACAGGTTCTGGTCGCAGGTTAAACGCTGATCAGGAGAAAACAATTCAGAAAATGATTTATGATAAAATGCCTGATCAACTCAAATTGCCCTTTGCGTTATGGAAACGCCAGGCAATACAACAACTCATCAAAGAACAATTTGGTATCGAGCTCCCTGTGCACACGATTAACCACTATTTACATCGTTGGGATTTCACACCGCAACGCCCTATTAAGCGTGCCTATGAACAAAATGATAAAAAAGTTCAGGAATGGCTTCACTCCAGCTATCCGGCTATAGATGAGCGTGCTAAACAAGAAAACGCAGAGATTCACTGGGGTGATGAAACAGGTATTTCCAATCAATGCAACTATGGCCGAAGCTATGCTCCCAAAGGCCAAACACCTGTTGTGCGCAGAAAAGCGAACCGTTTTTCTACTGTATCTTCTGCTGTCTACTATCGAATTCGAATTTGAGTCTTTCCGCAGGTAGAGATCGTAAAGATTTGAACCAGTCATTCTCAATCCTGCCAGTTCCACTGCAACGGGCACATTGGATCTTTCGTTTATCAGCACAAACCCGACATGGGCTGATTCGTCCGGTTGCTCGACATCGGGAACAATCAATACTTGCGCGTCCTTGACAGTTAGAACAAGTAATCCATTTATTTCCTTTGCACCGAGGGCAGGGTACACGTAGCTCTCCCTGACAGGCTGGGCACGAAGCTTTGTAAGGGACGAAAAGAACATGCTTATGAATACGGCCTTTCCCGTTACATTCTTTGCAAGTAATGCCACCCGTTGCTGAGCAATGCTCACATGGTATGTATCCCGAATCACATTTTGTGCACTTTAATTTCCCTTTGCCTTTGCAGTCCGAACAGAGGCATTCACTACAGGAAACATACCCTATCCCTTTGCATGGAGAACAAGTTATATATCGCGACATTAATAACTCCTCGTAAAATAGAGTACAACTATTGTGACGACGAATTTCATAAACTTGTAAATAGGTGTATAGCCATAACGCTGACTTCAAGTGCCGCGGCTTTCACCGCACTAAAAAAATGTGAAAAACTTCGCTTTACCACAATCCCAAACCAAAATCGCCGCGTGTTGTGCCGCGGTCAACTGCGAGGAAAGTTGGCAAAAAAATGATGCAAACCATCAAAAAATACAATGAACTTCTGCCCAAACGTTAGGAGATTTTACGTTCATATTTTCCCCATGCTGAGCCAGCTTATAGTATTATCAAAAAGAATCCTATTATGAAATTCTGTATTTTGCATGAACACATTCAACCAAATTTTCCATGACCCAACCGCAATAACACGGCCTGCACCATAACGAAACGCAACGAAATATTTTGCATTATCATTTTTTATAGGAACATAGTCCGTTAGCTGAACAAGCCGACCTTCGGGATTTTGTCGCCCCTTTGCTTCCATTATTGCCAGGCGTTCAGAAGTACTAATGCTGAACTCAGGTTCGGTAACGCATTCAAGAGTACAACTTGAAGTGAATCCAATTTTTGATACACCATTTGTTATTACATGAGATTTTGGTGTGTAACTTGGCGACGATACCACCCAGTAAGCTGGCTCATCAAACGCGAAGGACTGTTGCATACAGCTTTGGAAATCTTCCTTGTCCACAGGCATAACCAGATTTTTCTTGAATTCAACACCAAGACTTCTGGCGAGAGAATTTAAGTTGTTATAATGATGGCCTTCCATAAGGTAAATGCCCATCATCATCAGCCCACCACCTTGGTATACCCAATCTATTATGTTCTTGTATTGCTGACCTTCTACTTTGTTTCCATAAGGTGTTGGTAGTAATAAAACTCGTACATCTTTCAATACACTTGGGTCGTCATATCCACCCGCATACTGTCCGACTTTAGAGTGTAATCGTTCTGCTAAAGAACTATATCCTGCATTAATTGTGGGTTTCCCAAACCATTCATCCTGACGAAAAGATAAATCGAAAATTACTTTACAATCTGGTGTGGAGATTGTTCCTTTGAGAATGCGTGATTTGACATGTGGAGCCACTTGCGGATATTCTTTCTTGTTCTCTTTTCTTTTTTGTGACCAATTCACCGCAACTAGCGCAGCGGCAATAGCTCCTATGGCACCTATAATGGCTGCTATTATCTGTGGATCCATTTTCTTTTCCTAACAACATCCTAAATGAAATGCTTTTACTATTTTTAAAATAATGTGCATTTAAATTGCCAATGCTTTGACCTGCTGCTCGCGGCGAATCACCATGGAAAGTCAACGAAGCCACCACCCTTTGTACTACCAAAAAACCGGAAACTGGCCACGAGCGGAGCGAGTCCGTAGCGCCAAAAGGTTATGCACACATTATTTTTGGAAAGCCTTATCTATTAAATCCTTATACTCATGACCGAATCCAGAGAACATAAAGTCCTGTGATATCTTTGCAGCAAAAGTGTCAAGCGGCTCTTCAAACTTTTGGGCAAATTCAGCTATATCATCTTCGGACAATGTTATATATAATTGGAGCGCATCTGCCCATATTTGTCTTGTTTTCTTTGATACATAGCTGCCTTCTTGAATCTTTATCGCTTCTGGAAGATTTTTGAAACCGTGATGTTTTAAAAGGTAAACTCCGTATTTGTAAAGAATATACATTTTAAATCCACGATAAAATGCAGGGGAAAGAGGTGTTCTTCTTATTGCGATTTCAATCCAATCAAAAGCATATTCATAATTTCCCACCTTAATGGCTTTTACAGCTTCATTCCATAACATTAAAGCGGATTTTTGTGCTAACCAGTCTTTATTGAATGGCCAAAGCATTGGATGTATATTCTTAGGATTTTTAGTTAGTTCAAGCTCTTCAAAAGATAGACAAGAACGGCCCGCTATGTTTACTATTATTTCAATTTCTTTTTCTAAAAATTCGACTTCAGATTTCTCAGGAGACAATAATTCCAAAGACTCTATAATTGCAGTGATGGCTTCTGAAATTAATACTTTCGCTTTTTCCAAAGTCTGGATATCATGAGAAAGCAATGACGCCATTTGTTTGAGGATATTCGCTTTCAAACGCAAGAAAAGAGCTATATTTAACGACGAACCAACTTTCCCAAAGTACTCGATAGCCTCCCTAGCGTGATACACTGCTTGATCAAAATTATTGAGATTATCATTTGCACCTACGATTGTGAAATAATAATAATGAGTACCAATGGTGCTGAGGTCTTTTCTGTTACTCACAGCTTGAGCACCTTCAAGAGCCATTTGAGAATTTCCTAAATAATGCCAACAAGCTGCTCCAAGACTTAACGAATCTCCTTCGTTTATACCATTTTGAACACATGCACTAAAATACCTAAGAGCCTCATCTAGGCGTCCTGTATTCATCAATTGATATGCAAGTTGAAACTCGGTACTTGCCGAATTCAAAGCCTTGTCTAATTTGTACTGATAATCATCTATCATTGCTTGCATAATTAATTCACCTCACTTTTTACGCATAAAAATTAGCGTTTCAAATACCCCTTTTCTGGCATCCAGGACACTTCTTTCCCTGATGGCCATGAGAACTGCACCACCAACGGCCACAATGATTACACTGAAAAAATATTTTCCCACTCTTCTCTGTGCTTTGACAACCTGAAGCACTACAGGTAATTACAGCCATCTTATTCACTCCTTTTTAAAAGTTGTTTATCTGCTAATTTTACAATAGGTTGAAGAATTAAATTGCGAATAATTTTTCGAACACGATTAGATGTAATGAATTTAACTATTGTTGGTGAAATAATGTAATAAGTGCGTGTGAATACTCGACCGGGCATTGTTGGAAGTAAAATTTCATCTCTAAAGCGACGCAACATGGTTACTTCATACGTGTTTTCAGAGCCATAAACAGCAGTAGCAATAAAACATTTCCCCTCACCTCCAACCACGCCTATTTGGGTAATATCAGGTGCAACTACCTCTAAGTAACCCCCTTTTCCACAGTCGCATCTTTCATATTTAGTTCCCGAGCAACCTGACTGAGGATTCATTGCGGTATCTTTATAGCAGAATATTTTACCGCATTGGTTACATTTATAAATCTTTCTTGCATAATCGGTTCTTCCACAAGATGGGCAAGCATCAAAAATTTCCATGTTTCCTCCTCTATTCTTATTCCTTAAAAGCAATTATGGATTTACGCATAGCGCGAAACTTAGCGGCGCGATGCCAACGGAATGTTTACTGTCCAGCCGCGCTGGCGCGGAAGAGTCCGCAGGAGTCAAAGTTAGGTGCTGAAACGCCAATTTCTTATTTTGCTGATGCCACAATATCGACAGGACTTTTACAAAATGTTTTCATAATCGTCAGCTATCATTCAGCCAAAGCATTATCTTCTTAGCAAAAGATCATGGATTTTCATCTCTCCATCGGAGTTTGTCTTGCATGGAAATCTTAGCATTCCAAACTAACTTATAAAAGTTATTTTCTTGCCGACAAAGACCTTCTATAGTTTGTTCCTGATCACGAGCTCTATCAATTTGAAGTCGCGTCAGTTCTTTTGATGACTCGTCATAGTTCTTGAAGTTGAGGTTCTGATCCAATGGAGCCAAGACGACATCAGAACATTCCGAAAAAGGGTCAGTAAACTCATTGGGAACGTTTTCAGCTAAGACCAAAGCGTGGAAGCTTGCATCTAACAAAACTTCCGGCTTGTCTAAATTGCTAGTAACGATATAATAGTAAACAATCCCAGTTGGTTTAATTGGCCCAGAATATTCATCTTCTGGTTCACCGGACGGATACCAGGAGAATTTCCGAGTATTTGAGATTATTAGTTCCAGTCCGTCATAGACTTTTTTGAAATTATCCATCATTCCACGATAAGTTGCGTAGTCTGGTAAGGATTCAATCATTGCAATCTCCCTACGTTGTTAAGCTATGCTCTTCCGGTACCTCTGCAAGTAGTGCATTTGCCATCTTCTGCACATCTACCGCAAGTCACTTTGCCGCCAAATGTGTCATAAGAGGAGTGCCCCTTTAAATTGATTATCGATCACAGTATTATTGTGATTTGAGATAGGTGATATACTTCTCGACTTCCGGTAGAACGTACTACGATAATACAATCATCATAGACATCTTCAATCTTTTGCGCTCCGGAATCTTCAATGGACAGCCATGTCAAATTTTGGTACCACTCAATTTTGCAGTTTTTGCCTATGTGCTGCTTTAAGTATTCGCTGTAGGTCATTGATTTTCTCCCTATGATTTATGAGACATAAAGTTGATATTTTTATTATCCACATAATCCGACGGCTGACGTGCATGAATACACCCATGTCTCGTCCAGTTGCTTGTTCTTCAGCCTTTCCGCGCAGCGGTGCACGTCAGCCGTCGGATTCCACAGACCACGAAGTGAAGCGGAGAGGTCTGTGGAACGTTAAGGTTAATTGGAAAATCGCCAGAAAAAACGTAATAAATCCTCACCTGTTTCATTTAAGTTAATCTGTTGCCTAATGTTCTGGATACTCTATTTCACAAAGTGAAAATTGTGTGGAAGCAGAAACATTTTCTTTAATTCGAATGCATTTATGATATGTTGTATTTGTCGTCTGGAGTAATGCTTTTTTAGAAAAGTAATGCTGAGTTGATCAAGCAGGTTGTGCGGTTTTGTGATGGGATTGGTGAAATCAGACATTTTGGATTTTACCCCGGCAAACGTCCTATGTATTACACACCCTGGAAAAACAATTCAAAATAGGGTGAAATGAATTGTAACTATTAATAAATATTTTTCTTAACAAGTGCAATAGGAAATGATTTTAACAATAGTTTGTAAATGAACATAAACTCGGTTTTTTAATACGATTTTATGCTTTTCTAAAGAAAAATGACGCAAAAATAACGCAACACTTTTAAAGTCGCACCAAAAAACAACAACTTAGACCAGAAAAAACAGAATATAGTTGGGCTCATAACCCAAAGGTCGGTGGTTCAAATCCGCCCCCCGCTACTAGCTAAGATTAAAGGACTTAGATTGATTTATAAGTCCTTTTTTTATTTGTGTTTTTCGTTTTATCCAACCGTATATCCAACCTTTTCATAAACAACACCAGTAAGAATAATTCATGAATACTTCTGGCGTTTTAAATTATAATCAAACAATCTAAAAACTGTACTTCACTTTAGCATAAACCATGTCGTTCTCATCGTACTGCCCGAAGGAACCGGCATCACCAGTGAAAATGTTGGCGCCAAGTTGCAGTTCGAAACCATCAGATAAATCGTAATACAAACGAGGTCGAATCAATGCATCGTTATTATTTAAACCGATATATGAAAACAATTCCAAGGTCAGAGTCTCTCGCAAAAAATCACGCCGGGCGAGCAAGGTGATGGTGTTTTCGTTTTCATCCTGGTCAATGGTTTTTTCATAATCCAGAATAGCTTGCTGGATAAATTGCCCGCTTAATTTCCAATTCCACAAAGTATGCTCAAGTCCGAGCAGATAATGCAGATAATTTTTTTGAACCACAGCCTTGGAATATTTTGGATCAGCAGTATTAAAATATTTACCATGGTAATAAGCGCCTTCTCCCCGCAGAACAAGCGGCCCCATTGTTGTGCTGAAACTGCCGCCGCCGAGCGCCAAACGATGGTACTGCGGATTGACCGTCAAACCTGTCAATTGCATGGTTTGTGGATCCACCTGTTTTATCAAATGCATTGCAGGATCATCATCCCATGCAAAACCGGCCATCAATTCATAATCTATCAAAGAACGCATGCTTGAAAATTTTGCGAAGGCTTCGCTGTTTTCAAGCGATGCCGTCACATCTTGCGGAGCGTTGACGGTCGCAGGTACAGTATATTTCAAGCGTGGAAACCAGATTCCGTCCGCTGCCGGCATTATAGTTGGGGAAAAAACCGGCAACCAAACGAATTCAAACGTGTTGTCATTTTTATACCAGCTTAATTTGGCGCCGGTCACGCCCATGCGAATCTCAGAAAAATCTCGCAAAAGAAATTCACTGAGGTCTTTAGGAGAAATGATGTCGGTGATAAACACGCCGTCAGCTTTCCCCCAGATAATTTGCTGTTTGCCGATGCGCACATCCACCGACTCAAAAAAAATATCCATGTAGGCTTCCCGAACAGCAAATTCCATCTCCTTGCTGGGATATTGATAAATGTAGGGATTAGCTTTAAGAGCCACTTTGTTCCGGTTTTGTTCGATATTCAAATTAAGCGTATTTTGAACAATTGAGTATTCGTTGCCACTCTGTAAAAGGGCGCCGGTGTATTGGCGCACATAACCGTTCAGGTTTATCTCTTGCGCTGTTAAGACCACTGGTAAAACCAGCATAAACACCCAATTAATTTTCATTCTCATTTTATACCCCGCTTCATCATGCGTTCAGTAAATTTGTTCGATTCTATGCCGAAATCAATTTTAATATCCTGCAATTTCATGTTTGTTGTATGATTTTTCTGCACATTTTTCATCTCGGATTCAGAAATTATCCAATAGTCTTTTATCTTCGAAAAAGATTTCACCGTCAGTATTTTTAGGAGTTCTCCATCTTCATCGTAGAACTCTTTTTTCAAACCAATCCACTTATCTTTAATCACCCAGGATATAGTTTTGGAGTACATGTAGTCTTCGTTTTTTGGCGTACTTTCAACAACGTAACATGCTTCGTCATTCAGGTTTTCCTGTCGTAATATTTTATGGGTGTCATCTGTTGGATGACGGTCTCCCAAATCATCGTAAGTAAAGTCAGAACCCATAAAATAATCGCTTTTGCTGTCGCTGGAAATGCGTTTTGTTTTCTTCAACGCTGGCAGATAAATCCATTGGTCGTCATCTTTTCCTATTTCGTCGTAACTCCAGTTCATGAATGATGTATTACGTACATCTGCGGGTGAAAGGAAAAACATGATTTTCTTTTCAACCTGGCCCATATCTTTAACAAACTGTCTGATTTTGCGCACACGTTGGTCGCCACGCGAATTGGTGAGCGTCATCGCCAGTTCCGATTGCATGTCGTTTCCATCAGGCCGATCATAGACTTTTTGCATGACCTCCAGGCCGATTGGTTTTTCCTGGGCGGAAGTCAGTACAGGGAGTATTATGAAAAATAAAATGAGTGTATAATTAGTTTTTAGTGAGTTCATTGCTATCTTCCTTTGATAAAGTATCGTTGATTGTTTGTATGATAGTTTTAATTACTTCTTGCGAAAGTCTGCCTGTATGATTGAAAAAAATATGGCGAGTTTTATCAAGGAGAAAAATGTTTATTTCACCATCTGCAAGATTCCACTTATTTATGAGAACACGCTTGTGGTCAAATATGTAGGTTGTATTTTTTTCAGACTTAGCGCGATTTGCAATTTTTTTACGAAGAATAAATTTGGGTATCATCGTTGCTGAGGTGTTTACTATAAAAAATAGTCCAAGTGAATCTGTTGAAGAGAGTTCAGAGTTCAGTTTTGCGATAAGTGGTTTTACCTGCTTCTGTTTGTCCGGATCGATATAAAGGATTAAATTTACTTTGTTTCTCAAAGAAGCGCTGTGCCATTCGCTGCCGTCATATAATCCACCATTTTCTCCATTCAACGTTGCATCCGGCAATAAAATCGAATCCGCAAGGGTGGGACTCATAGCTAAAGTTATTTCCGATAGGTTTGCAAAAAAAAACAGGAGTGCAAGTATAAAAATCAGAGTTCTCATCGCTATTGCCCTTCACGATTTATTTTTGAAATAGATATTCGACGCATAAATCAGAATAAACATAATGGTTATGGTGCCGAGAAAGCTGGTAAACATATTCAGTGAAACAAGCGCGCCCAGAGAACGGTTTGGCGGAAATACGGATGCGAGCAAGACTAAAAATCCTGCGATAACCACAAGGGCATTAAAAATTATGGCACGACCAGAATGGTGCATGGTTTCCTGAATTGTTTTGGTTCGATCTTGTGTTTCCAGGGCATTGATTTTATAGCGCTCGATGAAGTGAACGGCATAATCAATACCAATACCGATGGCAATACTGGAAATCAAGGCCGTGGTTGTGCTTAGAGGAATATCGAAAAGCCCCATAATACCGAAACTGATGAAAGCCGTCACGGCGATAGGCACAGCCCCGATGAATCCGATGGATATTTTCCTGAACATGATGGACAACAGCACAACAATGATAATTAACGACAGCAGCAAGCTGGTAATCTGCCCCTGCAAAATCAAATCTGTAAAAACCAGCCCTTTGTATCCTGAACCGGCATATTTGACTGAAACACCAAACTTCTGAAAACGATCGACAAATTGATCAACCACAGCGATTGCGGCGTTAATAGCCTTGGAGTTGTCGCTTTTTAATTGCAGTGTTATATTGGCTTTATTGTATTTGTAATCAACGACTTTCCACAGGTTTTCAGGGTCACCGGACATTTCGTACAGCAATAAATACTGCGCAATCAATTTATTGGACTCTGGAATTGTATCATATTCAACGCTGTCAGCATGCATGACTTTATTCATACGTCTGAGATAATCAGCCAGAGAAAACGAATTGCCAACCAGAGTCAGTTTTTCCGACTCGGCCTGCATCTCATCGATTAATTGCATTACATGTGGTTGTTTAAAGACATTCTCATCCTGACTTTCCAAAATGACATTAATTGTGCTGGTGCCACCAAAATTTTGATTGATAAATTTATCCGTCAAAACGATGTCGCTGTCTGTCTCAAATTTCTCTAAAAAGCTGGAATTTATCCAGACCTTGCTCATGCCGTAAATTGAAAGCACAACAATGAACACGATGCTGATGTAGGTCACCACCTTGTTTTTAACCACAGCTTCAGCAAAACGATAGGCAATATGCCCTGATTTTTTCTCACTTTTTCCCACCTTTGGCTTGCGTTTCGGCAAACCAAAAACAAGTATTGCGGCAGGAATAAGCAAAAGCGAAAACACCATCGCCATCATCACGCCGATTGCAGTGAAGATACCAAAGTATTTTATTGGATAAACTTGTGATGTAAGCAAAGAAATAAAACCTACTGCGGTGGTCACCGAGGTCATTGCCACAGGCTTCCACATGCCGGCCAGCATATCTTTCACCGCTTCCATTTTGCCGGTATTGGGATTTTTCAGCATGAATAAATCCAGGTGACTGTACAGGTGAATTCCGTCAGCCACACCGATGGCGATGAGCATCACCGGTATCATTGTCGAAACGGCGTAGATGGGAATATTGATCAGCGCCATCAAACCGAATGCCCACACCACGCTGAACAAAACAACCAGCATGGTAAAAATTGTATTTTTAAAACTGCGCATAACCCACAGCAAGACCAGCACGATAACGGTGAGCACGATCGGCACCATGCGTTTCATATCAGCAGGTCCCAAAAGAGCCATCGTTCCCTCGACGATCGGCCGGCCAGCCACATAAACATTCTCCGGGCCTTCATAAGTTTTTGCTGTTTCAAGAATATTTTTATAGAATTCCTGAGTAAAAACGTCATCTTCAATTTCTGCAATGATTACGGTTACCGTTTCACTTTCAGAAACCAGGCGACCAGAAATCATATCATTGTTGCGGACATTTTGCCGCAGCGTTTTTAGATTTCCATCAGATTGGGGTACTCGCTTATAAAAGGCTTTAACATCCATGCCTTCATCCGTGCCGATGATATTGTCTGCAGTGTAAAGTGAGGTTACATCCTTTTTGTTAATTTCATCCATTTGCTGCAATGCTTTTGTGAGGTCTTTGACTTTTTGCAGCGTACCTGAATTGTAAATACCGTTTTCGTGCTCAATGGCGATGATAATACCGTCGTTGATATTAAACCACTCTTCCGCTTGATCGCTATAGACAAAAGCCGGGTGCTGTTGCGGCATGTATTTATCAAGGTCAGTTTCCATGCGAGAGTTGTTTTTCATCACGAAAAATAAGGCCGCAGAACTCACAAGGGTAACCACGAGAATTACCCGGGGATATTTTAGTATCCAATTAAATAGTTTGTTCATTGTATTTCCTTTATTTTAATAAAGAAGAACATTAAGAGAATCCGAAATGTCCGGGTTACTCCAGGAGTTAAAGTCCTGCTTCAGCATAGTTTATTCTGAGTGAAAGCTGAAGAGTATAATACCTCAATAGTAGTGAATACTCACTCACTTGTGTGAAAAAAAATTTACGCCCTTATCATTTGTCTAATTGATAACCACAGCTTCTCGCCTTCTTTTGTGAGGTCAAACGAAAATGACGAGAGCCGCCAGCGAACAACCAGTAATCGTAAAGCGCCAATTATGATTAAAGAAAGCTGGTCCGCCGAAATGTCCGATCGAATGCTTTTATTCTGCTGGCCTCTTTGTATAATGCTAAGAATCATCTTTAAACTGGAATTCATAATCGCATAAACTTCATCTGCAAGGCGTTTATCATTTTGAAATATTTCTTCTGAAAAAATAACGGCAGTTATTGCAGGGTTCCGTGTGAATTGCTTAAAACGCTCCGAAAAAACCATCTGTAATTGTTCAATTTCTGTCGCATCTGCAGCCTGGATATATTCCAATGCTTCCATTTTACTTGAACGAAATTGGCTCAAAATACCGAGCAAAATCTCCAATTTATTCTCAAAATGACGGTATATTGCTGATTCTGCAATACCGATTTTTTGAGAGAGTTTTTTAATTGTTACACTTTGAATACCTGACTCAGCTATTAATTCGATGGCCGCTCGGATAATTTCCTTTTGCCGTGCTGAAAATTCTTTCATTGAAAACACCCTTGTTATGTGAGTGAATATTCACAAACAAATATAAAATAAAAAAAATGATTGTCAAGTATTAAATTTATTATAAATTTATTTCGCTAAATCAGATTGCATTCTAAATAAAATCTTCTCCATAGAGGATAAGTGATGCAATTGCACCGAATTATATTTCCCGTTTTATTTTTTGAAATCATCTTCACTTCGCTTGTCGCACAGCCAACCCATCACTTCCCCATAGAGCATCTTTCAATAGAAAATGGCCTTTCTAACGAATCAATCAATTGTATTCTGCAGGATAGCCATGGTTTTATGTGGATCGGCACATCCAACGGCTTAAATCGCTACGACGGGCAGAAATTTAAAATATTTGTACACGAGCCAACAGACTCTCTTTCTCTACCCAGCTCCTGGATTATGTCGCTGTTTGAAGACTACAATGGTGAATTATGGATAGGAACTGACAATGGACTTTGTCGTTTCAATCGATTGAAGGAATCGTTTGATCGTTTTATTGTAAATCCTGGAAATCCTGCAAGCTTGAATGAACCACGCATAAAAGACATTTGTCAAACAGCAATTGATAGCAGTGCGTTATGGATTGCTATACAAGTTGGGGAGCGCGCCACTAACGGTGGTCTGCACCGTTTTGATCTTGAAACAAAAGAAATAACAAGTTTTCAATACAATCCTGATGATTCCACTACGATTAGTGACAATGCCCTACGCTTTCTGTTGGAAGATGATGACGGTTTGCTTTGGATTGGCACCTGGGCATACGGTGTCAATCGATTTGATCCATCACATTGGCAGAATCCTTCATTTACACGATTTGTAAATGATTCTGAAAATCCAACAGGCCTTAGTCACAATGCAGTATGGGATGGAGTGAAAGATCGTAGCGGTGTTCTCTGGTTTGTTACTTTCGGTGGTGGATTAAATAGATATGATCCCTCAACAGGCGCTTTTAGCCATTACAGGCATCAGCCCGGAAATACGAACAGTTTATATAGTGATCAAATTGCAGATATCCTCATTGATTCTTTTGGGAGTATTTGGTTGTGTGATGGAATGCTCACTCGTTTCACACCAGAAGATTCATCTTTTGTTCATATTGCATTTTCTGAAAATCAAACTACTTTATCGAACAGCTTTGCACCCTGGACGGTGTATGAGGACCGATCCCAAATTTTATGGGTAGGTACAAATGGTTCGGGCATCTTCAAAATTGATCTGAAACCACAGAAATTTCGACACTATCAGCATGATCGTAATGATCCGCAGAGTCTCGCTGACAACGATATTCGTTTCCTCTTTGAAGATAAAGACGGTTTTCTCTGGATTGCTACTCGAAATGCAGGGTTGAGTCGGTTTGATCCAAAATCGGAATCCTTTCGTGATTTCTCTCACAACCCCAATGATCCAAACACGCTCAGCGCTAATGATGTGCGATCAATTATCCAGGATAGCAATGGCAACCTGTGGATAGGAACAACTGCCGGACTCAATATCAGGAAACCGGGGATTGAATATTTTTCCAGAATATTATTTAAAACTACGCAATTGGATGGACCGAAAACTCAACCTTGGGTACGATCAATGCTTGAAGACAATGCAGGCATAATCTGGATTGGTACACGTGCTCACGGCCTACTTAAATATGATGTGAAAACTGATACCATTTCACAATTCATAGTCAACGAAAAAGCTCAAATCGAAACTCGTATCAACGACGTCAGGTTTATTTATGAAGATTGCAGCGGTAGGTTATGGGTTGATATGTGGCATCAGGAAAACCTTTTTGAACGGGAAACACAAAAGCTCATTCCGATCACATTTCAGGATGAACAAGGTCAACAATTGCGCCTTGGTCGTGATTATTTTGAAGATAGAAATGAAAATTTATGGGGCACTTCAAATGGGCTAAATTTACTTGATCCAAATACGTTCACAATAAGAACATACCGAGTACATCCAAATCCTTCCCGTGACATTGGATTCGATCAAATGAATAACAAACCTCTATGCATAGTTGAAGATAAAATCGGTTTGCTCTGGATAGGAACAAGTATGGGGCTGCACAAATTCGATGTGCAAACAAAGGAGTTCATTGCTCATTTTTATAAAAAAGATGGCCTATCCAGTAATAGGGTTTTTAAAATATTAACAGACAACAGTAGCAGATTGTGGGCGCTTACGGACAGGGGTATTTCTATCTTGGATGAAAACAGACCTCCAGGTGAACAGATTAAAAACCTCGGTGCAGCAGAAGGTATTCACAATTCTTCATCATCGTACCGGGCTTTTATAAAAAGCCGCAATGGTGATATCTACCAGGGTGGCAGTAACGGCATCTTTCGTTTTTTTCCAGAAGTTGCAAAAAACAATCCCCACATACCTCAAGTGAAACTCACTGATTTCAAGATTTTTAATAAAAGCGTATGCCTGGATTCTGCCGTGGCAGAAACAAAATTACTAGAGCTTGCTTACGACCAAAACTTTTTCACGTTCTCATTTGCCGCGCTTGATTTCACAAATCCAAAGCAAAACCGTTATGCCTTTAAGTTGCACGGTTTTGACGAAGAGTGGATTCAAGCGGAATACAGAACTGAAGCGAACTACACTAATGTACCGCCGGGTGAATATCTTTTTCATGTCAAAGGATCGAATAATGATGGACTCTGGAATGAGAAAGGCGCCTCAGTACGAGTCAGTATTTCACCGCCATGGTGGCATACACGTTGGGCCTATGCAGGCTGGTTGATTATCGCCCTGCTTGTTATTTTTTCTTTATGGTATTTCCATGTTCGGCGTATGAAATTGCGCAATGAATTAAGATTGAAATACTTCGAGACACAGCGCATGCAGGAACTCGACAGGTTAAAGTCTCGTTTTTTTGCCAATCTCTCACATGAATTTCGCACACTGCTCACTTTAATTTCAGGACCACTGGATTTTCTGCAAGAATATACGCAGGAGGAAATCCTGCGACAGAACCTGCCATTGCGCCCTTATGAGCAGTTTAAACGATATGTAAGTAGAGAAAATGCAATAAAGTATTTGCGCATCATGAAAAACAATACACTTCTGTTGACTCGCCTGGTAAATCAATTGCTTGATTTATCAAATCTCGACAAAGGGCAGTTGGCGCTTAAAACACGGCCAACAGAAGTAGTAAGCTTACTTAGAAGCTTTGTCGAATCTTTTCTACCCTACGCGAAAAATAAACACATCAATCTAACTTACACCGCAACACTGGAAGTTCTTTTTGCTTACATTGATCATGATAAATTTGGCACGATTATCAACAATTTACTTGCGAATGCGCTAAAATTCACCCCGGATTCAGGCAAGGTAACAGTTACACTGGAGCGGCTGAATAGTGCTCTGCGAATCAATGATTTAGAGACAGATTGCATCTCAATCTCCGTGACTGACAGTGGAATCGGAATTGCCAAAAATGAATTGGGCATGATTTTCGAACGTTTTTATCAGACTGAACAGAACGAAAGTAGAAAATCCGAAGGCAAAGGTATTGGACTTTCTCTAACAAAGGAACTCACAGAATTGCACTATGGGAAACTAAATGTCGAAAGTTTGTTGCACCACGGTTCCACTTTTGTTGTGTTGCTGCCTCTCGGCAAACGCCATCTCGCAGAGTCCGAAATCGAGATGGAATATATTGAGTTGCAAGACCTTTCACGTTTTGCCCAGGCTAGATCTGCACCTGGGGAGGCTATGACCAACCTTTCCGGCAAACCGGTTATACTCATCGTTGAAGACAATAGTGATATGAGGTTATTCATCCGTGGAATCCTAGGTAGTAAACACCAAATTATTGAGGCTGGAGGCGGCAATTCAGCGCTTGATACCATAACCGATAAAATGCCTGATTTAATCATAAGCGATATCATGATGCCGGATATGGATGGATTGGAATTATGTAAAAAATTGAAGGAAGATCTCCGTTTTAACCATATTCCATTGATCTTGCTAACAGCACGCGCAGAGGAAGTAGATAAAATTAGAGGTCTTGACGCCGGCGCCGATGCCTATGTTGTTAAACCATTTAGTGAACAGGAACTGGCTATACATGTTCAAAATATCTTGCGGCAACGCTCTGTATTGCGTGAAAAAATCAGGAAAGATATATTGCTGGAACCGCAAAATGGTGATGCGATAAGCGTCGATGAACAATTTCTTTTCAAAGCGAAAAAGGTAATTAAAAAACATCTTGATGATTGCGATTTTTCCATTGAAGTTTTTGCAAAAGAAATGGCTCTGAGTCGGTTTCACCTCAACCGAAAATTGCAACATATTACTGGTTTAAGCGCAAGTCGTTTCGTGCGAGAATTTCGTCTGCGTACCGCAGCTCAACTGCTCGAATCCAAAGCCGGCAATGTGTCGGAAATTGCTCTTGAAGTTGGATTTGACAATTTTGCTTATTTTAATCGGTGCTTTAAAGAGAAATATGGTTGCTCACCATCAAAGTATAAAGTCACATAAGTGCAACAACCCGCCACATAAGTGCAAGCAGAGATCGCATCCATTCTATATCTTCCACATGCAAACAAAACTCACTTTCTATAAAACAGGAGATCATCATGTCCACGAACAAGCAGTTAATTCGTGATTATTTAAATGCGATTAGCGGCAAGCCTAAAACAGAAGCAGTGTTAGACAAATATACTACAGACCACGAGCTGAAGGAACACATTCGTTTTTTTGAGAGCGCTTTTCCAAAGTATAAACTCATCGATGAAGATTTAATTGAAGAGGGCAATAAAGTAGCTGTGCGCGCAACTTTCCACGGTGTGCACAAAGGTGAATTAATGGGTATCGCGGCAACCGGCAAGGAAGTTTCAGTTTCGTTGATGCTGATTTATGAAATTCAGGACGGGATAATCCATAAACACTGGATGGTCGCAGATCAGTTTGCGTTGATGCAACAATTAGGCGTGATAAAATAAAACTGAATCACCGATTATGTAATCGGATAAATTTCGAGTGCAAGTTTTTGGGTGAATGGATTTGGCATGGCAACAGAGTGCAGGATACCGACGTGGAGTGATATAAACATCCTGGCATGTAATCCTGACCGTTCAACAATATAATTGGGAGAGAAAAATGTATAAACTTTTAATCATTTTGATTTCTCTTTCTCCACTTTATTCTCAACAAGAGAATATTCCCGGAAAAGTTGTAGTAGAAAGTACAAGCCAGTTTTGGATCGCATCGAAACTGGCCGTCACAGACAGCTTTTATATCAGAGTCTCCTTGCCGCCGGACTACAGTAATTCCTACACAACCCGCTACCCCGTTTTATACCTCACTGATGCTGACACCTTCTGGGGTGCTGCCACCGATTTCCGGTGGTTTTTACACTGGCGAAATCCGCAAATCATTATCGTCGGTATTGGTTATGGCTCGCGGACTGCGGCTCTAAAAAAACGCCGGGGTGATTTTTATTATAACCCCACTCCAGACGGCTCGATCGGCGCCCAAAAGTTCATCACTTTTTTCAACGACGAGCTTATCCCCGAAATTGAGTCACGGTATCGAGTCGATAATTCAAATCGCACACTTTTTGGCTGGTCGGCGGGAGCGACTTTCGCATTATATACTTTATTTAGCCAACCACAGCTCTTTCACAATTATTTGATTGGTGGAAACGGGCCGGTGACGGACGATCCTCTCGACAGATTGGAACGTGCCTATTTTGAAAACAGTAAAAATCTTCAGGCAAAGGTTTATGCAGGAATCGGAATTTATGATAAGTATTATCCCAGATTAAAGAATTTTATCGAAAGAATAGAAAACCGCGGCTATGAAGGGCTGCAGTTCAAGTTCGAAACGATCAGCACATTTACCCATTCCTACGAAGCGGGCGTCGCCCTAATGGCGAAAGGCCTGCAATACGTTTTCCATAAACCGGGTATCTATCTGAAATTTCTCCAGCTTGTTGAAGAGCACGGCATCGATAAGGCAATTGAGACCTATCATCATCTTAAGACAACTTCGCAAGAAGAGTATGCTTTCAGTGAATCCGCTTTAAACAATGCAGGCTATTATCTGCTCAACTTGGGCAAGACCAAGGCCGCTCAAAAAATCTTTGAATTAAACATCGAAGAAAATCCCCAATCTGCTAATTCCTGTGATAGCATGGCTGATTTTTATTTGCAGGTCGGGGATAAAGAAAATGCACTCAAATTTGTTTACCAAACCCTTGAAACTCTTGAAAAATTTCCTCATGCGAGCACAGCGATAGAAAAGACACAGATACAGCGGTGGGCTGATGAAAAATTTCTGACAATTAAAAGTATGGATTAATTGAAAGACGAATGAGAACTCGTTCAAAATTTTATGCGGTTGCGCAAATTTACCGGATTCTCCACCGAACTCTTTCGATTTGACCACAAGCGTTACCGCCTGATTCTAACCAGGAGGTTTTAATGAACACACAGTTAACTTACACCACCAGCGCCATTGCCTTGCTGATTTACGGCATCGGCTTTATGCTGGCTCCCGGGCAATTGCTCGCTCTCTACGATGTTCAGCTCGATCTGAACGGGCTGGTCATCTCCCGCTTGCTGGGCGCCGCTTTTGCGGGATGCGGTATCCTCAACTGGCTCGCCAGAAAAGCTGAACATTCGCAGGCCATTTTAATGAGCAACTTCGTGCATTTTGTCATCGGCTTTGTTTTGGTTTTATGGGGCAGAATGTCTGGGGCGGGCAATGAACTGCTATGGCTGAATGTAGGGTTGTATTTGCTATTTGCGATTGGATTTGGGCGTTTAAGTCTAATTCGTGGAAGACTAAATTAGAAAATTAAAATGATTCCCTTATCACTTTTAATCATTTATCTGGAGGTTAACATGAAATATGTAATTGTAATTTTGTTGAACATCGGATTGTTAGCATTCATTGGTTGTTCTCAGAGTAAAACAGTGGCTCCCGATAGCCAACAAGAACAAAATATGGAAGTCCAAAGCAATGTAGTAGAACAGCTCAATGCAATGATTAAAGAGAAGGATAGCGGTTTCACAAAACTATCCCAAGAAGATCAGCAATGGATTCAAGGACTAATTGCCCCGAAGGTTGCCAAAACTGCTGAGTCTCAAATTACTTACGTCACAGGTGTAATCGATTTTAGTCCGTGGACGCAGATCGATCCGGGAACAGTCTGGTTCGATAACAACGGTCTTATGCATATTGAAGGACAAAAAAACCGATATCCGGTTACTGGCGGCACCGCTGGTTGGTCAGATATAACCACGAACTGGATAATTAATCCGGTTACTTTCAATGGCTTTGGCTGGGGACCATTTGTGTTTAATGGAGAATGTACTTCCTGTCCAGGTTCACTTTCCGGCACATTTCAAGGCTTTGCATTTGCACAAATGACCGCGGGTATACTCACCGGCGGCTTTGTTAGCAAAGGTAACGGCGGTTTTGATGACATGTATTATCTCGGTATCTTCCAGCAAACCACATCTGGGCCGGATCCGGTTTTGATGAATTATCAGGGATTGGTAGTGGATTGAAGACAAACGCAAGGCAATCCATTCAAAGGGATAAGTTAGTTTGAAATATACCTGAAAGGATAATTATGGCCCTGTATTACAATATGCAAAGAAATCCAGGTGCATTTGTTAGACACCACTGGCTCCACACAAAAACCGGGGATGGTAAAGAGCTCATCACAGTATCGGGAATTACGGCTATCCACGTGAAGGGGCAAACACATCAACGGTGGTATAGGGAAACTGTTAACATGAATATAGATCTTACACATATGGTGCCGGATTGGCCTCTTGAGGATGGAAGCAGTGCAAAATCATGGATTAAACTTACAAATTGGGTGCCGTTTGTAACCATAAATGCAATTTATGATAGAGCACACTCTGTCGATGCCGGATTCGCTGTTGATGAATTCTCTCTTGGAGTTGGGCGACCTATTGCGGGAACAGATATCCCGTACGATTTTTATTTGCCTTCAATGGAGCCGGCTATATCAAATTCAGTGGATATGCGATTGGTTGCCCGTATAGCTGTTCGTGATTCAGATGCATACCTTTATCGTATTGGATATCATGTGACACTTACTGGAGAATTTGTTCAACCTTATCCGGGACAATTGGATACTGGTGGTTTAGGAGATGATTATAGAGGAAGAGGTGTTTAAAAAACAAATATTATAACTGGAAATCTTTATGAAGTAAGATAATGCCAGGAGGGAACACCGTGAATAAAATCAGCGGAAAAATTATTGTTAAGGAATCTGGCATCGGGATTCCGAATTTACTCATCGTTTTTTATGATTATGATCCAAAATCTCAGCCCGGGGATATTATTACATCTCAACAATCTGATGCAAATTTCTGGAGCGGCATAAAAGGCGACCGGATCGGTTCTGTATTAACCGATAAAACCGGTTCGTTTACCCTCGAATTTGAGGACGATGTGTTCCTCGAAAAAAATGCCAACGACAGTGATGCCCGTCCCGATCTTTTGCTTTTTGTGTTGGGCCCGGAAGACACGCTCGATGAACCCGCAGACATCCCCTACGCAGCTTCGCCCAAAAAGCAAATCCTGCACTATTCTCATGTCATGCGTGCCAACGCTGGCCGCACGGAAAACTACATCATCCGCCTGCGAACCAAGCAGCTCGAAAACGCCGAAATCCCGATTCCGGCTGCTCCGACACCGGGGGTCGCTGATAGCACTAATATAACCAATGTGTTGGAAGAATCTTTTAAATTACAAAACCAGATCAGCCGCAAACTTGCCAGTCACGCACGCAAAAAAGCAAAGCAAGTCAACGATGCGGAAAAAGCTGCGCAAACTGCTTTTCAGAATTTTTATCCATCTGCAATCCCAAAAACAGTTCGTGCCGATACGAGCTATCTTGCGCCGGGCAAAAATCTTAGAATTGCTCAGAGGAATCTCATCCAGCGTCGTTTGAATGCCTGGAAAAAGCCTGCTTCCAAGCAATCGATACAGTTTATCCTTACAAAAGGTGAAGTTGAAGAAATAGGTTTGGCTATCCACGATGACGGCACGGTTGAGGGGGAAGTAGGCGCTGATGAGGTCGTAGGTCGTGTTGAAGACAGCATGGATGGCGCCGAGATTTCAGCGCCCGAAAGTCCATTTGAACTCTGTCGCAATGAAATCGAAGCGGATAAAAAAATTGATGCAATCACCGAAGATAAAAATGGCACAACGGAAGTGACTGACCGTACCGATGGCGATGGCGTCGATAGTCGCGGCTTGACCGCAGAAAAACTCACCCGCGATATGGTTGCCCTGCATATGGATCGCGCTACTTCGGCTGAAACCCAGGTGCGCTTCGAGAAACCGCAGGACCCTAGTGCGAAGGATATCAGTGAGACCGTCGGCAAAATCGAATTCGGTGGCGGTGCGACTGATGTGACAGCTTACCATGATTTTTATAATTTGCAGATCGCCTTCGAACATGTGTGGACGGAAATATTCGACGGCAATGTGGCAGCAGCAGGACGGGTTTTGTACAACCAGTGGGTGCAGTTTAAGAATGTTGCTTCGGGCATGGGAATCGCGGTTGATGAAGACATCACGGATGTTGAGACACTAGATGACTTGAAGGCACTAATGAGTTCTGTTGAAGCTTTAAATGCTCAATTGGATGAAACTGTTGAAATCCCACCACTTATTAAAAAACTACTTCCTACACTTACACCAGAAATTTGGCAACAACTTGAACCATCTGATCAGAGCACACTAGTAGACTTTGCAGCTGAAGCCTACCTAAGCGAGATAACTGCTGAAGATGTCCCAGGCTTAGATACTGCTCGAAACCCAAGAAGATTAGAAGATGAAGAAAGGGAAAAACGTATAACGGAAAATCGTTTAAATGCATTAGAACTGCTTGCTGCTGCAACTCGGAAAAAGATCACAAAAGACAAGAAACCAATAGGCTTGCAACAATTGTTAGCTGAACTCAATGGCCGTCTAAAATCTAAATATAGATTCGATATCTTTGCACCAGATTCGGTTAATTTAGGTGTGCTGGTAACCTACAGGCAGGAGTGGAAACCGGGTAAATTTCAGGTGGGCGATCTGGTATCGACCATTCCGCTGGCTCCAAAAGAAGTGCGCAAATATAGCAAAAAGAGTGTGACCAAAAGAAGCCGTAAAGAAAAAGAAATCGAGAATGCTTTGAATATCCGCAAAGGTGAATCATCGAACACCGGGCGCATCGAGGGGGAAATCGTGCGCAAGGCGAATATCAAAACCAATTTCAAAGCCTCGGCTGAAGGCAGTATTAATTTCGGTGTTGGCAGTGCGCAGGCGAGCACAGGGCTGGAAATCGACCAGGAAAAGAATTCGGCACAAACGAAAAAGGATTTTCGTGAAGCTGTCACCAAAGCTGCTCAGGAATACAAACAAGAGAACAAGCTGGAAATCGAATCGAGCAGCGCGGTTGAATTCGAAGAAACCATTTCCGGAGAAATCTCCAATCCCAACGACGAGATTCCGGTAACCTACCTGTTCTACGAATTGCAGCGCCAGTACCAGATCAGTGAAAAGCTGCACAAACTAACGCCGGTTGTGCTGGTCGCCAACCACGTGCCGAATCCCAAAGATATTGACGAAGACTGGCTTATCGCCCACGACTGGATTTTGCGGCGAGTAATTCTCGACGATACTTTCCTGCCGGCGTTGGATTTTCTCTCGCAAAATGTCGTCGGGGATGAGTTCTCTCTGGAAATTCTGCATGGTAATATGAAGCAACAGGCGAAGATTGTGGAAGAGCTGAAGGAACAAGTCGGGCACAAAAAAAGAACGCATGAGGATGCACTGCAAGCTCTTGAAGAAAAACTCGCAAGCCACAGAACAAGAGTTCGAAGGGACGATGATGAAGAACGCATTGAAGCTGCCAGGATGGCTGCTGAAGCCGCACGCGAAGTGGTCGACCGATTCACTGCCGAGCTCAATCAATTGCGATCAGACTTGGCAGCGCAAGTCTCAGCACATCAAGAAGCGACGGACAAATACACAAATGCCCTGCGCGATCATCTCAACCGGCAGACGGAAATTGGCCGCCTGAGGAACCATGTGAAAGATAATATCCTGTATTACATGCAGGCGATTTGGGATCACGAACCGCCGGATCAGCGCTTTTTCCGGTTGTACAATATTGAGGTGCCGTGGTTTAGTAAGCCAAAGAAAATACTGAAAGGCGGTGGTATGAAAGCCGTTGTTGATTCTGGCACTGGCAAGGTTCACTTTGAAATGGAACCTTTTGCCTTTGTTCCCGACATCCCGAAGGAATATCGCAAGTTGGTGGAAATAGCCGATTTGGACAACTTGCTCGGTTATAAAGGAAACTACATGATTTTCCCATTGAAAGAGAAAAATTATCTCACAACACTAATGATGCTGCCCTATATTGACAAGCGAATGGATAAAGTGATCGCTAAAGACCCGGATGAATACGGTAATTTTACCATCGATGATTTCGATGCCTATATGCGCTGTGTTTACGAGAAGTCGCCGGAAGACTTTGAAGCGAAGCGTGCGGAATTTAAGCAGGTGCTGCTGCAGCGTCTCTCCACCGCACGCCGCGATACGGAATTGGTGGTCGTGCCCACAGACTCGCTCTACATCGAAGCGTTGAAAGGCAAACACCCGATCATGGAAGATTTCAAGCTCATCCACCGCGCCCTCGACGTCAAAAAAGTGCAGGCCGAAGTGCGGCACGCAGAAATCGAGAACGTACGCCTGTCTGCTCGCCTGCTGAAAGGCGAGCTCGAGGACCCGGATATTGAGAAAAAAATCGTCGTCGAAGGCGATGCGCAGGTTGAAGTTGGGGGAGGTGAGTGATGCCGGGCGGAGAGGAACGAGGAACGATTGATCGCGGAACAGGCGGTGAAAGTCGGGGAGTATCATGCCATAGAATCCTGGCTGTTTATCAACCCAGGTTCCGAGCAGCAGTTCGACGTCATAATGTCACTTCTCTCATGAACTTAGCAATTTCTTTGGATGCGGAATTATCAAGCACAGTAGTACAACAACCAACACGCAGAAATCGAAATCTGCTGCGTATGCAATCGGAGCTAGCCAAGTTGTTGATACAAATTTATAATAATGTAGAAAGAAGAATATCGAGTTCTGATACCCCCATGGATGAGAATGGTCTTCCGATTGTTCCCGGTATTAGTTGGAATGCAAATTCTCCAAACGCAGGAACCCTAGAGGATATCAATCCGTTTGGGAATATTGATAATTGGCATGCCATCAGCCGCCAGGCGAGGTGTTCACGTGAACGTCCATCCCAAAGAGAAGATGATCATCCGCCCAATTCATCTCCAAATCCCGCGCCTTCTCTTCAACCAAATCCTCACAGACGTTTCAGGCGTGGAGATGTTACAATTCCCGAAGTTAGTGAGCCAGCTTTAGATCCTAGAATCACGACGACGATTCAAGGGATTTTTGCTATGCTTGGGGAATTAATACTCGCTGAGGTGATGGGTATGGCGGGTGCAGTAATGACTCTCATAGATTTATATGTTGCGCTGAGTGAGGCAGATGAAGCACAGCGAGTATATTCTCAAATTCTTGGAATGGAACTTGGCATTCATGCTCTTCAACTTCAGGCGACACATTGTCCCCGACAAGTGAATACAGCTATTCTTGAGGGATTAGTTAGGAACGATACTGCACTCTCGAGATTATGGAATCGACAGGTGGAATTTGCTTGGACAAGTGGTCCCGAGTTGGTCAATCAATCAATTCGTAACGGATTAAGTAAAATAGCCCGTACTATAAACCGTGCCTTAACTGGCGCAGAACGGGAACACTTGCGTTTATTGCGTGAACGACTGCCAGAACAACAAGTCAGAAGCGTTTTTCAGCAACAAACGGCGCAAGTTCGTCAGCGTGTCTGTCGAGATATTGCAAACCAAGCAATGGAACAACTTGGACCAGTGTTTGCCCAAATGAGGAATCAGAGAAGATAATTCTAAGAAAAACGATTCCTTTTATCTTTCGAGAATATGCATCGCGAGTATAACCATTATCCACTCAATAATTGGAAGAATGAAGTTGCCGAAAAGTATTCCAAAAGCCTATATCTATACTTAATTCATGTTATGAAGGAAGAGTAAAACAATCCCGTATACAATCGACAAAGGATTAGCTAATGAATGCTTCAAACACGAAACCAATACCTCAGATGGTGAAATTCTTCTTTGGAAAAATTATTCCCTTCGGCATGGTGCTCGTTGGCGCTCTGGCGCTCTATGTTGGAATAAGTAATGTGCTTATGGCTAGAGCAAGCACGACATGGCCTTCGGTAGCAGGGAAAATATCGAAGTCTGATGTCAGGATTCATGTTGGTAGCAGCGGCGATCAGGTCGGCAGCAGTTCAGCCACGTACCATGCTGATATCGAATACGATTATGTTGTGGATGGAAAGAAGTTTAAAGGATCACGAATCACGTTAGGAGATTTTGGCACTGCTGATCGGGCTGATGCTGATAGTATATGCAACAAGTACCCCGAAGGCATTCGTGTTACAGTATATTATAAACCAAACGATTACCAGGAAGCATTACTTGAGCCCGGCCTGAGAACTTCAACCTGGGTTCCTGTTTATTTCGGCATCCCTTTTCTTTTGATCGGATTGGCATTGCTTGTCTTTATTCCGAAGACCAATAAGAGCACAGCATGATTAAAATGGCATATCTGCCGGAGTTAGTAGTGTATCGAACCAGGTATAACGAACAGTTGCTGCAAAAGGTTGGCCTGTGATGGTTCCCGCCTTTTGATGTAATCTTGGAGTGTTAAATGTAACTCACGCTGCCACTGAGCCGTAGCGTCATGGCGCCAAGGATAACTGATATGAAAGATCAATATAAAAATATAGCAACCTGGTATGACCGAATTTTTGAACCAATGAATATAGGTTTAAGAAAAATTGGCATGAAAATGTATCCGGTAAAATCAGGATTAAATATCCTTGATATAGGTTGTGGAACCGGAGCGCATCTTAAATTATACCAACAAGAAGGATGCACTGTTTTTGGCATAGACTTATCACCTGCTATGTTAAGAGTTGCACGTCGAAACTTAGGGAATGCAGCAGAATTACAATTATGTGATGCAACTCGAACTGATTTTGAAGATGGTAAATTTGATCTTATTTTGAGTTCAACAGTTTTGCATGAGATGCCCCACAAAGTGCGGATAGATGTTTTAAGAGAAGCCAAACGTATACTTAAAAATGATGGACGCATTTTATTAATTGATTTTCACCCAGGTCCAATAAAAAAATTTAAGGGCATATATTCAAAAATAATTATAACCCTTTCAGAGATTCTTGCTGGCAGAGAACATTATAAAAACTATCGCCATTTCATAAAAATTGGGGGATTATCAAGTCTAATTGAATCACTCAATTTTGAAGTTACAGAACAAAAAATCGTCAGTGGCGGCAACTTTGAAATTGTATTGTTGAAAAAGTAAGCCAAAACTGTAGATTTTATGTTGGTTTGCTAAAGCAACCCAGTTCGAAATTACCACCATATCCTTCTGAAGGATACGAGAAAAATCCACTCAAATAATGAGAAATGCAAAAAACGAGTCAAAGAGCACATGTTCTATTATCCCCTCCTGGCTCATCGACAACATCGCCGAGGCATCGAAGAATGCGCGCAGTATCTATTTTGTCTACATTGGCTTCATTACTTATTGTGCACTCACGGTTGTCGGCACGACGGACCGACAGCTCGTGCTCAATGAAACGGCGCGTCTGCCAATCATCAATATGGATGTGTCGATCAATGGCTTTTTTATTTTAGCGCCGTTGTTAGCGATTGGTATTTTCATTTATTTCCAGTTGTATTTGCAGCGCCTGAATGGCTTGATCCGGGACTTGCGCACCAACTACGCCCCCATTGAAAAAAGGCGCCTGTATCCGTGGATGCTGAACATTGCCGAAGATCCCGAGCCGGGTTTCGCAGGGAGAGTGCAACGATTCGTTGTGCAGCTCACACTCTGGTGGTCATTGCCGGTAGTGCTACTGCTTTTTGCTATGTGGGTTGTTAAAAAGCACGAGCTGCTGATTTCCTATATTGTCACTCTCCTGCCTTTGTTGGGGCTGGTTATCGTTTTTGTTTTCTGGCATTATTATGAAAATCCAGGTGGGCGGCTTGATTTCGGCAAATCATTTTTTAAAGAACAGCGCTCAAAAAAACGTACTTTGGCAGTGCTGGGAGCGGGGCTGCTCATTGCCGAGTTCGCACTGCTGTTTGTATTCATCCCGTTTGCGAAAAATTTCAAGACGTTCTGTGTCGATTTGAGCAACCAGGTGCTTGCAAAAGAACCAGAGAAGGATTACAAGAATTTGTATTGGCACAGGCTGAATGGCGCCCATCTCGAGGGAGCGAATTTCAGCAACAGCGTTCTGAAGCGCGCTGACCTGCGAGGCGCCCATCTGCAAAACGCCGATTTCCGCAATGCCATTCTCGATGAGGCAAACTTCACAGGCGCTGATTTGGAGGGTGCTGATTTACGAAAAGCATCTCTTGAACGTACAATATTTCAGGCTGCAAATCTAAGAAGAACTAATCTCCAGGGCAGCAATCTTTTCGCGAACAACCTGCGAGATGCCGATATTCGAGAAGCCAATTTTAAGGGAGCACACTTGAATGCAGTGGCATTTATCGATGCAGATTTGCGCAAAACAAATTTTATAGATTCTGACTGGAATTCTTGTTCCGTAAGAGGCGCTAATTTCAGTGGGACTGATTTCACCGCTGCGAATTTGCACGTGTACAACCTTAATGAAGCAAAGCTGGATAGCGCCAATTTTACCGGTGCGAGCATAATCGGTTCCGAGTTGAAAAATGCCCGACTCGCGAAAACGATATTTACAAACGCTGTATTCTCTTCCGGACAGTTTGAAGGAGCAACGCTTAAAGATGTCGATTTTCGTGGGGCGAATTTGCGGGATGCCGTTTTTCGAAATGCAAAGTTTTTAGGACAGACGACATTGACGAACGCAGACTTGCAACGGGCCGATCTCAGGGGATCTAACCTGACAGCTTCGCAGCTATCGCAGGTGGAAACACTTTTTCATGCGAAACTGGATTCGAACATTCTCGTTCAAATCAGCAAACTGAAACCTGAGCTATTCACCAAACCGAACGATCGTTAGTAGTTTGCGTTAGGAAGAGATGAAAACAGATGCGGTAGAAACTGGCATTGTTGCCGTTTCACACCCAAGAGGGCTCAGAATGTCTTTTAATTCCTCAATCGTGCAACATTCTCGCGATCCGCATCACATACTAAAACCCATAAAAGCACTGAAAACCAGTACGCCGATAGCCAGTTTCAGGCACGTCTCGCATAGCGCCTTGCGGCGGGCGCGCTTGGCAAAAAATTCCTGTTCATTCTTTGCATCCGGCTTTTCCCCATCTTTGAATGAGGCAAAAAGTTCTTTCAGACGAGGATTGATCTGAAAAAATATAATGAACATGATAATCACCATGCCGAAAATGCAGATCATTTTCAAGCTGACAGCAACTGTTGCAACCAGATGCAAAGATTTAAAAGCGCCCGCATAAATATAATGGTTCAGCGGTATGCCAAGTCCAGTCAAAAAAAGCACTGCTATGAAAACCATACAATACGGCGCATTGCCCTGCAGTGTGTCTTCGATCACTTTATCAAGTTTGTAGTGCAGGGTGGCGCCATATTGCCCACGCACAACCACCAGGTTGCGGTTGTAAAACGGCGCTGCTGCGCAACCCACCAGCGCGATGTTGTGCAGCGCCAGTAAAATACCATGAATAAGTTGTTCGCTCATCCTTCGCTTCCTTTCATAGTAGGTTCAAAAAACCAGTGTTTTTTTACTTTCGATGATCCAGCTTGAACTCGTATCCAGCGAGCCCTTGACAACACCTTCGATCAGGTTCGCTTCAGACACCCCACGGGCGTCGCAGCAACTGCCTCAAGTGTGCACATCGGCGCCGCGTTTGAGAAGGCTTTTGATCATGCGCCCGATGTTGTAGTAACCGTTGGGCGTCTGCTGATTATTCAGTGCGCAAAAGACGGCGTCGGCCATCAGGAAGACACGTACCGGTTCATTTTTTTTCTGCACAGCAATCGCGTTGCGCAGGCCATTGTAAGAACGTTCGTTGCCGTAAGGTGCATCATTCAAAATGAATGTAATCATGCTTCCCATTCCGTTTTTTTAATATTCAATTGGTAATCCCATTTGTTTCCATTCCGGCAACCCCTCCTGCAGACGAATGGCGCGGATACCGGCTTTTTTTAATTGCTTGACTGCCTCGGGTGAAAGCACACAGTAGGGGCCGCGGCAATAAGCGACTATTTCGATGTTTTTTGGCAATTCCGGCAGCTTCTCTTGCAACTGCGCCAAAGGAACCGACAATGCCCGGGGAATATGCGACTGCTCAAATTCCACCGTCGGGCGCACATCGAGCACCACGACGTTTTCTGCCTGAATGCGTTCCCACAGTTCCTGCGCGGAGATGAAATCCATCGATTGGCGCTCCTGCAAAAACATGCGGCTGATCTCGCGCACTTCAGCCACGCGTTTTTCGGCGAGAGATTGCAAATGCACCCAGCAGGCCACAACATCGTCGTCGCTCAGGCTGTAAAACATTCGCACACCCTCGCGCCGACTGTTGACAATGCGAGCTGCTTTCATGATTTGCAAGTGCCGTGAAGCATTGGCCACCGTCATGGCGCCTTCGCGAGCGAGCGAATCGACATCCCGTTCGCCCTGCGCCAGGATGTCGATTATCTCCAACCGCTTGGGCGCTGCAAAGGCTGTCGCAATGCGAGCGAACTGCTCGAATACCGCGTCTTTAAATTCACGTCCCTTCATTTCCTCTTTCTTTTTAATTATTCAACAGATTAATTGAATAAAAGAATATTGCGACGAATAGTCAAGGAGATTTTTGAATTTCCCTTGTTAAGGGTAGCAGGATACTATTTTCCACCCGGTTGAGGTGGAGCGGGGAAAATGCATGGGTGGATTAATTATTATTAGATATACAATCTTTTGTATGAAAATTAGCTGGCAGGACGATGTAATATCGTTGATTGAGAAAATGTTGGGCGAATCAGCCTTTCGCCCAAAATTCTATTCTATTCCCCTCGGGGTCATTAATATAAAAGACCTCGGATTGCCAAAGATTTTTAATGGCAGATGGATTAAGCCCTTGTTCAGTCATAAGCGAATGGGCCGCATAAATATCATCTACATTCCAGCTAATGGTGACGCCTCTTCCACCGCTACTCTTTATCGATGCTTTTATTTCGTTTGCAACGCTTAATCTTGCTGTATCAGTGAGTTTAAATTCAACAAACCAATCATTTAAAAAAGTAACCTGGAGCTTTAAAGTTTCTTTATAAAAGGCAACGGCGCTTTGCCATTTTTTGCAATACAGGATTATGTTTGCCGCTTTTATTTCAAACACGCATCACCGGCTTTATTTAATAGTGTTCAAACCGTGGAAGTTGCTTCTCCAATTCCTTAAATTCTTCATCACTGAGATATTTCTCAGCTAATGAAAAGACCACATTATCTTCACGAAAAATATGCAGCCGCATAATCTCAACAATTTGTTTGCCTTGTTCAATTGCAGCGTCTAAAACCATTGCTCGTGAGGCAAGATGTGACAAGCGGGCAGATAAAGCGAGAAGGTTAAATGTGACCGCGGCCAATTGCATTATTTTAATATGATCAGCTTCCATAACATCAATTGCGGTTTGAGGGGATTGACCTGCGCCATGTTCCCCTTGCTCAAGCAATTTTTTTTGTAATAGCGGGAACAGGAGCTTCTCTTCAATCAGTTGATGGCGTAGGATAGTTTCATCAATGAAAGTAAAAAATTCTCTTAGTGTTGTATCAATTTCTTTATCAGGTGTCAAGCCGTTTTGCTGTAGCTGAATGAGTACCTTTTCAAATGCATCCATTTGTTCTTGCACCGATTGATGTTCGTCCATGAGTTTCTGAATTAAAGATGGCATTTTCTCATAGGGAACAGATTCAATATTTGGCGGTGCGTAGGCATCAGGCGGCGCCATAGGGGAGAATTCTTCCTGCTTGCTTTGCTTTTCAGCCATACGTTTAAGAGGATCTATTTCCTGTAGTTTTTTTAAATCGTGCATGAGGAGTCCATTTTCAAGTAATGATATATTTTTAGAAATTTAACAGGATGCCTATTATTCGTCTGTTTCGCTGTCTGTATTTTATATGATGAATTTTATATTCTGTAAATTTGTTTTTGATCTATAAGGAATTTCCATTTACCTGTCGATTGATTTCCCTGGAGTGATACCCATGCCATACGTATGCACACCTCTGGGCATAGCATACTGCATTGTCCTTCGCTGCTGCAGAAATGGGGTCTGGAGAGAACCGCCACTCTATCCCTAATGTCCAAACAGCCCGGGCTGCATGCTTCAATACATACGCCGCAACCTGTGCAGATGTCTTCATTGAAAACCGGCAACCACTTGTAACTTCTGCTCATGCACTTTTCTCAGTTTCCATTATGAGAGCACGTGGAAAGAGCACATTGTTTTCTTTATGAATATGCTGGTGTAAATCGGATTCGAGATGGGCCAAAGCATCCATCAAAGCGCGATATGTATTGCAAGCCCAGGCTGGCGGAACATAGCCATCTGTAAGTTCTCGGAGTCTTTCCAGCGCTGTTCCTGCTTGATCATGCTCTAATTCCATCTGTCGAACAGGATTGGCAAGCGATCCACAATGGAATTTTGGAGCCGTCGTTTCCTGGTCGAGCTGACGCACCATAGGGAACAATATCCGTTCCTCCTTCATCATGTGGCTGGACAGCTCTCCGAACAGCGCGAGAAATGTCTCTCTAACTTGATGCAGACGAGGTTCTTTATCACCATGCACCGACGCTACTTTGTTTGTCATTTCATCAAGCCGCGGGAGCTCCGAGCGCAGATAGGCATGGTGCGTCTGCTCGATGTGATCGGCCAGCTCGGTTAGCGACATGGCCGCTGCATCGACAACCGGAGCATCGCCGGAATATGCTGATTCCTCCAGCTTGATGAGAAGCGTTTTGGTGTCGAGTCCTTTCGTCCGGCAGACTTCATCTAGGGTCTTTTTACCCCCGCAACAGTAATCAATTTCCATCTGCTCGAACACGCGTGAGAGGGCCGGATGGCGTGCCACCAGGTCTCCTACTGTATCTGAAATGTTAAATGAATTCATGGAATCTCCTTTAATACTTGGTGTTTATACGCTTATAGCTATCTCAGTAAACTATCGCATGGCTATACTTTTTTAATCGCTGATAATCTACTGGTTCTTCAAGCTATAAATTGTTGGTTGATAGCAATTTATTTCCGGCAAAAGCCAACTTCTGTCATATCGAATCTCGCTGCATTTTCAGTCTCACATTTTTTTCTTTTTCTCCAACGATGCTTCAATCCACTCTATGAGAGTCTGTGCCAACTCTTCCCTGGATCGGGTGAACACATGATAATCCTGAAAAGCAACTATTTTGACATTTTGTGCCTGATGCTTTTTCAGAATGCGGTACAAGGGCAAAATGTGATGATCCATTGTCACTATAACATCATCCCAGGCGCCAACCAGCAAAAAAAACATCTGAGATTTACGGATTTTTATACTCTGCCTTTGGTCCCAGGTAATACCACCAATTAAGAACTGCACAGAGTGTATAAAATACTGCAAAACCATACATGGCAATTTCGGGCGTGGTTGCCTGCATTTGCTCACCAATAACTTTCGGGATTAAAAATGCCCCATAGGCTGCAACCGCAGAAGTCCAGCCGAGAGCAGGGCCTGCTTGCTCTACGTTAAATACCATCGAAATCGTCCTGAAAGTTGAGCCGTTGCCAATTCCGGTGGCGGCAAACAGGATGACAATCAACACAAAAAATGGTATGAAATATTCTTGTGGTGTGGTAGACTGGTATGCCAGATGGGAGTAATAACCAACGCCAATCGAAGCGAAAATCATGATGATAGCGACGACTTGTGTAACTATAGCCCCACCGACTTTATCTGCTATTTTCCCACCGACGGGACGAATCAATGCGCCAATGAACGGCCCTGTCCAAACAAACATAAATGTCGCAGGGCCGTCCGGATTTGCCAGATTATGTGTCATTACGCCATCGACAATGACATGTTTGACGCCAAAAATAAATTTGATAGCCAGTCCGACCGCGGCTGCAAATCCGATAAAAGACCCAAAGGTCATTGTGTAGATAATTGTCATCACCCAGGTGTGTTTGTTGTTAAAAATTTTATATTGACGATCGAGATTTGCTTTAATTTCACCGGGTGACAATTTTTTCATCAGAAAAACAGTCAAGGCAATAACCGAAGGTAGGGCAATCCACTTAACCCAGGTCATGGAGGCGAAATTCAAAATGAAATAAAGGCCGATAGCTGCAGTGATAAAGCCGATAATGAGCAGCCAGGATATTCTTGCAAACGAAACCAGCGGGCTTTTTAAATTTGGTGTAACCGCGTCAGTTTTGATGTTGTTCATTTTGAACCAGCCCAAAAATGCCAACGGTACAAGAAAGAGCATCCAGACCCAGCCGGCGTTCGGAAGCCATGTTTCAGACCCGGCGGCGATTCGCTTAAAAATTGTTCCACTGGCGCTGGAGAGAATCATCGGGTCACCGCTCAAAGCGCCGAGCATCGGGAAAGTCATCACCAGGGGAATAAGAATTTGCATTGTCGTTACGCCGAAATTTCCCAATCCAGCGTTCATGCCCAGAGCATAGCCTTGCGTTCGTTTTGGATAAAAGAAACTGATGTTGCTCATCGATGAGGCGAAATTGCCGCCGCCAAAGCCTGATAAGAAGGCCATAACCATGAAAAACTCAAAAGAAGTGTTGGGATCCTGCAAGCCTATTGCTGTTCCGAGCGCGGGAAGCATCAATAGAGCAGTAGTGAAGAAAATAGTGTTTCTGCCACCAGCCAAACGAATAAAGAATGTGCTTGGAATTCGCAATGTAGCGCCGGTTAGTCCGGCGATGGCTGGAAGCATGAAAAGCAATCCCATCGCTTCTTCCGGCGATTTGCCGAATGTGAAGCCGAGATTTTTCATTTGCACTGTAATGATGCCCCACATGAGCCACACGGCAAATCCGCAGAGCAAGCTTGGAATGGATATCCACAGGTTTCTTCCAGCTATTTTCTTTCCTGTTGATTCCCAGAATTTTTCATCTTCTACCTTCCATTCTTGAATATTAATTGTACCCATCAAATTACCTTCTCTATTATTTGTTATGCTCAATCTGTCGTGAAATGTTAGGCGCTTCCGCCACAGTCATTTTTCGAATGACTGCGTGCATCCAGAATAAACACACTGCCGAGAGGAAGAACATAAACATCCAGCAGCTTGTCCAGAGCCCGGTGCCCTCGAGCAAATACCCGAAAATAATCGGGCAGAAAAATCCACCCAGTCCGCCTAGTACACCGACCATACCGCCGACGACGCCGACTTCTTCCGGAAAATAATCTGGAATAAGTTTATACACTGCCGCTTTGCCGATGCCCCAAATGCTGCCGATAAATATCACCAGGACGGCAAATACCCAAACATTGGCTTGAAAATAGATGTGTGAAACACCTTTTGCCAGCAGCGTCTTTTTCTTGACTTGTTGCCCTAAAGTTACCAGGGGTTCCTGCCATGTTTCTTTTGTGGGGAAAATCAATACCTTACGGTCAAGAGACGCAAAATCTTTTGCTACCGCCGGTTTTATTTTAACGGGGTAGTTTTTGTTCCCCACTGTTATCAGCGAGTCAGAAACAAAGGTCACTTCACCGCCAAATTTCGCCATCACACCTTTACCCGGGGATGTGATTTCCATTTTTGGCACAATGAGCATAATACTGACGAGCACGGATGATATGAGCACCCAGTACATAACTTTGCGGCCACCCCATTTATCGGACATCCAACCACCGGCAGCGCGAATAACACCGGAAGGGAAGCTAAACAGGGATGCAAAAATACCGGCAGTGACTAATGGTAAATAATATACATTAACAAAATATGGCACCAGCCATTGTGAGAACGCGACAAAGCAACCAAAAACCAGAAAATAGTACAAACCGAAACGCCAGACTCGAATATTCTTCAGTGGTTGAAGCATTGCTTTCAGGGTTTTGTTGTTAACAGCCGGTTTCCTGTTCGTAGTGAAAATCAGAAAAACGACGCCCATGATCAGGAGAGCGCCTGCATAAATAACCGGCAACGTTCTCCAACCATCCAGGTTCGCTCCATTATCGGTCAGGTGTCTCAGCAGGGTCGGCGCCAATAGTGTAGTAAGCGCCGCGCCCGCATTTCCTGCGCCGAAGATGCCCAACGCCGTTCCCTGTAAATGTTTAGGATACCAAACCGAGGTAAAAGCAATACCGATTGCAAAACTGACCCCGGTCAAACCGAAGCCGAAACTGGCAACGGCAAAACTCCAGAAACTATCGGCCATGGAAAGAAAAAACATGGGCAGCGCGCAAATTAAAAGCAAAATTCCATATACGGGTTTACCACCGAATTTATCAGTGAGAATACCGGCCGGTAATCGGAAAATAGCGCCTGTGAGCACAGGAATACCCATAAACCAACCAATTTCAACGGGCCCCCAGTCGAATACCTGATTTTCAACAAGAAAGGTAACCAACACGCCATTGAGCATCCAGGCGGCGAAACAGATGGTGAAGGCGAGCGTGTTAAAAAATAATGCTAAATGGGATTGCGCCGTTGCTTGTTCTTTCATATTAGTCCCTGTGGTTTCTTTATCGATCTCGGTTTTCACTCATCCATCGTCATTCCCGATCGTGCGCCGCAGAAATCCACACATTTAAAAATACGTGTCGATTAAAACCGGCAATTGCCAATCAGAATAGCGATGTTATCAGGCCTTCAACAAACGTTAAGTATTCTTAGGTCTGTGCAAAGTCCACTTAGTATTTGGATCGCGCACACTCCTGCGAGAAATATTCCACACCACACGCTGGTAAGGACGCCAAATATAATGAAACGGCACAACTAGCAGGTGAACCAGGCGGGAAAATGGAATCAGCAGGAAAACGAGGTTTGCGCCTATTATGTGCAGTTTGGCCAAAAATGGTAACGCAGTTATAGCGCTAATCTCCGGTTGCAAAACAAAAAGTGAACGCAAATAAGGCGTGAGCACTGCTGCAAACCAACTTGAACCCCAACGGGATGTGTAGGCCACAAGCAAACCAAGTACAACTTGAGTAATCAATAGCAATTCAATTGCAATATCCATTTTGGTTGTAACTGGTTTCAGCCGATCATTGAATATTCTACGGAAAAACAAGACACATAAACCGAATAAAACCAATAATCCGGCAATAAATGCACTGATTTCAATGATGAGCAAACGTACAGGATGGCTGTTAAAAGCCAATACTGAGCTGGGAAAAAGGAATGCGATCAGGTGACCAAAAAATAAAAAGGCCAGGCCCCAGTGAAAGGGCATTGAACCCCAGAACAGACTACTTTCTTCAAGGAATTGTGAAGAAAGCGAAGAATAATTAAACTTTGTTGCTTTATAACGATAGATGGTGCCAACTAAAAATACAACCAAAGTAATATATGGCAATCCGACAAATAGAAAATTATCAAGTACACCCATTGTTCTGCCTTTCCTGGGAATTATGTTCGGCTTCAATTTTCATTTCGCTTCCAACAGATTTGATAAAATCAGCGCCTTTGGCAGGCATTTCATACTCCTGGAAATCGAAATCGTGTTTGAGCACATCGTACACAGTTTTCAAAGGCTGCTGATATATCGTGCTGTATTTTTGTGATTTTTCGATGATTGTTTTATGGTGCTTTTTGTAAACAGCTTCTTTTGCTTCGATTTTTTGCGGCTGAAATTCATTGATGATTTTTTTAATCGCCGGAGCGATAATTTTTTCTACCAATTCAGCCCGTATTTCCGGTTTTTGCATTTTATGGAGCAATCGCAAAATATTGGGAAGATGGTCAGCCAATTCTCCACCGCAATCTATACCTGCTTCTTTGTGCTCACTGTTCAAACCAACCAAAACAGCGCCGCGTTTATAGTCATCACCAAAGAGTACATAGCCTAAATCCAGCGTGGTTGCTGCCTGTACATCAAAAGAACGAGTGTATAATTCTTCCAGCTCAATTTGTGTTGCATTAGCGACAAAATCACTGAATTTATGCAAGTGAGCTGCCGGTTCAGGATAACGCTGGTCAAGCCAAAGAGTTACTTCCTTTACCTGCTCCTTAAAATCCGGCCCGGGATAAACAAGCAGCTCTGCAAGTTTACTGTATTGTTCAAAAGAATTTAACATGATTTAGATTACCAGCCTCTCAACGGTTTTTCTTTGAAACCAAAACCGGTGGAACCTTTGGTGTCGCCGGTGAACTCCAACATTTCGATAGCTTGCTCACGGTGAGCCGGAGGAATTACGAAGCGGTCATCGAATTTAGCCAGCGAAGTCAGATAAAAAATCCCTTCCACTGCCTCTGTTGTCAAACCGACATCTTCCAAAACGGCCATGGCTTTGCTTTCATCGATATCGCCAACGGTTTTCCAGCGACGGTAAATGCGCACCGCCATCAGTTTTTTAAGCGCTTCCTTTATTACGCTTTCGTCTCCAGCGCTGAACATATTGGCCAGGTATTTGAGCGGCATGCGTGCTTTGTCAATGGTGGCCCATAGTTCGTCAGTGCTGGTATCATAAAGCCAGTTGTCGTTCCAGTATTTAGCAATAGGATCCATTTTTTCCGCCTGTTCATCATTGTTCACATCGCTTAAAGAAGCCATGACCGGCAAGAGTGGTGGAACGTAGAAAAGCATTGGTAGAGTGCCATATTCCGCATGCAGCGGCATGGCTAAGCCCCATTCTTTTACGAATTTATAAATGGGTGAATCCTGTGCTGCTTTGATAGTTGAATCGGGTACACCGTTTTCTTTGGCTGCCTGAATTACTACAGGATCATTGGGATCGAGCAGTATATCGCGCTGACGCAGAGCCAATTCCTGGTCATTTTTACTCCCTGTGAGCGCGCTTTCTATCTTGTCGGCGTCGTAGAGCATAACGCCGAGATAGCGAATGCGGCCAACGCAGGAATGCATACAGGCTGGCGCTTGACCAGATTCGATACGCGGATAGCAGAGAATACATTTTTCAGATTTGCCAGTGCCCCAGTTGAAATAGGATTTTTTATATGGACAGGCTGTTACACACATTCGCCAGGCGCGGCAGACTTTTTGGTTAATCAGCACAACACCGTCTTCACCGCGTTTATAAATAGCTCCAGATGGACAGGAGGCCACGCAGGCTGGGTTGAGACAGTGGTTACAAATACGTGGCAGGTAGAAAAATGCCATTCTTTCCAACTGAAACATGGCTTCCTGTTCTGCCGCCGATAGACCTTCTAAATTGGGATCGTTGCGTGCATAGTCTGGCGTACCACTGAGATCATCATCCCAGTTTGGGCCCATTTTGATATCGATGGGTTTACCGGTGATGAGTGAAACCGGTCGAGCTGTTGGCTGGTCATCCATGGCCGGGGATTCGATGAGATCAAGATATTTGTAGGTAAATGGCTCATAATAATCATCGATGACCGGCAAATGCGGATTGTGAAAAATATTGACCAGACCGCGCAATTTACCGGCGCCTTTTAGCTTCATGCTGCCATTATTGCGTTCCCAGCCGCCTTTATAAATATCCTGGTCTTCCCATTTTGTAGGATAACCTGTACCCGGCTTGGTTTCCACATTGTTCCACCACATATATTCCGCGCCTTTACGGTCAGTCCAGATGTTCTTGCATGCTACCGAGCAAGTGTGGCAGCCGATGCATTTATCCAGGTGAAATACCATCGAAACTTGTGCTCTTACATCCATAATAATTCCGTTTCTTTATTTAGAATGATAATTCGCTATTTTTATTTTTCGCATCAATACACAACTTTCGTCATTTTCTTGACGACCACATGGGTATCGCGGTTTACGGCTGTTGGGCCCCAATAGTTGAAATGATAAGTGAACTGCCCGTAGCCACCGGCCAGCAAGTTCGGCTTCAAATGAACGCGGGTAAAGCTGTTGTGCCCACCTGCGCGTCTATTTCCGCGAACTTGAGATTTTGGAATACCCACCGTTCTTTCTGGTACATGATAGACAATACACACGCCAACAGGAATTCGGGAGCTAACAACGGCGCGTGTGCAATAAACACCGTGATCGTTGTAAACTTCAACAAAATCATTGTCTTTTATGCCCAATTCTTCAGCGTCTACCTCACTCATCCAGCAAGGTTCACCACCGCGGGATAAAGTGAGCATTCGCAGAGTATCGCCGTAAGTGGAGTGAATATGCCATTTGCCGTGAGGCGTCAGACAATTGAGTACTTTGGCGTCTTCATCTTTCAGGGTTTCACGCAAATCACCGTAGGCTTGCCATTTTGGTGAAGGTTTGTATGTTGGTAAGTGTTCACCAAATTTAAGATACATTTCGTGATCAAGATAAAAATGCTGACGACCGGTGAGGGTTCTCCACGGCACCAGGCGATCGACGTTGTAGGTAAATGCCGAGTAAGCGCGACCGTCATTCATTAGTCCTGACCACAGCGGCGATGTGTTGTAGCGTTGCACCTGCGATTGCAGATTTTCGTATGTGATTTTGACATCTTCGCTACCTTTGGCCAGATCAACCAGGTTCAAACCGGTGCGTTTTTCAGCGTTCTCGTAAGCGCGCACAGTTAGTTTCCCATTGGTTAAAGTTGACATATGCAACAGCACGTTGGCCGCCTGCCGGTCTTCTTTTAATGATGGATAAGTTTTACCGTCCATTTTCACAACTGGAAAATGGTTCGATTCAACCATCTCATCGTACGCGTCGTCGCATTGATAGCTGTTGCCGTGAGCGCCTAAACCGGTCGTGCGGACTTTATCACCAAACGCGATGAACTTGTCGTAAATTTTAGTGTAGTCACGGTCAACAATGGCTATTTTATGCATAGTTTTGCCCGGAATAGCATCACATTCGCCTTTGAACCAGTCCTGCATTTTCGGCTGTGTAATTTCATCCGCTGAATCATGAGAAAGTGGAGCAGTAATAATATCCTTTTGGGGTTCAGATAAATGTTGCTTAGCTAATTCGCTGGTTTTTTTCGCAATTTCCTTAAAGATATCCCAATCGGTTTTAGCTTCCCAAACGGGAGCTATCGCTGCAGACAACGGGTGAATAAATGAGTGCATATCCGTGCTGTTCAAATCCGCCTTTTCATACCAGGATGCTGCAGGCAAAATAATATCGGAATAAAGCGCCGAACTATCCATGCGGAAGTTAAGATCAACAACGAGATCCAGTTTGCCCACAGGTGCGACATCATGCCATTTCACTTCTTCCGGTTTCTGATCGGCCATATCTTTACCGATGGCGTTGGAGTGGGTACCGAGGTAGTGCTTCAGCAAGTATTCGTGGCCTTTCATTGAACCCATCAAGGCGTTGCCGCGCCAGATATACCACACACGTGGGTGGTTCACTTCAGCGTCAGGATCACCAACGGAGTAGTTCAATTCTTTGGATTTGAGTTGCTCCAGCACATATTTTTTGATATCATTGTCATTTTTGGCGCCGTTGGCAATAGCTTCTTTGGAAAGTTCAAGCGTGTTTTTATCAAACTGAGGGTAAAAAGGCATCCAGCCGTTGCGCACCGATTTATAAATCATATCGGCATTGTGACCGCGCGTCATTTCATTATCAGGCACGGTGTTATAGGCTGAGAAATGACCATCGTAACGATACTGGCATGTGTTTAAATAGTGCCACAATGGCGCCTGCTGAACACGCACTCCATTGACCCAATCTTTTGCCAGCGCGATGGTTCCCCAGGAATCCATAGGAGCGAGTTTTTCCTGTCCCACATAGTGGTTCAATCCACCGCCGTTTCTTCCCACACAACCACATAGCATCAGCGCCATGATGCCTGAGCGATAAATGAGGTTGTTGTGATACCAATGGTTAATTCCAGCGCCGATGATGATCATGCATTTGCCTTTGGTGACGTTGGCAGTGTTGGCCCATTCGCGGGCAAAGCCAATGACGGTTTTGGCATCCACACCGGTGAAAATTTCTTGCCATGCCGGAGTGTAGGCTGCATCTTTGTCGGTGTAATCTTCGGGGTATTCACCTTCGAGCCCGCGGCTGACGCCGTACTGCGCCATAATCAGATCGTAAACTGTGGTCACGGTTATCATTTTGCCATCGGCAGTTGCCAGTTGGCGAGTGGGCACACCGCGTTTTCGTTTTGAATTCAAGCCAAATTCGGTGAATTCTACCTGTTCGACAGAATTATGTTTGTCCAGAAAAGAGAGAACAGGTTCGTAAGCGCTGTTATCCTCACCGTCTTCCATCTTCATGTTCCAGTTGCCCTGCTTTTCATCCCAGCGGTGGCCCATGCTGCCTTTGGGCATAACCGGTTCGCGAGTCTTCTCATCAATGTTGAGAAATTTCCAGTCGCCATTGCTCACATTTTTGTATTTATCGATGCGGTTGGCGCGCACAAGTTGTCCGGCCTGCCAGGTATCGCCCTCTTTTGTGAGTTCAACCAGGTATGGGCTATCAGTGTATTGTTTGGCATAGTTGAGGAAATAGGGCGTTTTCATTTCATGATGGAATTCTTTTAATACGACGTGGGTCACAGCCATCCAGTAAGCACCGTCACTGCCAGCGTGCAGGGGCACCCATTGGTCAGCGTACTTCGCAACCATGTTTAAGTCGGGAGAGAAGACAACTGCTTTTGTGCCGTTGTGTCGTGCCTCAGCGAAAAAGTGGGTGTCCGGTGTGCGCGTCATATTCAGGTTGGCGCCCATTACGGCTATAAACTTGGAATTGTACCAGTCTGCGCTTTCACAGACATCTGTTTGTTCTCCCCAGATTTCCGGAGAGGCATTAGGCAAATCGCAATACCAATCGTAGAAACTCAGATTGACACCGCCAAATAATTGCAAGAAACGGCTTCCTGCAGCATAGCTTAACATCGACATGGCGGGTATTGGTGAAAAGCCGATAACCCGGTCTGGACCATGTTTTTTAGCGGTGTAAATATTGGAAGCAGCCATAATTTCCAGAATTTCATCCCAGCTCACGCGGCGAAAACCGCCTTTTCCTCGTGACTGTTGGTATGCTTGCCGTGCTGGCTTATTCTTTTGTAAATTTTCCCACGCAGTGATGGGGTCACCTGTTTTTTCTTTTTCTGAACGATAGGCATCAATCAATGCTCCGCGAACCAGCGGATATTTTATTCGTAGCGGGCTATAAAGGTACCATGAAAATGAGATGCCGCGCTGGCAACCACGGGGTTCATAGGGCGGCAGACTTTCTTCCAGCAGGGGATAATCCACTTGCTGTGTTTCCCAAACTACGATACCCTCTTTTACATGGATTTTCCAGGAGCAGCCCCCGGTGCAGTTCACACCGTGAGTGCTGCGCACCTCTTTGTCATGCTGAAAACGATTTCTGTAGAATTCTTCCCACTCGCGGGTTTGTGGCGATATTACATCTTCAATCCAACTCATAATTCTCAATCCAAATTTAGTTTTTTGTTCAAATTGATTTTATCTGACGCGCATATATTTCCTGATTAACACTGCCGCGCTTGGTGCGCGTGAGAAGGCCACCGAACAGAAGCAGGAGAACAAAGGCGCCGCCAAAGCCGGAAAACAGCAGGGTCATACCATAGTTTGTTCCTTCTTGAGTTTTCTTAATTTCGTCGGCGAGCTTTAAAAATGCTGTTAGATCTTTTATTTCATCCACTTCCAGTGATTTACCGGAATATGCCTCCCTCATTGCAGGAAATGGCGGGCTTCCCAAAATAGCCTGCACACCAGCAATACCTATGCGTGTGTACACTTCGGTCAAATCCACCGCCAAAACGCCACCAGTGATGAGGTTGTCATTTTTCACGTTATGGCAGGTGATACAAGAAGGCCCGCCACTGGCTAAACGCTCGGCGCCGGTAAAAAGCTTTTCGCCGTTGCGCTCGTCAGCGCCTTCGAGGTCAGGGGGCAATTCACTGGCTTCCGGAGCCACACCGGCGCCCGGCCCTCCGGGACTGTTGGAGGCGATGTAGGCAATAATCTTGCGGATTTGATCGTCGGTAAAATTGTTATCCGGCATAGGGATTTTATTGAACTCTTCGAATAATACCGTAGCGACAGGATCCCCACTGTTGACGACAGATTGAGATGATTTAATGAATTTGAGCAGCCACTCCTCCGAGCGACGGGTGTGAACATCGGCTAAATCCGGGCCGACTAACTTCCCCTGATTGATGGTGTGGCACGCGACACACACTTGCTTGAACAACGTCTCCCCTTCATCTTGAGCAAAGGAAAAGTTCCAGCCGATCAGGATAGAGAGAACAAAAATGCGGTTGAAGAATTGAATTTTCATAACGACCCTACATTTTTAAAAGTGATAATTTAAAACGGCGCTGAAAGTATAAAAGCATGAGCCTTAAAACTTGCGAGGTCGATTTCTGACAACTTGCAAGGGTGAACAGATAAATCTCATAAGACCACCTAATCACCCATAACTTCCTGTAGTATATAATACAGTGTAATAGTCAAAAATTATTCATGTGAATTTAATCTGAAATTTGGATACATTATTTTAACAAAAAAAATAACATCCGCAACTAATAAATAATAATGCATAAATTGTGTTATTAAAATTTTTTATTGAATATTTTTCATGTATATATTTATCGTTTAAAAAAAACAATAAATGGTATTAAAAAAGCTACATTTTCTATCTATTGAGAGTCCATCCTGCTGAGCGTTATTCTGGTAATTTTTTAGAGGAAATGAAGTTCGGTGAAGCAAAATTCATTTTTATCAGCCGCGATCAAATGTGGATTCCCGATAAAAGCATTTGAGACTTTCTAAAAACAGTACGTTTCGAGATGGAATTGATTTAAGTTAATTTTTTTTAAAATGAATTAGAAATCAATATAAATATTTTTCATAAACTTGTCCTGCTTTGTTCTTAAATTTGCAGATTGTCGATGGCGCTGGGCATATCACAAACAAGGTGGTTCTCGGGGATATGATCGTCAAGCCCGGGCAGCAAAATAAACGAGCTTATTCTGCTTGGAAGGTTTAAAAATGAACTTTGAATGACGAGGTTCTTCTATTCTCTTTGGTCGTTTCTGATTGCTATTCCTTGTAAAATTACAATAAATAACTTTATTATAATCAAAATATTATTATATGAAATCAAGTATGTTGTTAGATAATCTCCATCTTCGATTATGACACTATTGATCAGGATAAATACCAGAATACTACCACATTTTTAGCTCTAAGGGATTTATGATGCGAAACACTAATCTAGGAATTATTTTCATCTATCGGTTTGAAGTGTTAAGACGCTTTAATAGGTCCGAAGATATACAATGGTCTAGCCAATGTTATTAAATAGCCGTTCGATAAAATATCGAACGGCTATGGTTTATTCTAATTTTTTTTGATTTCCGAAAATCTCTTCAGTTTCCAATACAAATCCCTATCAATTTCCGCACAGTGCTCTCGAATGTTTCGAAGTTCATTGAATGAAATATACCCCCATTCCGCCATATCATCATCCCCAAGATTTGCATAACCAAAGAACAGATCATCTCCATCGAATTCAGCAATGTACCAATCGCATTGACCAAGGAAAAAGTGTAAGTAAATGATTTTCTCTTCTGCAGGAATGTGCTCTGTTTCATACAGCTTGGGGAGTTTGCTGAGTTCTTCTTTCGTTGGAATATTCCACATTATCAGCTCCTTTCCCCAAAATGCTTCCGTTCCACAACCAACAGTATTTTTTAAATTCACAATCATAACAGCGCCAGGAAGAGATCGGATAGAACACACCGGCTTCAATTGCAAATATCACAGCTTTGGCTAAGTTGAACAGTTTTACATAGTCTTTCTCTATACGAGTAGTTGGAATTCGATCGATCTTTGGCTCTTTGGTTTTGTACAAGACATCAATTCGTAGATTTGGTATCTGTCCGGTTTTGTAATTGTAAGCATAACTGTACGCTGTCATCTGTAAACTGGAATCGACATCTTGTGCAGAGAGAGCTTTGGCAGCTGTCTTGAAATCAACGATCAAATGATCTTCCAAAGCAAGATCGATTATGCCATAGAGCGGTGTATCCAATGTTTCACCAGTGGAAAAATCAACGATGGGAACAGTAAAACTCTGTTCCACAGCCATAATCTTACTCTCAGGCAAATGCTCATCATAGAACTTGAGCATCTTCAATCCGGTTTGTTGCAATGATTTCTGCGATTCCTTACTTTTGAATCGAACATCTCCCTGACAGGATGCATACCAATCGGCATCGAAAATGGAAAGCGCTTTCAATACATCATCTCTGTTACCTGTCATCAATTGTTTATGCATCCATTCAATGGCGGCATGGATAGAACTGCCAAAGGCAAGAGCGGAAGGTGTGAATGCTGGTGGAAGTTTATCGATGTATTTGAGTTTGTATTTAAGAGAACAGCCAATATAGGCATTGATTTGACTCACACTAATATATTCAAGCATTATCCACTCCCTTCATTTAGAAGATTCTCGATCAAATGACTTGCATCCTGCTTACTGATACTTTTCATGGATTGCACCTGAAAGTAGTTGAGTAGGTAATCTTCGATTTTACCGTTTGAAAGCCCTTGTTCAGCGAGTAACCGGAAGAGATAGCGCCGTTGTGGAGTTGTCATGGCATCTTCAGATGATAGTTGGCGGGATTCCAATGTAGCTTGTGCTTTGTTTGCTCCATTTGTAACAGGCGACTTCACATAATTCCATGGTTCTTTTGATGGTATTTCTGGATCGAGATGCAAAGCTTCGAATTGAATCCAGATAATATCATTATTCTCGTTTCTACCATTCAATGCAGATACCATTTGCAGGGTACTGCTTTTTCGTCTTGATGCATGAATGATCACAGGACAATCGCTTGGTAAAACCACCAAAGTACTGCTTTCAAAATGTCTCTGGCGTGCCAGGTTTTCAATTTCATTCATTGAGATGTTTTCAACTGATTTGATTGTGCCATCGGTTGAAACAACATCAATGATGCGTGTATTTGTTTTTACCATTTCAGGACTCCTTATTTGTATTTTGATTTTTGTTTTGAATCAGGCTTTGCAGTTTTTCAACCTGGTTTGCTTCTGGCCCCAGCATGAGAAAGAAGACATAGATTGAATAACTCAGAATGGTATTGACTACATAGGTCATCGGTTTGCCGGAACTTGTGGAGATGAGTTTAACAACTGGAATGAGTTCTTCAGAGATTTTGGGACTGTACATATATCCTCCTTTTGTAAGTAATTTGAAATGAACGATTTAATGGTTGTCATTTCTATCATACAGCAGGAAGAAATAGAAAATAGGCTGATAAACATGCCTGAAAATGCATGTATTGTTGAAAACGAAAATGTGTGGAAGGTATATAATAATGATAGGAGGATTTATTTAAAATGATCCAGACACGTACCTATGCATAACACAACTCAACAACCAATAACGATATTTGCGGAGACCACTTTTCGAAATCTGAAGCAAAAATTCGGCATTAAACAGCCTGATCGAAGGTTTCACACATACCTTATCGGAAAAACTGGAATGGGCAAATCTACTTTGCTTGAGAACTTTTTAGTCTCTGACATTGAAAAGGGAAATGGCTGTGCGTTGATTGATCCGCATAGCGACTTGGCGGAAAGGCTGCTCGACTTGATTCCACCAAGAAGAACCAATGATGTTATTTACTTCAATCCTTCTGATATCGAATTTCCCATTGCTATGAATATTTTGAATTACTCAAGTGGAAAAGAGCAAGCACTTTTAGTTGCCGGAATTCTTTCGGTATTTAAGAAACTCTTTGTCGACTACTGGACACATAAACAGGAACATATTCTGCGACATGCACTTTTAACAGCAACAAGTCTACAAGGATCAACCTTGCAAACCGTCTCGCGATTACTCACAGACGAACCCTTTCGCACTCGTATCATCCCAAAACTTTGCAATCGTACATTGCAAAAGTTCTGGGAAAAGGAATTCAGGAATTTTGATAAGCGACAACGTACTGAAGCGATCACTCCGATTCTTAACAAAATTGGTCAATTTATCAGCAATCCTTTTATTGGTCCAATTATTAACCAGCGAAAAAATAAACTCCCTTTTCAATCGATTGTTGATGAAGGAAAGATTCTTATTGCGAATCTTTCAAAAGGTCAGATTGGTGAAGATGCAATGACATTGTTAGGTTCCTTGTTGATCACTAAATTCCAACTCGCAGCTTTGCAGCGAGCAACTATCACTGAATCTGAACGAAAAGACTTTTACCTGTATATCGATGAATGTCAAAACTTTATGACTGAAAACTCTGCTAGTTTATTTGCTGAAATGAGAAAATATCGACTCAACCTTATTCTTGCCAATCAACATTTGGGACAATTGGATCAAGCGATTCAGCAATCGATTCTTGGAAATGTAGGAACATTAATTTCATTTAGGGTAGGGCCATTGGATGCAGAATTATTACAAGAAGAGTTTTTCCCAGCACTTAGGAAAAAAGACCTGCTCAAATTATGCCAATATCACGTAGCGCTGAAATTGATGATTGATGGAGTAACTTCAGAAGGATTTACTGCCAGAACGTTTCCTTCGACTGGAAAGCTGTATAGAAGAAAAGATAAAATAGTCAAAGTTTCGCGGGAACGATATTCATGTGGATAAGAGTTTATGTAGAATTGTCTAACATCATTTATCGGTAACGATTATTACCCATCACAGATTTTCATCGTCAAACTCATCGAGAAAGCTTGCATTTATTCAGCAAATAGTATATAATAATACCAGATAATAATAAAAAAAGAAATATATATGGAATTAATGAATACAATTTTATCTAAAAAAGACGCGGTTTTATTGGAACAGATCCTTGCTTCATTGGGTCAAGTAGCTAGTTTTGATAATATTAAAAAGAAGTTTAAAAGACAATACACTGAATTACAGCTTAGACAAATGGTTGATCGGCTGACAAAACGTGGTTGGCTAGTACGAATTAAAAAAGGATTGTATGTCGTTGTTACAGACATAACTTCTTTATCTTCAAATAATGTCTCATTACTACACATCTCACAAGCCCTCAATGAGCATTCTTATATATCACTTACTTCCGCATTGCATTATTATGGACTTGTTGACCAACTTTTAAATGAAGTCACAGCTATTACCAATAATCGCACACGACAATATCAGTTTCAGGATTTTATTTTTAGTTTTTCCAAAGTAAGCGAAGACTTTTACTTTGGTTACTCAGAAAAACGAGTCGAAGGAAAGCTAATGAAAATTGCTGACTTCGAGAAAGTTGTCCTTGATATTCTATATTTGAAAAAAGACACCTATTCGCTCAACATGCTTTGGGAAAAACTTACAAAATATTCAGATGAGTTTGATTTCGAGAAACTTCAGGAGTATGCGCTCAAATGCAATCTCACCCTAAAACGAACTACGGGATTCTTATTAGATGAGCTCGGAGAAAACAGTGACAAACTTTATGCATCTGTCAAAGGAAAAAATGGATACAGCCGCCTAACTTCAAAATCGAAAGAATTTAACTCTAAATGGCGCTTATATTATGACCATAGAATTATTGAGTAAACAAGAGCTTCAGCTTTTTAATAAGCAAGGATTCAAATATCCACTGGCAATTACCGAGAAAGACTATTTTCTCGCAATTGTCTTGAAAATTCTATACGACTCACCTTTAAAAGATATTCTGGTTTTTAAAGGTGGAACAGCCTTGCATCATACCTATTTACCGCAGTTGCGGTTTTCGCAAGACTTGGATTTTACTGCGTATGAAAAGGTTACTATCGATGATTTGCAGTCTGCTATTGGAGAATACGAATTTCTCGAGATCAAGAAACATTATACCTCACCGTTGACGGTAAAAATAGAGCGATTAGGGTATCAGGGCGTTTTAGATATGCCTTCTTTTCTTCGAGTTGAAATTGATTTTACTCAAAATGTAGCACTCCCCCCAAAAAAGATAAAATATCAAAATGCTTATAATGTTGACGTTGTGCCGGCTGTCATGGATATTAAAGAAATCTGCGCTGAAAAAATCAGAGCAATGAATGAGCGGTACCGATACCGGGATTTTTATGACTTTGGGATGATTCTCAAATATATGGATATCGATCTTGTTGAAGTTGTACAAATTCTGAATAAAAAAGAGCAGCGTAAACCGCTTACGCTTAAAAATATTCTGGATAACTGGGAACTTGCAAGTCAGGCAAAAACACAGGATGTTGAACAGATTTTTCTTTCAGAAGAAATTAGTGTACGAGAGATTTATGATTCTCTTTCGGATATTACGATTAGTTAATGAGATCTGTTATCGCCGCTGCAAATAACACTAATATAGATAATTGATGAAGGATAGATGAGTATCAGTTGTTTTGTGAAAGAATTCTAATTATTTTAACTACAGGGATAGTCAATTTTACCTATCGATAAATTTCTGGTTTTTATAATGTCACCCCCGTAAATACCCAATCTTAAGTTAGGAACACAGCTATGGCACTCAACTCATATTTCATTGGTATCAATAAATACCTCGATTCCCAAATATTTGATTTATCTGGAGCAAGTAATGATGCAAAGGCACTTTGGGCTCTATTTACCGACACAATTCCTGACATTCAGGCGCATTTGTTTGTTGATGAACAGGCAAATGTTGAATCAGTTAAAAATGTATTTGAGTCTGTCTTATCAAAAGCTTCTGTTGATGATTCTGTAATCATAACCTTCGCCGGGCATGGAACTCCAGATCATAGATTAGTTTGTTATAACACTATTAAGGATGATTGTCCTTCCACATCAATTTCTGCGGAAGAGATTGCAAATTACTTCAGAAAGTCAAAAGCGAAAACTATAATTTTAATACTTGATTGTTGTTTTAGTGGAGGTGCTCCTGCACGTGTTTTGAGTGACGTATCGTTGCCTAGAAACACCTGCTATACAATGCAAAGTATAGCAGGTGAAGGCCGTGTTATTATTGCAGCTTCAAACTACAATGAACCAGCCTGGGAACAACCAGCTAGTGGGCATGGATTATTGACAAAAGCTCTAATAGATATTTTACAGGACGGGAATGATAATATTGATTTCATGTCAGCTACGAGTGAAATTTTGAAGCATGTGGCTGCGGAAGCACAACGTATCGGTCAAGTTCAAACACCTGTTGTATTGGGTAGTATTACAGGAGGACTTTTCATTCCAGTGTTAAAACCTGGGGAAAATTACAAGGCGTTGTTTCCGGATATTGCAGCTACAAAAATTTCTGAAAATATAGCAGAGCTCACTAAGTTTGGTGTCCCTTCTGAAGTTACAGATGTGTGGGCAGATAGATTTAAACATGGGCTTAATGACCTCCAACAAAATGCAGTAAATGAATATAGAGTGCTAAATGGAGAATCGTTGTTAGTTGTCGCTCCAACTAGTTCTGGAAAAACTTTTATCGGTGAGATGGCAAGTATGTGCGCGCATATACAAGGGCGAAAAACCGTATTCCTTTTTCCATATAGAGCGCTTACAAATGAGAAGTATGAACAATTTAGCGCTTTGTATGGTGCATCACTTGACCTTAGAATCATTAGATGTACAGGAGACCACACAGATCAGACTCGACCATTTGTGTCAGGCAAATATGAAATTGCACTTTTGACGTATGAGATGTTCTTGAATATTGTAGTTAGCAATCCTTGGGTGTTAAATCAAATAGGATTAGTTGTAATTGATGAAGCACAGTTTATTGCTGATTCGCAACGTGGAATAACTGTTGAATTGCTAATCACCTACCTACTTAGTGCAAGAGAAAAAGGAATTTCCCCACAGATTATTGCATTATCTGCAGTTATTGGTGGGACCAATAGTTTTGAATCATGGCTGGATTGTAAATTACTCATAACTAATGAGAGACCTGTCCCACTCCTTGAAGGAGTGATGGATCGTTCTGGTTTGTTTCAATATATTGATACTGCCGGAGAAAGTAAACTAGAACAGTTGATACCAAATGTAAGAATTCATCAGCGAAAACGGAAACCAAGCAGTCAAGATATGATTGTTCCACTCGTGCAGGAGATTTTAAAGGACCAAAATGAAAAAGTTATTATTTTCAGGAACCAAAGAGGTACTGCTGAAGGTGTAGCAAAATATCTTGCATCTGAATTGAATCAGCCCTCTATAATTTCAGCATTGGAAGCTTTACCTAATAATGATATTTCAACAACATCATCAAGTTTAAGAATGTGTCTAGAAAAAGGGACAGCGTTTCATAATACAAATTTGAATCGAGAAGAAAAGGCTATTGTTGAAAATGAGTTTAGAAATCCAAATAGCTCGCTAAGCATTTTGGCAGCAACCACTACAGTTGCAGCAGGAATCAATACCCCGGCTTCAACTGTCATAATAACTGAATTGTTTTTCTTGGGCTCTGAAAAAAAAGAATTTACTGTTGCGGAATATAAAAATATGGCAGGACGAGCCGGGCGAGTTGGATTTCAAGAAACTGGTAGAGCAATAGTGTTAGCTGATACTTCACATGAAAGGGTTCGATTGTTTAATAAATACGTGACTGGTAATTTAGAATCTATCGCATCTTCGTTTAACTATAATCACATTGATACATGGATAGTTCGTTTGTTGGCACAGATCGAACGTATCCCTAGGGGTGAAGTAGGACGTTTGTTATCAAATACTTACGGCGGCTATCTTGCAAACAAGCACAATCCAATTTGGAGAGATTCAATAAAGAAAAACTTAGAAGATCTTCTTTCGAAGCTGATAAGTTTAGGATTAGTTGAGGAAGAAGGTGATTATGTACAATTAACATTATTGGGAAGAGTTTGTGGCCGTTCTGCGCTATCTTTTAATTCAGCTATAAGATTAGTTGAGATACTGAAAGATTTAAATATTGACAATCTAAGTGCTGAAGAACTTATGGCTATAATTCAAGTGCTGCCCGAATTTGATGATATTTATACTCCAATAATGCGAAAAGGGACAGCTGAAAACGTCCGTGTTCGGGAAGCTACTGCACGTTATCGGGATGAAATTGTACGAATACTCCAAAAATATGTCCCAAACCAGTTCGAATACTTTGCTCGATGTAAACGGGTATCAATTCTTTGGGATTGGATCCATGGTGTTCCCATTGATACAATTGAAAATCAATATACTCCAAATCCATACCTGGGAAAAATTGGATATGGAGATATCAGAAAAATTGCGGATATAACTCGATTTCATTTAAAACCAGCTTTTGATATCGTGAGCATAATATTTTTAGGACGGGGACCTGATGAAGAAGCTGTTGATGCATTATTAAAACAGTTGGAAGTTGGACTTCCTTCGAATGCACTGAATCTCCTTGGACTTCCAATATCACTCGAGCGAGGTGATTATTTGAAGCTAGTTTCTACTGGGATAAAAAGTTTAGAAATATTTTGGGACTCACCAGCTGAACAGCTAGAAAATATATTGGGGGAATCAAAATACAAAAGCATACTAACACAAAAACCAATCAATGAAGATGTCACAGCGTGACTTAATGATTCAAAAAAATGTGCTGATTGTTTCACCAAAAGTGCAGATCAAAAAGTGGGCCGTGATACTACTTTCCACAATATATATCACATATGTCATATCATTCACTCTTTTAATACAGCGCATTACATTGTATAGTGAAAATGGTTATGCGATGTAAACTGGTAATATTTAAATAATCATGATAGTGTGTATCTAGCCTGGTTTACCTGAAGAAGAGGTGGGATCAGCGATTGAATTTTCTTGATTTTCCATGCGGTTAAACAAAATATTTAGCTGTGTGAGAAGCTGTTGAGTTCCATCCCATTCAATGAAAAAAGTTCTAACTTCGTCCACTAGGCCGCACCATCCAGACCTCACAGCCTCGCAAGGGGCTGTTTTTGTCTGATCTAAGCCATTATTTTGAGGTTCGAACCTTGGTTTTTTAGCAGTTAGGCTTTGTTCTGCTTTTGTAAGAAGTTGAAAGGGTTCTTTCGCTTGGATTAGCAGTTTTTTGTCGGTAAGTACAAAATTCGAACCTATAATTTCCATAATGAGTTTCTTATCCTCATCAGAGCTGTGTTTAAACCAATATGACGCTTGTTTCGCAAAAGAAAATGCTTTTTCAGATGCATCGAACCAAGTGTTTGCTCGATTTTCCGTATCTCTCATTTTTTCTTCAAGTTTATGCTTTTCATTTATCAATTCTTGTTTTTGATTTTGATATTCCTCATCATCGAGCAAATTTCGCAAACGCATGCGCAATAATTCATCGAGTTGTTTTTGACAAGCAGTTGCTGCACTTTGTTGTGAATGATATATTTCACTCCGTTCTCCAACTTCCATATCATATAATTTTTGCAAGTATTTCAGGCAGGATGCTGTAAATGATTCGGAAATACTACTCTTGGACAAGAAATGAACAATTTGTTTTTCAAGCTGTGTTAATTCGATACTAGCCTGGTTGCAGGTCACACCTTTATTTCGTTTTGTACAATGATAGTAAATATACTCTGATCCATAACGGTTAATTTGCCTTTCAGCTGTGACAGAACACCCACATTCACCACATTTAATCATACCTCCAGCAAATGGAAAGAAATGACGTTTTGTACACCGTCGAGTTGGTTTATTGAGTATTTTCTGGACAGCCTCAAATTCCGCATAGGTAATCATGGCTTCATGCTTCCCTTTATAAAGCTCACCATTATGAAGCATCCAACCATAATAAAATGGATTATTGAAAATATTATACCCTGCGCTCCTACTTATTGGCTTATCACCTTGCCGTTTGGATTTGCGTGTGCGTAATCCCCACTCATTGTTTGCTATTTCAGTAATTTGCGGAACTGTATGAGTTCCTGCAAGCATCAAATCCCACATTTTACGCACGATTGTGAATCGCTTGGGGTCTTTAACAATTGTTTTTGTATTTCGGTCATTCATGTAGCCAATGGGCGCTTTACTGGGGTATTGTCCCTTGTCTAGCTTGGCGCGGAGTCCACGTTTGACGTCCACACTAAGTTTGTCAACAAAGTACTTTGATTGACCAAAGATAATGTTGAGCATCCATTTGCCTTCCGGCGTATTGTCGAAAAAATAAGAACCAAATTTAAGACTTTTTATAGTGCCTTCATCAAGCAGATAGATGATTTTGCCCCCATCTATAGAGTTTCGCGCTAACCGATCAGGGTGCCAGGCAATAATGCCATCGGCCCTTCCTTGTTCGATTAATTTTAGCATTTTATTAAATACTGGCCGACCAGGTGATTTTGCGCTATAAGACTCCTCTAAAATATCAATAATAGTGAGCTGTTCTTGCTCACTGAATTTTTGTAGTATTTCTTTCTTTTGCGATTCAATTGAGAGCACTTGCCGATCTTCAGCTTCCTGAGATTTTCGGCAGTAGATGAAATAGCGATGCATAAAATGAAAAATTTACTCAATGTAAGATGGCGTTTCGTTTTTGTTTTCTGGAATCGGTTTGGCAATAATTTTATACAAAGCCAAAAGCCGTGATGCTATCAATTCTGCATCTTCCCACGCCAATTTTTCACCGAATTCTTGTTCATAGATATCCTGGAATTCTTTGATTGCCTCATCAGGAAGCTTCATAAAAGCACACTGTAAAATAATTCTGATACTTACAGTGTACGCCTTCACGGAATTAACAATAGGCTGCAAAATATGTCTGATGAGCCATGTTTGTGCTCTGTTTGTTGGAAAGATGTATAACCTGCTTGATTTAAATGATCACTCATATAATATCATCTCCGGGTAAATTTGAGAGGAGACTCATGCTGTGGATAAACTAATATGCTTTGTTGCAGTTTCTTACTAGAAGTGTCGGTACCGTCGTAGCGTCGACAAAGGCGAGCATTAGTGGTTTTATTTCAACGCTACTTAAAATGAGCTTTGTTTTAGCGTCAATAGTAGCGTCGTTGGATTCTGACTAATTTTAGTAACTTATGACACTACGTCGCTTTCGACGCTATATCCCAATATTTTCTTTACGGAAATGATCCTTTGTTTTCCTCGAATCCCTGTTACTATTTCAATTCCATCTAAGGTTAAATTAGTTTTGAGTTCGTTTAAGCGTCTTACAAGAATATGCGCTGCTTTTGGCCAAGATTTTTCTTTGTCCGTATTGATCCCTTGGTTTTGAGCCAAATTTGTGAGTGTGTTGAATAATTCGGTTGGTGTTCCAGACCACTGTACTTTCTGTTCAATAAAACGCCTAAGAACTGTCGCAACTAAACTGTCACCCAGTATTTGTTCATTCTGATGATTCATATTGTTTGCATAGGCAGAAAGAAACGCTTCCTGAGACTCGCCCAAAGCTTGCGCTATTGCACAACCCCAAATAGCAAAATCTGCCATACGGGGGTGCTTTTGTAGTCTGATTTTTGGAACAACACGCAATGTTTCAACCAGTGTATTGAATATTCCACCTAAAATTGCTGGCTTCTTCTTCTCGAACTGTTCCCAAATAAGTTTTTCAGGTTTTCGTTCAATTTCAGAAATACGAGAAAGTTCAATTAATATGCTGCGTTCCAATAAGTCAGGTTTGTTGATCACCTGATTGATACCGTTAATACCAATGCAACGCATAAAAGCATAAATGACATCCTTATCATTTGTGAAGAGTTTGCGTTTGGTGAAACCATCGCCAGTAACTGCTTTGCAAAGTGTGTCAGACATCCAATGCGGCAGTGTAGAAATATTATCGAAAAACAATGCCCAGTGATGGTCAAGGAGTTGAATAAAACCAGGTAAATCCTGTGGGAAGTGCGGTGTTTCAAGAAAAGATGGATCAATGAGTTTTTTCAATATTCTGCAAAGTCCAGATTTTGCTGACCCTTGTTGACCATAAATTGCTAAAACAGGATGAGGAAAATCCGAAATAAAACAGGATACTAGAAAGACCAACAATAACAGCTGTTGGTCTTTGTTTCTAATGTTTACAAACTCCAGTAGTATCCGAATATCTCCATGTCGTATCGGCTCACATTGTGATTTATGATGGTTATACCGTTTAAAAAGAACTGATGGATTATTAACGATAGACCAATAATTGGCAGTTATTTTAACCGCACGCCATTTTTTATCTGTCAAATCATACCAAAGCTCATGTTCCTTCCATGCTACACGATTGAATATTAATTGCTTTTCAACGAGGTACATCTCAGCTTCTATTAACCGCATTGCGATTGTCAAGGCTTCGCTTGAAAGACCTTTTCCTTCCTTTTTTCTGAATAATCTATACAGCCAACTTTTAAATTCACTTGAACGAATAGACCAGATTTCATAATGATCATTGATTGGAAGCTGTACGCAATGATTGCTCATTTGATCGCGAAAAAATGTCAGTGAAACATCGCATTCTATATACTCGATCAGGCGTATAGCCTGGGCTTTTTTCTCGGTTATTGTATCATTTTGAGGGCTTTTGTTCTGAGCTTGTGTATTTGGACATGATTTATCTGCATTCATAGGATTGAATTATAAATTCATTGTCCCATACGTTTTCTGATTTATGTAGTCCGAAAAAAATGAGCATTGTGACGTTTTTTACTGCGTTTTGTTAATATGCAACCAGCTATAAAGATCGAGAAGATATGTTGATTGTGATAGTTTAATGCCTGCAATATTCCAATCTGATACATAGAATTATTGCTATTTGTGTTTTTTTAACAAAACATGCTGTATCACGCATTTTTTCCAGCCTATGCAACTGGGACAGATGTTATATCCTATAATTATCACAATTAATAAAGGTCAAAGTACTACACCAGCAATCATGCAAACACGGATATGTGCGCAGGATATCCGATTAAAAATAAATTGCGATTGTATCGTAGAGCTAAAGGTTTAAAGCAATATGAAATCGCTTATGCTCTTGAAACATCTCAAGAACAAGTGTCGCGCTGGGAACGTGGTGAATGCATGCCGAACCTTGAGCATGCATTGCGATTATCTGCTGTATTGAATCGATTAGTAAACGACATGTTCTTCGAAGTTTTTGATGAAGAGCGAGATATAGCTATTCATAGGATGAAAGACTTGGATGACGTAAAACAACAATCGTGAAATCGATAAAAAAACGAGACTAATATGCAACGCTCGCGGTTCTTTGGCTAATATTAAAAAAATATGGAAAATGGAATTATTCTTAGAAAATTATTACAGCCTCAATGGCACAATCTCTCACCACTTGAAATTAAGCTATTTTTGAACTTGTTTTGGTTAGCTGATCCTGATGATTATAATCTGCAATTGTCGTTAAATGCGCTGTCAAAAAAGGTTTTTCTTCAAATAAGGGAAATAAAACGGACTCTCCAAAAACTGCAAAATAAAAACCTAATCATTTACAAATTGGCTCCCCAAACAAATTCCGCTAGTCATTTTAAAATTATAATTAGTCACGCACTCACCGCCGAGCCAGTTGCACCTGCAAAGCTGTTTCTGGCTCTACAATGGTTTTGGGGATGGCTTAAATTACCAATATAGCGTATGCCTTCTTTCCAGCCACCTGATAATCCTTACAAAATCCTAATGCAAAAACTCTTTTTAGCAACTGGTGTCGTGCATTATGAGATACTCAAACAGTCTATTTGGCTCTATGTTTATTGTTTAGCAAAATGTCATCCTATAACCGGTAGTCTAACCACAAATATTGATAAGATAGCTGGTGACTTACAGCTCAAAAAAGCAACAGTCCAAAGTTGGTCAGGCCAATTGCGAAAGGCGAATTTGATTTCGATAAGAAAGTACGGGGATATTAAGCTGATTAGATTAACAAATTGGCCAGCTAAAAATAATGAACACTCCAATAAGGCACAAACTCAAGAATCTGTAAAACAAAAACAAACATGCCAAAGGTCGAAAATTACTAAAATTGATGCGAAATCGGAAGCTTTGAATAATCAGGCCACACCGGAAAATCTTGCTAATACCCTTAACGCACCTGACCAGATGAAATTGTTTGAACAAATTTGTCAAGACTACCCGCATCATTTAATACATAAATCTTTACAGGATGCACAAGCGGTGCCTGATGAAAACATTAAAAAATCACGTCTTGCACTATTTGTCTTTCTGATTAAAAAATATGCCAATCAACAAGAAAAATAATAATCGTATTCTTGCTATTGACCCGGGAGCGCGTGAAATGGGGATTGCTATAATGGATGGAGATGAATTAATTTATGCCAGTGTAAAATCTTTACGACCATTCCGGCCACAAAATAGATTAAAGAAAGCAGTTAAAGAAATATTAGCGAAATTGATTTTGGAATATGGTGTAACAACTATTGTTGCTGAGAATGGATGGGTAAGCCAACTCAAGAATCAATTATTCGACGCTGCATTTTCTGCAATTAAAGAAACTGCAAAACAGAAAAAATTGCCCTTTCATACTCATACCCCATCATCAATTCGTAAAATTGTTTGCAGCAACGGCAAAGCCAATAAAAAGGAAACAGCTCGTAAAATTGCTGAACGATACCCGGAACTTACAATTTATTTGGAGCAAGATAAGCGTTGGAAAGAACAATATTGGTTACATATGTTTGATGCGGTTGCTGTTGGATTAGCTCACTTAGTGCCATCCAGGAACTTTTAAATCAATAATAAAAATATCCGGCTCTTCGCAGTGCGTTATTTAAGTGCTGTTAGGTGGTCTGCCGTTTCCAGTTGCCGTGGATTACAGTTATCAGGACACAGGCTGATGCTGTGTATTCAAGAAGAGCCGGATTAAAAGATACTCCATGTTCAGACCAAAAGAAGTATTTTAGGTCATTTTATGTAGTTTCAACATTGGTATTAACCGATTTTTTTTCTAATCCTAGCCCCAAAATGGACAACCCATTCTCATTTTGTTATAATACAACCATACTGCGTTGCTCACCATATCAATTATAAATAATTCTTGATTTTGAAATGAATAATTCGGTTGACATAGAGTTGACGTATTATTACTTTTAGTTGTGTTGTATATGTGTAACTGTCAAAATATGTTACTCTTACAACACTGCGCGCATGAAATTTTCGTTGGCTAACACTGGCTAATTGTTTCTTTTTCTGATCACTTTTATCTTGTAATTGCTTTTTCTCAAATTTTTTTTGCCCAGTTTAAAATACTATATTGCAGGAATATACCTTCTATGCTAGCTCAATTCATAATAAATGGATTAATCGAAGGCAGTTTATATGCTTTAATGGCATTTGGTTTTGGTCTGGTTTACCATTCGACTCGAATTTTTCATATTGCACATGGTGCAATTTATACATCAAGTGCTTATTTCCTGTATCTTTTTTTTATTATAATGCACATTCACTTAGTATTGAGCATTATTTTAAGCCTGATATGTACTTGTTTCATTGGGCTTGCAATTCAAATGTTTGTTTATAACCCTGTACTAAAGAAACAACCAAACCTGCTTATCTTATTTATCAGTAGCTTAGGAGCATATATTATCCTAATTAATCTAATTGTACTTTTATTTGGTAATGAAACAAAAATATTGCTTACAGATATTGAGCCAATCATTCAGCTGGGTGACTTAATTATAATACGCATTCAATTAGTTCAATTTACAGTAAGTCTAATAATTATTCTTACCGCTATAGTAGTTCTCAAAAATAATCGTTTTGGATATCTAATACAGGCTTTGGCTGATGATCAACAATTATTGAGTGTGTTGGGTATAAATATTAAAAACATGCGCTTATTGGTCATAGCAATTGGTTCTGTGTTTGCAGGTTGCGCTGCACTGCTTAAATCACTCGATGTTGGGATGGATCCCTATATTGGTATGGATATGCTTTTAACAAGTGCTGTTGCTGTTATAATTGGTGGTGTTGGTAATTATGTTGGCGCTGTTTTCAGCGCAGTTGCTTTAGGAATTTTGCAAAGCCTGATTGTATGGCAGACATCAGCACATTGGGAGATTGCCATTACATTTGTTGTTTTACTTTTAATTTTGTTTATCCGACCCTATGGTTTATTTAGTCCAAAAAGACGAGCTGAGGAAATATGAATTATATCTATCATATTTTTATTCTCATCAATATTTATAGCATTCTTGCGCTTTCATTGAATCTTCTCGTGGGTTACACTGGTTTATTATCAATTGCTCATGCTGCATTCTATGGTATTGGTGCATACATCACGACATTATTCATGGCTAATTTTATGCTCGGTTTTATTCCGGCATTGATATTTGGATGTCTTGGCGCTACTGTCTTAAGCTTGATTATAGCATTTGCATCTCTTCGATTTCGTGGTGATTATTTTGTGCTTGCATCTCTTGCTTTCCAAATTATTGTTTATACTATTTTATACAATTGGATTGATTTCACACGAGGCCCATATGGTATCCCAGGAATTCCCAAACCTGCAATCTTTGGTATTGAAATTACATCTTTGCCTGCTTTTTTTCTGTTCAGCTTAATTATTACGGTCATTGTACTTGGATTACTCTATTGGCTTCTGCATGCTCCTTTTGGTAGAGTATTACAAGCGATTCGTGATGATGAGCTTGCAGCCGTGGCACTTGGTAAAAATGTTACAAGTTTCAAGATTAAGAGTTTTCTTGTGGCTTCTGGAGTGGCTGCTATTGCTGGTGCAATTTATGCTACTTATGTAACCTATATTGATCCAACAAGTTTTGATTTAGATGAGTCCATTTTACTTGTTTCAATGGTGATAGTTGGCGGTACAGGTAATGTTAAAGGGCCACTCGTTGGTGTGCTCATGCTAATTCTCTTGCCAGAAGCTCTCCGTTTTTTATCTATCCCCGATACTTTTGCCGCTCAGTTACGGTTAATTATTTATGGTTTTCTTCTCATCATAATGATGCAATTACGTCCACAGGGCATTGCTGGTAAATATCAATTTGAATAGAACTCGAAACCACTATGGCTACGCTTGAATTACAACATATATCTAAATCGTTTGATGGACTCAAAGCGATTGATGATCTTTCAATTAGGTTTGAACGAGGAAGTGTAACCAGTTTGATTGGGCCCAACGGTGCAGGTAAAACGACTCTCTTAAATCTTGTTTCAGGATTAATATCCCCTGATAGTGGTAAAATACTTTATAACAATCAGAAATTAAATGGACTCGCACCGTGGCAACGTGCAGATCGTGGTTTTGGGCGTTTATGGCAGGATGTACGAATTTTTCAAAATCTTACAGTTCTTGATAATATTTTACTTGCGAGAAAGAATCATCCAGGTGAATTAATATTTAAAAATATTTATCAATTGAACTGTATAAAGCAATTTGAAAAGGAAAATATTGAACATGCGAATCGTTGGCTTGAGTTTGTTGGACTTAACAAGAAACAACAAACACTCGCGCGTGACCTATCTTATGGACAACAAAAAATGCTAGCATTTGCAAGACTTTTAAATAATGATGCCAATGTATTGTTATTGGATGAGCCAACGTCCGGCGTCCATCCTCGCTTTGTTGAAAAAATTATCGATCTTATCCGAAACATTGCCAAGAATGGGAAAACGATCATAATTATTGAGCACAACTTTAATGTTGTCGCGCAGATTTCACATACTATTTGTTTAATGATTAAAGGTAGAATTGAGTTACAAGATAATCCAAATAAAGTAGCTCAATCTCTACTTTTAAAAGAAGTCTATTTAGGGATTTGACATATTGATCAGGAGTGATATGCTATTAATAGCGGAAAATATCTTCGCAAGTTATAATAAAAAACCCATTTTGTATGGTGTAAATTTACAGGTAAAATGTGGTGAAATTGTTACTATCATTGGCCCAAATGGTTCAGGAAAATCAACGTTATTAAAAGTGCTGGCTGGGCATTTAAAAACGGAACATGGTAAAATAACCTTTAATAATGAAAATATTACACTGCTTGAACCACATCAACACATTAATAAAGGCATAGCATATTTGATTCAAGGGGGTAAGGTCTTTCCAAGCTTAGCAGTACAAGATAATCTTCGATTAGCTGGACTCAAAATTAGTAAAAAAGAATTCACATCAAATATTCAATGGATATATGAATTATTTCCTAAGTTGAGAGAATTAAAAACTCGTAGAGCAGGGCTCCTTAGCGGTGGTGAAAAGCAGATGCTTGCAATATCGATGATTTTGGTACATAAGCCGAAACTCCTATTACTTGATGAACCGTCTGCCGGTGGATTAACACCGTTACTGTCCAAAGAAGTGTTTACTACAATTAAACGAATTAACGATGAAGAACAAATAAGTATAATACTTGTCGAACAAAATATACGAGAAGCTATCTCAATTGCTCACAGCACTTATTTCATGAAAAATGGGAAAGCAATGTATTGTGAAAATCCATTAAAGAATTTAACTAATGTGATGTTCGAAGAACTAATCGTTTGAGAATTTGGTACAAACATGTTAAATGATATATAAAATCGGAAGATTTATTTATAATTTTTATTTCAAAATAAAGGAGAAAATGTTATGTCTCAGCCAAAAAAGATCACTACTGCTATATTAGTTATTGTTATTGTTGGTCTTGGTGTATCTCATTTTTTTAATGAAAGCAAAAAAAGCATAGAACCAGTTACAGTTGGAGCAATTTTACCATTATCAGGCGAATTATCATTATTTGGACAATGGCTTAAAGAAGGGATCGAACTCTCTGCACAAAATAATGACGTCGAAATACTTTTTGAAGATAATCAGAATAAAACAAGTCAGGCGATATCTGCGTTTCAAAAACTAAATACGATTGATAATGTAAGTGGGATAATTACGGCAAGAACTCCTGTAGCATACGCATTAACACCATTATCTCAACAGCATGATTTACCAATAGTCTTAACGTTCGCGGATCTTCCAGAACGTAGTGTTACAGGTCAAAAGGAAGAAGCAGCAAAATGTGTATTAAATTACCATTTTCCTGTAAAAGATGAAATTAAACTTATTGCTGAACAAATTTCACAATTGGGGAGCAATTCAATAGTTCTTACAGTTAATGATGAGTTTGGAAATTTGTCGACAAAATTATTCAGAGATTATTATAATGGAGAGTTACTGTTTGAAGAAAGATTTGATCCAGGTGAAACTGATTTCCGTTCAATAATACATAAAATGCCTCCGGATGCAGATTTCATTTTCTTGCTTGCATACGAACAGAATTTTGTTAATCTCGTGAAACAACTGAATGAACAGAACATCAATATTCCAATAGTTGGACCAAATGTACTAACTGTCTATTTGCATTTAGTACAATCATATTTGAAGCAACCGATTTATGTAACGATGAGTTTGTATGATGCAGGAGTTGTTAATGATGGTGATTTGTATATACAATTCAAAAAAGATTTTACAAATCAATTTGGAAGAGAACCAAACATGGTAAATGCTGAATCATACGAAGCAGCAAATTTCCTAATCAATACACTTTTAAAAGAAAATGCAATGAATGAAAATATTTGCAGTTTCCTTACAGACGAAAAGACTATTCATAGTATTTTTGGTAATTTGAAAATTGATTCAGATGGACAGGTGCATTTTCCACTTGCACTAGTAAAGATGCTGGATGGTCAGAAAGAAGTTATCTCTGTATGGAATCCGTAATTATATATCCACCAGGATATAACATTTACGTATTTATCTAATATTTTAATGAATTAGTTTACCAGAAATAGCAAAGGATATGTAACAGTTTGACTCTTTTTCTTCATTAATGAAATAATCTAATTATTTCAATTTAAACAGTATTTTGCTAATTTACACTTTGCTGTGTTGAAATTGTACACACATGATTTCCTCCAAAATTATTAAACATTTAATACTAAGAAAGAAAATATATCACAATATGCCAAAATTCGGATTACAAAAATCTTTTCATTTTGATGCTGGTCACAGGATTTGGAACCATGATATGAGAACAGGAAGCGCCGGAAGCTACTTGTCTCCTGACAACTCAAATGAAAATTGTTATAAATGTGCAAACCCTCATGGACATACTTTTAATGTTGATGTTTTTTTTGAAAGTAATGAAATTGATGAACAAGGAATGATTATCGATACGGATGTAATTAAACTCATTATTGATGAGCTAGTCCGAAAAATTGATCATAAATTTATTTTACAAAAAGATGATCCAATTGTTGACGATTTTATTAATTTATTCAGTGTTGATAAATTATTAATTATTAACATGATGCCAACAGCTGAAGGGTTAGCGCAATATTTGTTTAACTTTTTCAAAGATAAGCTAGATGACATATTACCATCAAATGTTACTATAAAATTTGTTAAGGTTCGAATAAGTAAATCAATAGTTGGTTATTATAGTATGTAGGATCTATCGTGATTATAAAGAAGGCAAGCCCACTCGAACGTCTTGAGTTACTACATATTCTTGAAAAATCGATTTTAAGCACTTTTAAAACAAATCAAAATCCTAATCCCGTTGCGCTGGGGGATTTTTTAGATACACTGAATGCTTATGGAATTCGCTGTGTATCATCATCCATATTTTGGAATGATCCAACTCTTGTTAATATTTTCAATGTTGAAAAAACGATAGTAGGGATTGAGACGCAGCAAATTAATCAAGTTAGCTCGAAGTTGGAACATAAGTATGGAGAACCAATTTATTTATTAGATATTTTTGAACAAACTTCGTCTCTTCCAGTGTGGTTGAAGCCACCAAACGAAGTAATCGAGCAGGATAAATTCAAGTTTATTTGTAATGTATATAACAATGAAACCGGAAAAAATATTGATTCTGAGTATCTTTCCGATTTAATTTTTGAGTTTTATGGTATAGATAAAACAAAAGGGAATGTCTATTATTATCCTAGCTATTTCGGTGATAAAGTTTTTTTTGATGCCATTTTTGCTTTCGAAGAAGCTCCAGGCGGCTGGGAAATGCTATGGGCAGAAAGGATTTGTACATTATTTGTAAATGCTCTTCACTTATCCTGTAGGATATATATTAATTATCTTCTTGCACTTCGTTCAACGATTGCGAAGATAATGGGGCGAGTTAACGCTCATGATATGGGACACGTCTTGGAAAATGTTGAATTACCATTAACAGATGACGAGTATGACCCACAGCTTGCAGTCGATTTTTTTAAGCATTTAAAATCTTATCTTCGCACTCGTATGGTTTTTGCCAATATTGTTGCGAGTTCCGATCCCAGTTGGGGAATGCATGTACCACTCATTTCTCAGATTATCCTTCCATTTGTCAAGTTCAAGAGTAGCAAGGTCATTTGCGATAGCCCTGTTATGACAAATATAGCCAAGTCTGAAGACGTTGAAAAAATTGAGCTTAAAGTCTACAAAGAAACCATTAAAAATCAGATAGATTTTTATCAAAAAAATTTTGAAGAATTCCTGGTTCAAGTTCCAGCTGGTATCGTTGGAGTACATGCTCTTTATTGTATACTTGAGAATATTATACGAAATAGTGCAAAATATGGTAAAAATAAATCAAATGAATTTGTAGTTCACTTACTTGTTGAAGAATACGATGACAGATTTCTCAGAATCAAAATATGGGATAATTATAGTACCTATACTAAAGCAGGATTTGAAAAAATCTGCAACTTTTTCCCACAAAATGATAATAACTCTGAATTGAATTCTGGAAAAAGTGCAACGTGGAATTTTATTGATCGATCAACTGGGGAAACGAATAGTGGGGGATGGGGAATGAAAGAAATGCGTATCTGTGCTGCATGGCTCCGATCAGAACCCATTATACAAACCTTGAATAACGAAAAAGACTTAAATCCGCGATTATTATGTCCAATTATTCTTGATAACGAAGGAAATCACGTAGAAATATTGCCAACAAACCCAAATGGTAATGTTTTTTTTATGGGGTATGAGTTTTTTATTCGCAAAACAAAACAGGGCTTGCTATATGATTCTGATAAGAATTTAACAACAGATGTCGTGTGTAAACTTGCCCAGAATGGAATCGACGTTATATCTCAGCTAAAGGAAGTACAAGCTAATGCAAAATTTTATCCTTTAGTGGTAGACTATTCTATAAACGAAAAACAACATAATAATCTTGAAGAAGTAATAACCCCAGCCCTAATACCTGTTATCAAAATAGCATCAACAGAAGCTATGGCTGTTGCACATGATACAGATCCAATTCTAAGTGAGATTCTTATACAATTGCAACAATGGATAAGTGATACCCTTGAATTAAAAGGTGATCTAACTCTCTTGTTCCACTTTAACAGTAATAAAGATAAATCAGCAAGCGATGAATTACGTTTACGCTGGGAAAATGCTTCAATTAGGTTTAATTCTATTTTTAAAGATATAGGGTGGCAATTCTTAATACACACCAACAAAGGACGATATGCGTACGCAGATCATAATTATTTAATATTTGATTATCATAATGTTTGGAGTGATTATAAAAATGAACGTAAAAGCATACCTAAATATTATGAAGGATTTCATGGATTAGATATGCTTCACCAACAACTATTTCATCCACCTGAAGACATGTTTTCAATATTAAGAATGGTGTTGAATATCATATTTGCAGCTACTGCTCCAGTCGCTATTGCAGATGAGCGTATTTGGAAAAAAAGGAAAAATAAGCTTTCTGTCGATAAGGAGTTCATTCTACTCGATAAAGCACTCACAAAATGGAATATTCATTTACCAGAAATACTGCTAGATAAAAGAATTGATTCATTATGCCCTTCTGACTATTCAGAGTTTGAGAATTGGATACTCACCAACAAAATCAAAATTTTGGTTATTCACCAAGGATTACTAGAAAAAGGATTTCACAGAAATGATAGGATAAAAGAATGGATAATGAGAGTTAAAAATATCGTACCATTTGTGATTGTAACTTCTGACCGAGGTAAAGAGTATTTGCCGGAACTTCCAAAAGATGATGTTCATTTCGTCGAATATTCTGCTATCTCCCCTTGGCTAACTTCTGACCATGTAAGTAAATATCATCTCGTTCAAACGCTATTAGGAATTTAATCTATTTTTGGGAAACCGTATAACTATGGATTTACAGAAAAAACTGATAATGCTATTAACTAACAGTCAGCATGATAGAGCAATCCTGAAAGGCGCTGAGAAATTTGATGAACGTAAAACCAACTTCTTTGACTGCGACCGGGCCATTATATTGGATGAAAAAGAATGTAAGGGCGTCTCACGTTTATTGATTGTCTGTAAACTGACCACATTTGCAAAGACGAATGAAAATATTATTTCAAATGTATTCTTAAATTTTAGTCATTCTCATAGCCTGAGAATTGGTGGCCACCCTACGGATGCGTGGGAGAAAACAGCAATTGAAAAAAGTAACAAATTTAATATTGTTGAGTACTCCACGCGTGATTTAACGTTTCTTCCTGGGTTGTGTGATGAAATTGTAAAAGAGGATTCAAACTTGAGTATCATTCATGATGGTTTTGATAAGCTCTGGAATGCACTTTTCATTCCCCATAAACTTGAAGCATATTTTGATATTATGCAAAGGATAGCATTCGGCCAAATATCACATGCAATAGATTTGGTTCAAAAATATGAACCTAATTTTATCGATGAATTAAATGAGCAAGATTTAAAAAATTGGGAAAAAATAAAAAAAAATATTTCTCATAGTGCGTTACAGCAAGATGCATGCGCTTTGACCGATCTGAATAAAATGTATTTTCAATTTATTTTGGATGATCTAAAGAAACAGTATCCACTCATTGCCCATATTGAATAACAATGTCACTTAAAAGAATTCTGTTAGTTGACGATCTTGCACCAAATCCACTCATTGAACTTATCACCAAGAACTACCCCGGACTTGAAATACACTGTCTTTTTGATCAAGACAATATCTATAGCTACATCAAGGGTGGATTTTTCGATGAAACAGCAATTATAATTAATGCGCATATTCGTTTCAAAGAATCTGATTTACATTCAAATTTTTTAGGGATGCGGTTTTTGCGAAAAGACTTACGGACGGAGTGGCGACGCAAAGAAGCTGTTATAGTGTATTCTCCACTTCCTGAACATTTCTTTAGCAACATCCCTTTAAATTGTATCCTAAAATCTAGACCCGGCCATTATTATTTAAATCTTTTAACACCTGATCGAATTGTGTATATGATTTCGAAAATTAAACCAATCAAATCTGATGGTGAGTTGCATGAAATTATTAAACAATATGGCGACCTAAAAGGAATAATACATATTTTGAAGCATAATATTGGAAGTAGATTGCCTACAAATCAGGGTGCTAAAATACAGCATGCAAATATTCCTTTTCTTCAATCAGAAGTAAAAAAATTATCGGAATTATTGGACAATAAATTGCATAATATTTTTCAAATTGAAAAATTAGTGCTTGAGACTGAGAAAATGCTCGAAGCAGCACAACAGCAAAATTATTTGGATTATCATTGCCATGCAAATAATGTCAGAAGTATTTTATCTACATACAATGAGCTGTGTAGTCAACATCTTTCTCATCTTAATAATCGTGTTGTCTCAAAGTAACTGGGAGGAAAGAGTTATGGCACATAACATTTTGGTGCTTGATGATACACAAGAACAACTTGAATGGTTGACTGCTGTATTTCAAAGACTAGGATTTTTAGTATCAGGATATTCGGATGGAGATAAATTGATTTCAGCAATTTCGGATGATATTGAAAATAAATATTCACTTGCCCTTTTAGATCTAATTCTTTTAAAGTCAAAAAGCACAGATAAGGAATCGTTGCAAGGTAGGGATTATTGTCTTAAAATTAAAGAAATTAAGCCATATTTCCCTGTTTTTGCGATAACTGGTAATACAAATCCACAAAATATAGCTAATACGATGCTTCATTTTGGATTTGATGGCTTTGTTTCGAAAGCAGATTTAAGAAATAATCCATACCAATATATAGATCATATCCGTTCTGTTATCAATGGTGTCGAACGATATCCTAATATTCTTTCAAGTTGGAAAGATATTCAAAGGATAGCAAATTTTGCTGGTGTTGTGCGTTCATCACTTTTTCATGCAATACAAGAGCAACTAAAAACTGCCTATTTCTTTCTTGTCTTTGAAGATTCACATCCTTTGCTTTCTCTTCTAGTCCCATCTAACTCATATTCATACAATGAATCGATTCTCAAATGTGCTATCTCGCTCGAATTTGTTCTTGACTATGAGTTCGGCGATAAAAAAACTAAATTATCATTAAAACGTGTCCCCAAATCACAATCGCTTACTATAAGTCGGCAGATTGCGCAAATTTCGAAACAACAAATATTTAATCGCAAGGAGAAAGAAGAAATAGCTGCGATTTTCGAAAAGCGCAACCACTGTGCTCATGCAGGAACTAAACGATTTGATAAGGAAGCAGCTCTTGAAGTAATTGGTCAAACTGCACGATTATTAAACACCTACTTACGGTGGAAAAAAGAAAAAGTGTTTCCAAGTTCAATTCAATAGAAAGGCCAATCAATGATTAATGTGTTGTACGTTGAAGACATTTTGCAATGGCAAGACGCACTCAAAGAACTTTTGTTACAATATGGAATAGCAGTTACCTGTTACAGGACTGGTGATGCTCTTGTCAATGCAATTCTTGCTGACAACACGGATACATTTGAAGCTGTACTTGTTGATTGGTGGCTGTATGAAGATGATGGTGAAACAAGGCAGCTAATGCAAGGAGATGACATTTATGAAGAAATTAAGAAGCTTAAACCATATTTACCCCAATATGTAGTAACGCAAGAAGATGATTTAGATAGAATTACGAATACAATTCTTGCCAGGTGTCACTTTCGTCGTTTTTTTTCAAAAAAATGGATATATGAAGAAAACAGGACTATGATAGAGGACTTTGTCAATGACATTCGCTTGTCTGTGCAGAATATGAGAACTATGATGGCAAATCTTCCGCAGCATGCTTCTTGGGATCTATTTAAGCCTCTATATTTTGAATTTCGTTTTAATAATAAGGATGCATGGGAATATTTTGAGGCTGGAATCATGGATGAAGTTGAGCGCATCAGAAATGCTGATTTTGATAAAAAAAACACGATTGCACGCAAATTATCTGTAAAAATACGTGGAGCTATTCAAATTAAAAATATCTTGCTTGCACGCCGTGTTATCTTATCTGAGTTGTTATGGTTTGGTGGATGCTGGCATGATGTTGAAGTAAAACTTGGATATGAAGAAGAACCTAACACAGTGTATGAAAACCAATACAGGATTTATGATGGAGGCTTTCGGACACATTGCAATGCGCTTGGATTTCGTCCCGATGAATTGAGAACAAAAGGACAAGGCTTGTTATTAGAAGAAAAACAGTGGCTTCAGGTGTTTTGTAGTAAATACGATATCCCTTATGGTTTTCCAATAACATGAGAGAAGGTTGATTTTGAGTAAAATTAAAAATGGATGTTCGAAAATAGATCCAGTTATGGTTGGTGTCGTTGATGATAAATTGCAAAGTGCAACATTTTTTCAAAATGTGTTGGAAGGATATCAAAAGGATAATATTGCTTTTGTTCAAATTGATGGTGACATTGGTCAAATAAATGAATTTGTAAAAGATAACACTATTTCAGTGCTTATGATCAATGCACATTTTAAAACTGGCTTGCGAGGGAACTTTTTCGGTATTGATTTAGCATGGGATATTCGGTGTGGTAAACTGCAGAGGTATAATACTGATCAGCCTAATTCAAGGTTGCTCTCATTACCGATTATTATTTATTCGGTGGTCGATCAAAAATACTTAGCAGCATATTCAATTGATATGTTTGGACAAAACATCTTTATGATACCATATTCTAACTCTGCATGTGAGTTCGTAAGTTTAATCCATACTCCGGAGCAAATTAGGCTCGATATGGCAAAAAAGATAAAATCCCTGATTGAACTCAGATGTCTCCCGGAAGATATAGGTGCTGATATCTATCATACTCGTTTAAGAAAATTAACAATACAGTTTATTAAGGATTTCCGGCACGATATCAGAACATCACTTCAAGTAGATTCGATAAATTTACCCACTTTTTTGAAAAGCCTTACAAGAATGAAAATGGACTGTGAGCATGTAATAGGAGAAATAGATCTTATTGACTGTCTTTTATATAAAGTCATCTCTGAAGTTCACTCAATTATTGATTCCGTTTTGCAGGGACAGGCTATTCTTGACTTAAAAATGAGAAACAGGATTGTTGAATTACAAGAGTCTGTAAGAAACAACTCGGAACTATTTATGTTATATGCCTGTGATATGCGGAGTCTTTTCCCTCAGTCAATTAAACAACGAACCGGTGTTTTGATTATCGAAGATGATGAGGATGCAAGAACCTATTATCAAAAACTTCTGGTTGATGATTTAGAATTTTCTTGGAAAAACATTGTCTCCTGTGATGGAAAGTTAAATCCAAATGAAACGGTTGACCTAATAGAAGAACAGTTTGATAATTTACTTCGAATTGAGATTGTATTAGTTGATCTCATGCTTTATCAAAATCGAGATGCTGGAATTGAAATACTGCGTAAAATCAAATTTAAATATCCGCATATCCGGATTATCGTTATTAGCGGGCGCAATGATGTTCAGCTTGAAACTTTATCCTATGGTGCAGATTACTATATTACAAAACCAGTATCTCAAGATAGTTTCACAAAAATAATTGAACAATCGATGTTCCAAAAGCGGATTTTATATTTAGAAACAGATCAATCTTATGCCGAAAATAAAGAGGTTATCAGTTCATTTAGATTAAGCAAGGATAACGATGTGTCAGCTCATTATAAAGTAGAGCAGTTGTTTGATAATATTTTTAAATATTTTGGTGCATCCTGGATTAAATTTGAGCGACATCGCACCAATACCATTCCATCATCCGAAATCAATAGTAAAATTGCTGATGGCTATTACAACCTTATTATTCTCGATGCATTTGTATTGAATCAAAGTTGGGAAAAAGGTAAAATGCTATTTCGCTATATTCGTTCTCTGAGCGATGACATCCCTTTAATTATTCTGGCTGCTACAGCTCTTGGTGATTTGAAAAACAATCTCATCTTTCAAGAACTTAAACATTATTTTCGTATAGATTATGATGATTTTTGGGTTAAACAGTTAAGTTTTGACCGCTTACGTCAAATTAAGAAAATTTTTAAACAGCAAAATGCGATTAAATATAACGTACGATATACATTGCTGTTGCCCAAAATCTCCCCTAAAAAAGAAGAGTTTGTGGAAGACATTAGAAAAAAGAATATACAGCTTAAAAACAAATACCTAGAATTAATAAATGTTGATTTTGGTGGTGCAACAATTTGGGAAGGTGAAGGATTCTGGCGGAATGGAGCTAAATCTGAGAAAGATGATCATTTTATTGTCCATGTGCTTACCCGATACGCACCAGGCAACAGAAATAAACTACTCACTCTAATTTCTGAATACGGTAAAGAAACAGATCAGGAAGCGATCTTTTTACAGGAAGAGCGTGTCAATACTTATGAAAAGTTGAAAAAAGATTATTGAATAGAACAGTTTGGCAGTTTAGTGTTATTATACAAATTTTAAGTTCAGTTGCTACACATTTTCTTCGGATAAAAATACATCATTAATACTCGCTAATTGTATTCTCCTCCCTCATTGTATATTTTCCTTCCGAAAGTTTTACAATACAATTTCCAATTTAAATTTGAGAATTAACATGACTCAAATTCGAAATACGAAAAAGAAAAAATCACAAACCACAGGTTTTTCAAAAATTGTTTGTGTGAACAATCACACGCTTGCGAAAATAATTACTGACTCAAGCATTGAAATAAAATGTCACCGTTGTCGCCATTTGGTCGAGGTTATTTTCGAGTCCAAAAAAGTCCGAGTCATTCATATAAAAGATACCTGCTGAAAGTACGGCACATCTTCTCTTCTGAGGCCAGAGGCCACCGAGCCCAGAGCCCTGCATCTGCTGTTTTAAGTGGGTACAGGGCTTTTTTGTTTTATTGGTGAAATGTAATCTCAATTTCAATGAGATATTCTTAGGAGGCTTAGTCATGAAATTGATCCGTTTTATCGCCGTTTTCTTATTGGCAACACTGCTGCAGGTGGTATCGATGGGTTATCATTTTTACACTGACAACGCCACTGATATTCAGCAAACACCAGAACTTCCTTTGAGCCGTCCTGAATTGCTACCCGAACAAGAATCTGAAATGCCACAGACATCAAGTGAGAAATTGTTCGAAGCGATTGATATGGACTGGATTGTAACAGCAGCCAATAAAGTTCTGCTAATAGTAGTTCTCGGTTTTGTTTTTGGTCTACTTTACACCCGTCATCGTGCTGGTGTTGTTCAAACTTTTTACAGCGTTATATCAACAGCGTTTTTACTGGTTCTGGCCACTATTCTTATCGGTTTTATTCTTCTGATTCGCGCAGACATGATTGATTTTCAAATTAACTGGAATGAAGTCAAACAAGCTGGAATCACAGTTGGCAGGACTGTACGTCAAGTAGGGTTTGTAAACTGTGCTTCACTATGTCTAGGATTTCGAGCTGGAGTTTAGTGTAAATACAGCTGTTGATATTTATCAAGGAGTATTGAAAATGAAGAACTTTGTTACTGTACTCGTCGCACTTGTCTCAGCATATGTACTTTTGCTGCAACAATCATGTGTGCAATCTTCTCCGCACTCGCCTTTAACACCACCATTAATTATTGGAATCGCCTACGATATTTCCGGTAGCATGCATAAAAGCAACAACACCGTCCTACAAACTGTCCATATCGACTCACTAATCCTTTCAGTTAAACGAGGTGGCGGTACAATAGCTTTTGGATTGATTCATAACAATTCTTTCGAACCATTGGATCGTCTTGTGCTTGAACCTGTGGTTGGACGACTCGATGAACGTGCCCTTAAAAACCGAAAAAACAAGCAAGAAGTAGAACAATTTCGCTCAACAGTTTTGACTAAACTTACACAGCCACGCAAAAGCCGTTACACTGATATCAATGGCTCATTGGAACGCTTTACACTGCTATTTAATGAACCAGGTTTTTCTGCTGAGAGTAAAAAGCTGTTCATCTTTCTTTCTGATGGACTGCATGAACCAAGGCGAAAAAGATATAATGCAGTGAAATTTCCAGAAAATGTAACGGTTGTGGCCGTTGGGCTTAAACCGGCAATTGCTCAAAAACTCTTTAACGGCAAAGTTCTTCAATTTGAAAGTGTTGCTGCTGCCATCATATACATTATTAATATGGAGATGTAGCCATGGCACTACGATTTTCATTTACAAATGAACAAGAGAAACCACTATTACCTGATCATTTGTTGCACCAAGCAAATCTGCTTGCCGATCAGGCATCTGATGCAAAAGCATCACGCGAAGCCTTAGAACAGGAACTGCGGGAGAAAGTCAATCATCCGCTACATCAGAAGATTCGAGCAGACTTGCATAGCCGTAGATTGTTTGTTTATTGCGGTTTTGCCATCATTTTTTTATTCAATGTGGTTTTTGAATGGATGGTGTCAAATGAGATATATGCCGTTGTTTTGCCACAACTATCTTGGCTTGCGCTAGCATTCTGCATTGCTGTCGGGATTTATGCATCAGCATGTTTTGGTGAAACGACAAGCTACTTTTCTTTTCTTTCATTCCAGAGAAATGGGATGAATACAGATGGTTCTCAAGCACTTTCGAATACTGTTAATGCGCTGTATGACCGCAAAAAACACCATGAAAAACAAACGGACTGGTATTTTCATCCGATTTTCGGCTTCATGCTTACAGCGTTATTATTAACTGGCATTGTCTACGCATCGCAGGCCCGTGTAGAATTGCTTCAAGCTGCAGGAGAACGTGTAGAAGGCATTTCACAAACCCTTGATTTGTATTTACCAGTTGTATTGTATGGGTTAGAAATTCTGTTTGGCATGCCAGCGCTGTACGTTACAGTTGCTTTGCGGAATTTATTACATGTTCGCATGCAAACCAAAGAACTGACTAAAGTTCGTGATGCTGAACTGGTACTCAAAAGCAATGCCATCAAAAAGTATATGAGCTATGTTTCTGGTTTGAATTCATTTAACACTTGGGCGCAAGACCAAAGAGAGTCTGAGCGCCCGCTGCTTCCCGCAAACAAAGCGTTACGGCTATTACTCAATGACGAACTTGACTATAATTTGATAAATATAAATGAAAATTATGAGTCCGCTGAGCAAGAAAATGGCCAAATTGATCCACAGAATTCAATGAACGCATCACAAAATATACCTGAAGATAATCCACGTGTTAATGATTTAATTGATGTATTAGATGACCAAATTGACGCGCGAAACAGTGGATTTTAACTTGAGAACAAGTACAAAATCCTTAGCAAATTAGGAGAAAAATTATGAGCGAAGTAATTTCAGGTGCAATTGCTGGAGCAGCGACGGCTGCGTGTGTTGCTGCTGCTGGTTTAGTTATCTCTGCTGCTCGTGTAACATATAAAGCATGTACATGGCTTTCTGATAAAGTGTGTGAAGAAATGGAACGGCTTGAACATGCCTTAGATGAACCGTTACCAGAATTTTCTACTCCTGCAGAAGCTAAACAGGCTTTTCAAAACAACCTTAAAAGAATTAAAAACTTGGTTGAAGCATCTCCAGTTCTAGCACATCAAGCTGACCAGGTTTCGCAGCTCATCGCATTTAAGCACTCTACATTATCATCGTTTGTTGATACAGAAAGCTGGAAAAAATTCACATCGAAAGCTACCCCTGTTGCGTTTGAAAAGCTCATTTCCAATAGTGTTAACAATTTCAGTCGATCAAATGCAGCGTATCTTATCAAGTCCATAACGGAAGTTGCTGGAGATGCTGGTTTTACTGATGTACAACACAAATCATCCAAACAAGGACGTCATGTTCTGATTCTTAAAGATGATCGCGGGCGTGCTGTGCTAAGTCACCTACAGGAAGCAGATTCCGGCTCTCAGATTGAGCTTGATCTTGCAGGATTTGGTAATAATTCTTGCCATACGGTGATGGATGAATTGCTTGCCGGGCTTGAACAAAAACAGATCCGACTTTCTGGTATTACACGCAAATCGCATTACAATCGCAAGGGCGTTTTACAGAATTTATCTGAGCCACAAACTTCATGTAATCATACCCATGCTGATAAGAAAAAGACTAAGAAAAACGATGAGCGCCGTAGGCGCGACTTGGCAACGAGAAACAGAAATCTGCAAAGTAAGGGATAGAAGATGGAGATGATAAAAGAAGACAATCTTCGCAATGATCTATTTGTTCAAGCGATTAATGCCGGTACGAACGCCATATTGTTAACCGGCAATGTGCATGATCTTATATTGACTGATAGCAAACTTGCTTATCATCCACAGCACGTTGCAGAGATGTTTTCTCACCTTGGATTTCATGTGATACGCTATGCCAAATCACAAGGTTGTCGGGTTCATGGTTATTGCAATTTTGATCCAGAAGATAAAAAGGCTCTCGACAAACGACTTAATGCTGTAGGATTGCAGCAATTGATAAACCGCAATGAACAGCTTGAACCTGATGAAATTCGTCGTTTTTTTCGGGCAATTGCAAGGCTTATGCAAACTCCATGTTCAGGCGATGCACCAATCGCACTTATTCTTGACTACGCCGAGCATATTTGTCCAGCGGTGCAGACAAGCGCAGCAGCAGCGGATGAACAGACAATAGCTGCTGAAACTGTACATATATTAGCATTAGCGCCAGCGCTAAATAAATCTGGAAATAAACTCATTTGTATCGTTCGTGATGGCCATCAAAACATCCTACTCAACGATGGTTTGAAACGAGTTTCAATACCATTTCCCAACGAGCAACAAACACAATCCTGCATTGAATATCTCTTATCTCGTAAGGATGAGATGGAAGAAAAACAATATGGTAATCTTGCAGAAGGATTTTCTCCTACCGAATTTGCTCGGCTTACACGGGGATTGCGCTTACGTGAAATTGAAGTTTTACTTAAAGAAGCAAAAACTACAAACAAACCACTTGATCGTTCTCGAGTATTGCAAGCCAAAGCGGATGCCATTGTTAATACATCAGAAGGTACACTCAACGTGATGGCGACAAGCTTGCAGTTAGAAGACGTTATTGGTTTGAATGTGATAAAACACTTTTTTGTACGTATTGCCCAACTGCTTAAAAGCAATGCTCAGTCATCACCTCGTGCTATCTTAATGGCCGGGCCACCAGGAACCAGTAAAAGTACATTCGCACCAATCCTCTCATCATTATGCGGTTTCAATATTGTGAAGTTCGAACAAATTAAAAATATGTTTGTTGGTGAAAGTGAACGCCGATTGAATCTTGCTTTGTCTGTAGTCGAGAGCCTGGCTCCGGTTATATTATTTATTGATGAAATTACCGAATGTGTACCGAGCCGTAATGGTAATATGCATGATGGTGGTGTATCTCTCGATCTGCTAGCTCAATTATTTCAATTCAGTGCTCGTGATGATTTACGTGGAAAGGTTCTGTTACTCGCGGCCACAAATGTTCCGGAAAAACTTGATGCTGCCTGGCATGATCGCTTTATTATTGTGCCATTTCTTGAGTTAATGCCAGAAGAAAGTGTGCATTTATTCGCCGCTTTTGAAAAACGAATCACAAGTGCTTCAACCCTTGATGCTAGTGACGCTTCATTAAACAAAGCAAGTGAAATATTGCATGAAAAAGGTGCTAGTCCCCGCAAAATATTTGATGTTGTCAACCATGCACTTTTACATGCTAGCGCTGGCTCGCTTACCAGCACAGACATTCTTAAGGCTGCCCAGGATTATGTGGGCGCTGCTAATCCTTTTGCAATAGCCTATACTTCACTATCTGCAATTGCACTAACTTCATTTTATTCACTTTTGCCATGGAGTGATGATCCAGAAAACTACAGCTATCCGTGGTACATGGAAAATATTGTAGACAGAAAAACTGGCAACCTTGATCGCCAGCTCTTACAACAAAAAATACGTGAATTTCATCGACAGGCGAACATATAATGAATCAGAATATATCAAAGCAGGCGACCGTAGCTATCCAGAGTTTTTTCGATAATCCAGAGCAATGGGATATGAGTCTGAGTGGTACAGATGCAGTATATCGAATGGAACAGAAGTTTTCTAAATTAATCGGCAAATCTTACGCTCTGGCGGTTTCTAATGCAACAACAGGATTGTGGGCAGTTTTTCAGGCGCTTGATTTGAATGGCGCCGAGGTCATCACCACACCATACACTTGGTGTGGATCACTTACTGGATTAATAGCAACCGGAAATCAACCGGTATTTGTAGATATTGATCCTGATAGTCTAACAATTGATCCAGAAAAAATAGTTGGATTGATAACACCTACAACGAAAGCAATTTTAGCAGTTGATATATATGGTTATCCGTGCAACGGGCCTGCTTTGAGGAAAATTGCTGATGAATACAATCTCACATTGATTCAGGACTGTGCTCAGAGTTTTGGAGCATACATGAATGGAAAACATACTGGTTGTTTCGCCGATCTTGCTGTTTTTTCTTTAGGTTGGAATAAAGGCTTATTTGCTGGAGAAGGTGGCGTCATCGTGACATCAGACGAAGATTTATACCAGAAACTTGTTTGGAGTACACAACATCCAATTCGACAAACTCGAGATGTTTTCAATATATCGGTCAATGAATTTGCTCTGAATTTAAGAATCCATCCATTGGCGGCGGTGTGGGCTGAAAAAGAATTTGATAAGGCGCTAAATTATATAGAAGGTCATCGGAATGCCTATCTCAATGTGTTGAAAACCCTGGTTGATGCAGGTTTGTGTTCAAACCAAATTTCTGATTCGAATATCCATCCTTCTTTTTATAAGTTTATAATCAATCCAAAATCAAATAATTTTAATGAAATTAAAAAATTATTACAGATAAAAAATTTGCATTATAGAATAACTGACACACCAATATCTGCCCCGGTATATTGTCATGATGCATTTAAAAAATTTGCTGTTGAACATAGTTGGCCGAGACCAAATACCTGCTCAAATGCAGAGGCTGCTTGCAATAATCGTGTATGCCTCCAACCTATGGCCGTATCCCATTAAAATGATTTATTAAACCAAAAATATAAATGTGAGTTATGAATCAGATTGTTGGATACTTGGTTATTTTAGTAATCGTTGTGGCTCTACTGGGTGGAAATGCAAACTATTTTCTAAATATTTTTCTGCTCTTTTTTATTCTTGGAGCAGCATTCCAATTGCTATTCCGACGTCGACTACCCAAGAATTTCGGTGGTAATGTTGCGTTGTTATTATTCGCCCCAACGATAGCACTTTGTCTCATTTCTATAGTTTTTAGCAAAATATCAGATTGGCAATTTAGTGTAAATTGGTTCGTTCTCCTATTCGTTATCATTTCAGTCATATACAGTTGGTATGGTTGGAGAAGGTGGCAAGATCGTACACGAAGAAATCAAGACCAATTTAATATGCGTGGAAGTGAGCGAGATTTTATAGTGCCTTTTCAAGATAATGCTGCACGGAATAATAGAAATAGGGATGGTGAGTGATGAGCAGTAAAGGGATAAAGATCGTGCAATCATTGTTTGGAAAGCAGATTCGAAAAGCTACGAATGATACATTGAATATGCTGACTGATACCGAAGGCAAAAATCAACATAGAATTGAAAAGCATCTTCAGAATCTCAATAGTGGTTATGGAGATTCTTTTTTATTGGGGCAATCGAGCTGGGGATATCCAGTATCCGTTCCATTATCACTGCTCATAAAACATGCATTGGTTGTTGGCTCCACCGGTACCGGGAAAAGCTATTTAGCGCTTTTGCTCTTAATGCATTCATTAGAGAATTTTAGATCAGGCAAATATATTCCTATGGCAATATTAGACGCGAAGGGCGAATTAGCGGCCAAAGCAATAGAATACATCCAAGCATTTATTTATCAGTTTAGGGATGAAGACCGTGAGTGTTTGCAAAGAAAAGTTGTTGTTATGGATTTTGCTCAAACAGATAAAATCATGCCCTACAATATTCTTGATTGCAGCAATATGCCAGCAGAACTTTTGGTAAATACTCGTATTCAGACTATCAATCAGATTTATCGAGGTACATCAGCGCTTACCGCACGCATGCGATCAATCCTGAAATACATGATGCTTCTGATGATCGAGCATAAACTTCCTATAACCCTCTTCGAGAAACTTTGCTTGGATGCTAAACTTGTACAGAAATTAGCTGTAAAATCAAAAGACGAGCGCTTACGGCATTACTTTACTACACGCTTTCCAAAGGAAGCCCGATCAACGGTTTTAGGATTAGCGCAACGAATAGATTCACTCTTTGTTTCTGAAGGTGTAAAGCTCAGTATGTCAGCTCGCAGCGCCCCGGATTTCCAAAAACTGCAAGACGAGGGTTACTTTATCATCATCAATGTATGTGGCCCACATATAAGTCGCAGTACCAGTGAGTTTCTCCTGCGAATCATTTTAAGTGATATTCAACAGAGCGTATTTAGACGAAAGAAGACAGATATTGATTACTTATGGTGCCTTGATGAAGCGCAAGTGCTTTATCGAGATCAGATTTCCAGAGAAAATATGAATGATTTGCTCACCATGTCACGTTCCTTTGGTTCATATTTCATGCTACTTACACAATCATTAACATCAGCAGTTCGTGATTCGGATATAATCAATTCGATTTTGCAAAACATTCGATGGACGATGATGTTTCGATCAACTCTACGTGATGCTAAAATCATTGCACCGGCAATACCAATAACTGGGATGCGTGGGGATGCAACACTTTTTCCATTTGGACAACAAAAATTTTTAACAAAAGAACAAGAACTCAAATGTAGACTTGAAGAAATCACACACTTTCCTGAACAAATCGGATATTTGTGGTTGAGAAGTGAAGTACCACATGCAATTAAAATGAAGACAAGAAGGTTACCATCACCGGAACAAATTGCAGGATGTTCTCAAAAGAAATTTGCAGCATTTATCAGTGAGAATTCTTTTGGTAATCTTTTACCACGCTGTCAAGTTGAGAATGAATTGCATAAAGTAGTTTCACGAATTAAGGATACTGTAATCGATGACTCTGATAAACCTGCAACAGAAAATCCGACTATAGATGATGCTGACGACATGGTCAAAATCCTTGAAAGTGCATATCTTCAGAAAACAGGATTAAAACAAAAGCCATGAAAAAGACAAAGTTGATCATTCAAACAGGGCGAATTGTGGGTTTGATATTGCTTTCCCCATTCTTTCTGGTAAGAGACATTTTCAAAATTCCACAATATATCCGGCGATTACGACGATCTATACAGGCATCCATAGTATGCTGCCATTGCTATCAGGAAATACCCTTGGTTGGAATGTGGAGATGTCGATGTGGATTTCAATATTCCGGGAACTTATTGAAACCGTGTCCATTGTGTGGTCGCATATCACAGATTGTGCGTTGCCCACACTGTGGTGTGACACATATTCTTTAAGGTGTGATTAAAGTGAGACTGACAGAACGAGATTATCACATTATGTGGCGCCTGCATATTTGTGGGTGGCTTTCGACCACACAATTAAAGCGTGAGTTTTTTCAAGGAACCACACCACGAGCTATTCAAAAGCGCTTAAGAATACTATCAAACGAAGGATTCCTTTTTTGCAAACAACCATCTTTAACTGAAGAATATTATTTCAAGCTTGGTAGTAAAGGAAAGTTGGAAGTTGCTGAAAAGTTTGAAATGGAGTCTGAACAAATACACATTTTACGCCACTTCCCCAAGCAGTTAAAGCATTTTTCAACACTTAATGATATACGCTGGTATTGCGAGAATTCGATTATTCATGAAAAAATGAATCTAAAGTTTTTTCTAGTTGACAAAGAGCTCAAAGGCAAATTACAAAATTCAATGGTGATTCCGGATGCTTTATTAGGTTTTTCACATTCAGAAAAAGGGTTTAAACGCCAATTTATTATTGCAATTGAATACGATGCTGGAACTGAAAATCCACAGTATTTTGGTCGAGATAAAGTACAAAAATACGGGAATGAGTTACAGGTTGGCAATCCAATTTTTTCAAATAAAGGATTTCAAGTTTTAGTCTTTGCTGATACACGGAGGAGGATTTTCCAGTTGCTCAAGCATTCTTATAAATTTCTACAAAAGGATTTGCAATTCTTCTTTGCTTCGATGGAAGATTTAGCTGAGAGTGGGAATCTGTTTGCACCAATATTCATTTCTCCAGAAAAGTCTTTTGTAACTGATAAATTGATTTTGTGTTCAGCATTTGAATAAATGTTCGTTCGAGGTGTTCGGTCGTGCGAACACTTTATAGTGATTTAATGCTTTGATTTTATGTTGTTTAACGAACTTCTATGCTGTGCATATTATATAATGTTGAATATGTCTAATAGTTCATTGGTATTTTGAAAATCGGTTAGGAATAAAATGGATTTTACACGAAAGTATTTTCTCTTATTCTCAGTCATTGGGTTGACTTTTATCAGTCTTAGTGCTGGTTTTGATTTCTATCTGAAACTATTTGGTTTGGAGATTGCTCTTCTCTGCTGTGTTGTTTTTGAGATTCTTAGACTTGGTTGCCTCTGGTCAATTGTGTTCCGTGAATGGATTCTGAAATTTGTGGCTATTCCATTATATTTACTTGTATCAAGCGCTTGTATTTTCGCCGCAATTACAAGCTTTCATGCTAAAATAATTGAAAACCATACGACAATAACGAAGCCATATGATCAAGAAGTGAGTAGAAGAATAGAAACTATCAAACGGACATATGCTCAACAAATTGGAAATGATCTCGTCAAGTTAGATGATAAGATCGACGTTTGTAATCGCAAAATAGCATGGAATCCAAACTCAAAATATTGGAAAAATCGATTGGCACAATTAATCGCAAGTAAGCAAATTAGCATATCCCAGAGAGATAGTGTACTAAATTTAGTTCCGTCTGCGAATAAGGAGCGGTGGATTTCATATTTTGCAGCCAAACTTGAATTAAAGTTTGAACCACTACCTTCAACAACTTATGGTTCTAAAGCTGTGACTTTTTCAATCCAGGAGTTGTGGGGTGTCACAGAATTGAGAGCAAAGAAAATTGTGGCAATAATCATTATTATGATCACAGAGTGTGGAATCATTCTGCTATCTTTATTAGTCAACGATAAAAAGGTAGACCAGAGGAGTGTGAGTAATTCAATAATTTCTAAGCTGTCAGGAAAAAATATTTTGATAAATACGCTTCAAGATAAATTTAGTGATGAAGAGATTCGTTCATTTTTGGCCAAATGTAAATCTTGTCTTGGTGAAAATGGTCGATTACCCTATACCCGTGAATTGGGGTCGAAACATCGAGAAATGCGAAAATTAACAACTGAGTTACATATCAACAACTTAGATTTTGAATTGTTTTTGAATGAATTCTTGATTAAAGATAATTAGCCAAAGGTACCCCACATCATGTCCGAACATAATCTTGATACAACTCTTCCACAATACTTACCAGAAAAAGAAGTATCGAAAATAACCGGAATCGCTCTATCAACTTTGCGAAATGATCGGTTTTATGGACGAGGTATTCCCTATGTTAAAATCCGTCGATCTGTTCGGTATGATTTGCAGGATGTAATCAAGTTTATGAACGCGCATAAAATCCAAACCGAATCTTATTTTGATGCTCCAATTCAACTTAGCCTATTTGGTAACAATGGCAATGAAGATTAATCGTCTCGGGTAGTGTTGATGATATCGGCGGCAACATTCGACGCATTTTTCAATGCTTCATCTCTCAGATGGGCATACCGTTGTGTCATTGCAGAACTTTTATGGGTGAGTAATTTTTGTAGGGTATATAATTCGACTTTGCCGCTTGATGCCAGCATCGAGGCGTATACATGCCGTAATCCGTGTAAAGCACGAAAATCTGTAGGCAATCCCGCCTCCCTTTTTATACGGTTCATGGATTTTCGTATATCGACTCGTTGCTTGCCATCTTTGCCTGGGAAAACATAAGGGGTTTTTGCTTTTGGGCGATTTATTAACACTGTTATTGCTTCATCGCTCAAGGGGATGCTTTGATCTTCACTACCTTTAGGATCGCGAATAGTGATGAATCCCTTTTCTAAGTCTATATCCTTCCACTGTAGTCGAAAAAGCTCACCCCGCCGCATGCCGGTGAATAACACCATTTTCATAAAATCTGCGGTGTCTTTATTTTGATCGTTTTCAAGGACATGCAATAATTTCCTTAATTGTTCCAGTGTAAGGTCTTCTGTTTTTTGGTTATTCACCTTTGGCATCTCGATTGTAAAATTAAATCCGTCGCATAGCTGTTTCTTGAGGCCAAATGTACCGATTCTTCGCAGAAGTTCCAGTATGTTCTTTACAGTTGCAGGTTTTTTGGTTTTTAAGAGATTTATCCGAAAGTTATCTATATCAGCAGATGTCAGATTGGATATTTCCTTTTCACCAAATATTGGAGAAATGTATTTATCAAAACGATTTTGGTCTTGGATAATCCCTTTGATATTTGGATTTCTTTTTTTGTATTCTTTCCAAAGTCGATTGACAGTCCATCGGTTTTCAAGCACCTGCTTAAGCTCTTTTCGTGAAAGGCGTAATCCTTCGATCCTTTCGCTTCTGATATGTGCAGCTCGTGCCGGTGTCATATCATCGATGTATTGACGTCCAACCTGTTCTTCGAAAAGCTTCCCATTTTTTTTGAAAACGATAAAGTATACTTTTTCTATACCCGGTCGACCTATTCTGTTTCGTATTCGATAAAATACGCCGGGATATTTTGTTTTAATTCGTTTCTGGTTTACATTACTCATTATTTATCGCTTTCAATTATAACTGGCTAGTTTTTTATCCAACCGTATATCCAACCTTTGTGATGAAAATAGAGATAAATACAAAAAAACACAAGAAAAAGTTATGAGTTATAACCTATTAATTTTATTGAAATATAGGGAAATACAGAGAAACACAAGTAAAGCCAGAAAAATCATAGCTCGTTGGGCTCATAACCCAAAGGTCGGTGGTTCAAATCCGCCCCCCGCTACTAATAATAAAAACAATATCTTACGTTTTTTAAAGGAGCCCCTTAAAGGCTCCTTTTTTTATGCTTTTCAGGGACTGAAATGGACACACGTGGACAGATTTTAACGCACATTTGACGCACGATCTAATACAAAAAAACTTGACCTACTAATTTTGTATAGGCTCGAAATATAGCAATTCCGACTCAATATCCGTTCTTCGGAATCCTTGTATTTTGAATACACTGCGAAAATAAAATGGACTTTCCGGTGTGACGATCAAAGAGTCCGAATTGATGGTTTCTACAAAATCACCAGCGGCTACTTTCTTTGTGGCACCTATTACACCGACTTCATCAAATCCTAATATAAATAGAATAGAATTGTTCCCCGTCCCTTTTGCTTTTATCAGCACACCGTAATCCTGGTGGTATTTCCCCTGATCCGGTAGTTCCGGAATGAAGGATTGTTTCTTTTCCATGTTTTCATTCAGAATACTGAGTGCAGGTGGGATGGCTTCAAATTCAACCTGAAATGATTTCAGTAATTCTTCTAAAATATAGAGTGTTTTAAATTGCCCGATGAAAATAACATTATGATTTTCCATGTCGGACCACAGGAGTTCAGATGCCAGTTTTAGGGTGATTTCATTATCGCTCGTTTTGATGATGGGAAGAATTTCAGATAGTGACCATGCTATACTCGGTCGCATATAGGTGAAATCGAGCAATTGCAGTTCACTTTGTAAATCCGGATGTTTATGAACGAAATCGTGGTATGCTTGCGGTGAATTAATATCAGCATAACGGATGTAGGCTTTGGAATTTTTCTTGTCATCACGATATTTGTACATAAAAAAATGGTCCCCAAGTACGACCAGCGTCGGTTTGGAATTTTGCAAAAATTCTTCCCAAACAGGATTCGATAAGGTGACACCATTGACAACTTGCGATGTATTTCTTCCGCCGAACCACAAAAAAATGATGATCGTAAATAAAAGAAAAATTATTGACAAATAGATCGGATGAATGTTTTTTGGATTCAACGCGGCAGGCTCTTGTTTAGTGATTTGAATATCATAGTGTCCGCGTGGAATATCAAGTTTATAGGGACTGCTTTTACCTTCGGTAAGGTAATAATGCTCTAATTTTTTACGTAAATTACCTATATACACCCGCACGATTGGATCATCACTTGGATTGAACTGGGCATCTTTGCCAAAGCATTCTATAGCAATGATCATTTCTTTGAGCTGTTTTCCTTCCAGATACGCTTCAAATAAATAGGACAACAATTCGCTGTATTTTTGTGATCGTTGGAAATCCTCGCTCTTGAGAATCTCGTCCAATAGACTGTTCTTGTCAAAATCATTCAGCATATCCGACCACATTTTTGTGAAGGTGAATTCTTTTTGTTAAATTTAATATCATTCATTCACTGATCAAGTATTTTTGTTATTTACATGTAATTTACCTTTTATTTACAGTATTTATCAGGAATTAAATAATAGTATGTTCTTTATTAAGCAGCAGGTAGCCATTCAACCTGTCTGTTTCATGACAAAGAAAGGGAGGTCGATGCGACGTAAATACGCACTTGTACTCATGATTTATTTCATGATTCTGGTTCTGTTTCTACAATTTAATACCGTTTTCTCAGCCACTACGGGCAAACTTTCAGGAACTGTCACAGATCAAGAAACAGGGGAACCACTACCGGGCGCAAATATAATCGTGGTTGGTACAAATCTCGGAGCGGCTTCGAATGCGCAGGGATTGTACACAATTCTCAATATCCCCCCGGGAAAATATACGATTCTTTTCCGTTTTATTGGCTATCACGAAGTTCGAGTCGAAAATGTTGAAATTAATGTCGACTTCACCTCACATCTTGACTATGCGCTAACGCCTTCCACACTTGAAATGGATGAAGTAGTGGTCCTGGCTGATCGTACTCCACTGGTTCGTAATGATTTAACCAATACACAAGTTGCCGTCACATCGGAAACGATTGAGGCACTGCCAATTGACCAACTCAATCAAATTATTCGTTTGCAGCCTGGTATAACCACAGACAATTCAGGAGAAATTCATATTCGCGGCGGTCGTTCAAATGAGATTGCTACACAGATTAATGGAATTTCAGTGGCGAATCCTTTCGATAACTCGCAGGCCGTGGGCATCGCAACCAATGCTGTACAAGAGGTGTCCGTCTCTGCCGGAACATTTTCCGCAGAATATGGCAATGCCCTTTCCGGTGTAATAAATTATGTAACCAAGGAAGGCGGCAATAACATCAACGCGACATTGCGGGCCTGGTCAGGTGACCATGCAACAAATCGAAAGGACCTGTTTTTTGGTATCGATGAGTTTGATCCTTTGAATGAACAACGAATCGAAGGAACGGTTGGTGGTCCAATTCCAGGAACCAACAAAAAAGCAAAATTTTTTCTCTCGGCTGTCACGCAAAAGGATAAAGGCTGGATTTATGGCATTGATGTTTATAAACCAACAGATATCCTGGTTATTGATGGTGATTCGTTGGTCTTTGATCCTTATGGAGATGGAGTACCTTCCGGGAACGGAGATATCGTGCCAATGATGTCAAAAAACGCCTGGAATGCAACAGCTAAACTGAGTTATGAAATCATGCCACGGCTCAAACTGAGCTATGATCTTGTCTTTGATTACACAAAGCTTCCCGGTTCAGGGCAGTTTCGAAATTTTCGCTTTAATCCTGATGGACGGCGTTTTTTATACAAAAAAAATATAAGTCATTCGATCGGTTTAACCCATGTTTTAAATGACAACTCCTTTTACACTCTGAAATTTGCAGGAAATTTCACAAGCGCAAATAATCGTGTCTTCGATGATCCCTTTGATGAGCGATATGTTGCCAGCTATGAAGGAAACGTCAATAACAACTTATTCCCGCAAACAGATTATCTCGCTGGTGGACACAATCTCGATCGCGATGAAGACGAGTCAGCATCATACATTGGCAAACTGGATTTCGTCAGCCAACTAACACCTATACATGAATTGCGCTTTGGAGGAGATTATGTGCGCCATGAATTGCAGCGTGAAAGTTACACATTGCTGCACACCGATATTTCCGGCGTTTCCCTACCAATAATTCCTTATCCCGAATTAAATCCAGAGTTTACCGAATACCAATATTATAAAAATAAACCCGTTCAAGCCGCGGCTTATTTTTTAGATAAAATGGAGTTATCCAAATCATTTATTCTCAATGTTGGTTTTCGTTACGAATATTTCAATGCCAAGGCGCTTTACAATCCTGATCTAATTGGCACCGTGGATTCCGGCGTTGCAGAGAATCTTGTAGCTGCTGAAGCGAAACATATGTTGGCGCCAAGAGTAAGTCTGAGCTTTCCAATCACTGACCAGGGAATCATTCGCTTTTCCTACGGCCATTTTTTCCAGAATCCACCTCTCGAACAGATTTACCGCAATCCACGATTCGAAGACCTTGATTTTATTTCAACCCCGTCTTTCGGCAATCCAAATCTCGAACCGGAGAAAAGTATTCAATATGAGCTTGGTTTACAGCAGGCGTTGACTGAAGATTTGAAATTCGATTTAACTGCGTACTACAAAGATGTTTCCAATCTCATACAAAGTCGGCGACTGGTTGCTGGAGAAGCAGCTGCGAGTAAAGAGTTTAACGTGATTACCAACATTAGTTATGCGAATGTGAAAGGTTTTACCATTTCATTGCTTAAGCGTCCATCTGGCAATGGCATGCTCTCCGGCAGCATTGATTACACGTATCAACTTGCCGAGGGCGCGTTCGAAGACCCACTTGACTTTTTTCTTGATGTTCGCTCCGACAGAGAAACGGAACAAACTTTTGTGCCGCTTTCACACGATCGTACTAACACACTGAACAGTGTTCTGACTTTAGCAAGCGCAAAAAAATGGTCGGCGAGCGGTATTGCAAGTTTCTGGTCAGGCACGCCATACACACCATCTCTGCCAGCCAATCTATCCAGGGTCGAATTTGAAAACAATAGCGCCCGTCGTCCACTCAACTTTAATGTCGATTTGCGTTTTGAAAAATTCTTCAAACTCAATGCGCTGAAATACAGCATTTTCCTGCAGATAAATAATGTGCTCGATTTAGACAATGAGCGCATTATTCATACATCAACCGGCCGTTCTTTGAATTCTCTCGAAGAAGTGAATAATCCAACTCGTTTCGATGTGCTTCGATCGCAAATGAGCAGCAATCCGGCCTTGTTTTTCCCGGAAAAATTTCTCGACAATTACTACCAGCGTGAAGACTGGCTTTCGGAACCACGGGAAATTCGCTTGGGTATGAGTTTTTCGTTGAATTGATAATTTATCCATCAGGTAGAAATTATTATCAACAAAGGTAAAGAATGAAAAAAATAATCGGATTTACAATAATTCTTCTCCTGCAAACAGTAGCGATTTTTGGGCAAAACCCGATGCCTGATGTCGACTATAAAACATTGCCATTAAACGAGCGAACTGCCATCATGGAAAAATGGCGCGGTGATCTAAATAAAGCCATGCAGGGAGAGGACCGCTATGATGGCATAAAGGAAGTGATCATCAATGGGAACCAGATAAAAGTTCTTCTTACCAATTTGGGTTCACTTTCATCTGGAAATGCAGACAATATTTTTGCAGACCTTTTCTGGCCACGCGGGGCGGGTGGCCTGGGATACGCATATGAATTTGGTCCGCTGGTCGCAGCGGAAGTTGTGAATGATGCTGGTGATACGTTACACATCGTTGATGACGGATTTTACGATGCATGGAATGGGGACTTCGCGCCGGGGACGGCAACTCGCTGGGGCTGGCGTCCCCGGAAGGGGTTTAGCGATCCCGGCAATCCGGAGCTGGCACATTTTTCTGATGACGATAGCGATGGTGATGACAAACCAGATTCCTGGCCGGAAGATTATTTTAATGAAACCCTCGGACGTTACGTCTGGCCGGCATTTCTCGGTGATGACGCAACAACACCGGATGAGGAAGTATACTACGTGCTCGATGATTTTTCAAACGCTGAATTCCCCTATTATCCTTTCCCGGAAGACACAACCAAGCGTGGTCTTGGTCTCGATGTGCAGGTAAGAATTTTCCAGTTTAATAATGAACTGGCAGAAGACATCATTTTTCTGGTTTACACCATCACCAACGTGAGCAGTAAACCGCTATCAAAGGTTTGGTTGGGTATGTTCGGTGATCCCCACGTCGGTGGTATCGGTGACTATACAGATGATTATGCGGATTTCATTTCAAAGTTCGATGAGCGCTATCCATACAAAGCGCGTAACATGCTTTATGCTTTTGATGAGCCACCGGTTGGCGATGGCGGTTTAACAACCGGTTATTTTGGTTATAAGTTCCTTGAAAGCCCGGGCATTGATAATGACGGAGTTGATAACGATAACGATGGACTTACGGACGAAAGCCAATTTAACGAAGCAGGTGATTTAATATTCGGCCCTGTAGGCATTTATGATACAGAACCAAGACAACACTGGTCCGGCGATGAGGATGGTGATTGGGATGCAAACTCCGACGATGTTGGCGTCGACGGCATCGCCGGCACAGGAGATTTTGGCGAGGGGGACGGGCGACCAAACCAAATGTTTTACCTGGACATCAACGACAACAGCTTACATGATGACGATGAACCAACTGCGACAACGCGTTTGGAAGGATATCGTTTTCTCGGTGGTGAACCGAATTTTGGCGTCATCGATGTGGCAGAATCCGATCAATTGGGTTTGACCAGTTTTAATGCCTTACTTGAAGGTGGCAACAATCGGCCAAAAAATGACGAGTTGATGTTTGATGTTATGTCGACAGACAACCAGCGACCGGGAGATCCGCCGCCGAAAATATTTAAACCGTCAGACAATGTTTTTATCTATGGCTCCGGTCCATTTTCATTGCAGCCAGGCGAAAGCCAGCGTTTCTCGATTGCGTTGATGATGGGAAATGACTTTGCTGATCTCATACAAAATGCGACGATCTCACAGGATATCTTTGAATCCGACTACCGCTTTGCAATCCCACCGCAAAAACCACAATTGATTGCAGTTGCCGATGATGGCAAAGTACACTTGTACTGGGATGCTGCTTCTGAGCAGTCTTTCGATCCCTTTGTTGCACGCATTAATCCGGAAAATCCCAATGCCGGTTTTGATTTTGAAGGCTATAAAATATACCGTAGCCGCGACCCCAGTTTTAATGACACGAAAACCATAACCGATGGCCGCGGCATTCCTTTTCTTTCCCGACCTCTTGAAGATCAGCGAGGGATTCCCGCCGTTTTCGATATCGAAAACAACGGTTTTGATGGCTTTTCCGAAGTCTCCTATCCGGGACGCGGGGGATTAAGCTATTATCTCGGCGAAAATTCCGGTCTTGTCCATAGCTATGTTGACTCGAACAATATCGTCAATGGCGTCACTTATTTTTATGCTGTCACTGCTTATGACCATGGCGATGTTGAAGGCGACATCCCGCCCTCTGAAACTCAGCGCAATATCCAGCGCAATCCACTGACACGCAAGTTTAAATTCGATATCAACACGGCAATGGTCGTTCCCGGACCGTTAGCGACAAACAGCATCGACGCAGGCATCGATAGTGACAACAATCAAGCGCAACGAACTGCTGGTGATGGAAGTGGACGTGTACAAATTGAAGTGATTGATCCGACAGCTGTGCTGGATGGCAACAAATACCGGGTTGTTTTTGATTCCCTGGCAAATGAATCCCTGGTTTATTCGGTCATTTATGATGAGATGCAAAGTGAAACATTCACAGCAAATGATACCCTGTATGTTAATTTAAGTGGTAAAAACCTGGTTAATTCGAGTGTGGTTTTGATGGATAATGGTGGGAGTAAAGTTAGTAGGGATCGTTATATCCTGTTACCGGAAGCCGGGCGAATTCGTGGTGCTCAAGCCGGTGATTTATCTTCAGGCCAAACTTTTACAATTGAGTATTTTGTTGAAAAAATAGCCCAAAGCTCATATTTAAATGGTGAGGACGGCAATCCCATTTTCGATGGCATCCGGGTACGCGTCGTTGATGAGCAGACCGATTTAAATCCTAGAAAATCTGGATTTAAAATTAATTTAAGCAATACGAATTTACTTGTGTCAGAGCTTATTATTTCACCTGTTGGTGGTAGCAATCCAGCGCCACTCGATTTTGAAATCATTTTTTCCGATTGGGATACCACCACCTCTGGTATGCTGCAAGCGCCGGTTGACAGTTCGACAAATGGCGCAATAAAAACATCCTTTGAAATCAGAAGAACGGACAGTGGAGAACGTGTTGATTTTCGCATTCTCCAGCGTAACCCCTTGTTACGAAACGATCGATGGGATTATTCTGAACCCATCGAAATTTTGGATACACGACCGGATGCGCCTGTGAATGCCGGATTGTATCGATTGACTTTCGATGTGCCGCATGATACTGTTTTTACACCCACAGGCAACATCGATACACTGCTTTCTATAGATACTGACTATCCGGGTGATGGCGACGTCTTCTTTATTTTCTCTGACAAGTCCTTTGATAGTGATGATGAGTTCGCTTTCACAACCCGCGCTCTTTCATTCTCATCCGATGATGACAAGAAAAATTTACTGGACGACATCTACGTCGTGCCCAATCCTTATATCGCTTACAGTTATTCCGAAATCGCTGGCCCAGGTGTGGGCGTGCGCGATGACCGGCGTCTGGAATTTCGTAATCTGCCGCAAAAATGCACAATTCGCATTTATACGATTACCGGTGAATTGATTCGAACAATTGAGAAAGACGATTCGGGTAGCATTGCCACATGGAATTTGCTCAGTTCAGAATCACAGAAAATTGCCTATGGTGTTTATCTCTACCATGTTGAAGCGCCCGGGGTGGGCACGAAAATCGGACGTTTAGGGATAATTAAATAGAGTCCGGGAATGTCATTTCGAGGCGCTTTTTGCCGAGAAATCTTAAAACATGATCGTTACTGAGAGCGTGGAAATAAGATTTCTCAGCTGGAGAGCGCGTTCGAAATGACAAAAACTGAGCGTTTTTGGATGGACACTAAAATAAAACGAAAATCATTGTGAGGAAAAAATGTCCAGCTTTAAAAAATTATCGATTCTCTCGTTTGGACTCTTTCTGATAAATTTAAATCTGTATTCCCAAAATACTCAGTCGACTTCCAAAGTTGGCACTACCGCTGCGCAGTTTTTAAAAATTGGTGCCGGAGCGCGCTCCATTGGTTTGGGCGGCGCTTATGTGGGGCTGGATCAGGGAATCGAAGCGATTTACTGGAATCCTGCTTGTATTGCCCGCATTCCCGGCTCGGGAGAGGCTGTTTTTAACCATGCCAACTGGCTTGCAGAAACGGACTATGATTTTGCTGCTTTCTCTGTGAATACACTTTATGGCACACTCGGTTTACAGCTTATTTCTTTCCGTATTCCGGAAGAGAAAGTGCGCACCGTGCTCTTCCCTGAAGGCACAGGCCAGGTTTGGGATGCTAACTCGTTATTGCTCGGGCTAACTTTTGCACGCAGTTTAACAGACCACTTTGCTATTGGACTCAGCGGGAAATACATCCATGAATCCATCTTTAATGAAGCTGCGCGCACACTTGCTGTTGATTTGGGAATTTTCTATCAGACGCCATGGCCATCTTTAAAATTAGGCGCCAGCATAACCAATTTTGGCGGCAAAATGAAACTCGATGGTCGTGATATTTATTTCAATGAAGCGCCCATCAACGATGAGGGCGCTGTTGACGAAGTCCCGGCGATGTACCGTCTTGATAGCTACGAAATTCCACTTGGATTACGGTTTGGCATCGCGTGGCAAGCTTATAAAACGCATGACCTGAGCATCACAGTAGTCTCGGATGCCATCCACCCAAATGATAACAAAGAATACATCAATTCCGGACTGGAAATGGGCGTTAAAAATATCGTTTTCTTGCGTGGTGGCTACCGCACACTCTTTTTAGAAAACAGCGAACAGGATTTGGCCTTTGGAATTGGTTTACGTTACGATGCAGTAGGAACCAATTTTCGACTCGATTTTGGCTGGTCTGACTACGGTCGTTTGCAATCTGTGAAGTTCGTAACGCTCTCAGTTGGTTATTAGAAGATAAAATCCATAAATCACTTTAAATTAATTAATGGAGGAACCCATGAAGTATCTACGATTGTTACCTGTTTTTACCCTGATGTTTGCTGCGGGTCTGAGCGCGCAAATTCAAACACCGGGCGCTTTACCGGCCGATGGTTTGAAAGGCCATTGGACATTCGAAAATGCCGCCAACTTGAATGAAGCAACGGTGGGCGTTGATCTCGTGCAGGAACATGTCTCCGGCGGAACGATTGAAATTACTGCTGTTGAAGGGCCAAGCGGTAGTGGCGCAGTAACTGTTGGAAATGGCAGTTTTTTCAGAGCAACACACAATTCAGGGGCCAATGGCGGCGCCGCTGACACGCTTACGAATCAGTATACCATCGTAATGGATGCAAGAGTAACCGATTTAACCCAGTACCATATTTTTTATAATACAACGAACGATGCGGCAGATAATGGGGAAATTTATATTGATCCAAATGGCGGTTTGGGAGGAAACGGCTCCACAGGTGGTTATTCACCTTATGGTGTGAACGATGGCGCCTGGTTCCGCTTAACCTGTGTGGCTGATTTGGGCAATTATTTCAATATTTATGTTGATGGACAATTAGTTTGGACTGCGGCCGCTGGAAAATTTGATGCCGATGGCCGTTTAGCTCTGAATCCGGTTGAAATTTTATTGGCGCATGATAATGATGGCGAAGACTGGCCATTTGATATTGCTGAAGTTGCTATTTATGACAGAGCGTTATCCGAGCAGGAAATTATCGATATGGCTGGTTATGCCCATTATACTTTAGTGACAAGTAACACAGGTATGTGGGAAATGAATAATGCTACAAAACTGGATTCTGCCTCAGTAGGAGAAGATGTTGTTGTAACAGGTAACCATACTGTCGTTGAAGACACACTCCACCTTGGCTTTAAAAACTTTGCCGCTGGCCTCGAAAGCGGCGCTTCATATAGTATTACCCATGGTTTGGACGTCGTTCCGGAAGGTTTTTACGGACATGGCACAAAAGTTAATTATTATGCTCTTGCTCTGGATGTGCGTTTCCCCGCGTTGGGTGTAACTTATGAATTGTCTCCCGGTTTATCCGTCGATGCAGAAGGTAAAATTGGATCCGATGCTTTGGGTTGGTCTGAATTTAGCATGAAAGCAAATGAATGGTACCGAATTGCTGTGTCCGTAGCTCTTGAAAATCCCAATGTGCCTGATGTGGCAATATGGGTGGATAGTGATCCTGTATTGTACAAGGAAGATTTGACAGTTGACGGGGACCTGGGATTGGATGCATCCACACTGCCACTTTTTTCTGACAGCAATCCAATTCATGTATCAAATATCCGCCTTTACAATACTCCAATACCCAACAGCACTGCTCGTAGTCTTGGCGGTTATAAACACTCGGTTATGGCGCTTGGGGGCATTGAAGTGAGAGCGCTCCAGGACGCTTATGTCCGCGGTGGCTCAAGTAGCGACAAGAATTATAACGAATATCGTTTAATAGTCAGAAAATCATTATCAGGTGATCCATCTTATGAAAGACATGCATTTTTAATGTTTGATTTATCAACCGTAACAGAGCCAATTACATCTGCTCGTATAAGATTGGTAACTCAATTGGTGGCAGGTACTGAGCCTCCAAGCACGTTAGCTTTTTATAAAATTGCAGACGACTCCTGGACTGATTCAACTGTTACGTGGAACACAGCACCAGCTTCAGGTGATTTATTAATTGAAGACTATACAATTCCTAAGAATAATCCATCAAATACGGAACCATTTAATGTCTATGAATATGATGTTACAGCTTACGTTCAGGATGAAATCAATTTGGGTGATTATTTAGTTAGTTTTATGGCATTAGCTCCTACTTTAGAAACGGATACGGATACGGATATTCGTTTCTTTTCACTTGAAGGTGCAGATAGTTATGCTGATCTCAAAGAATGGCAGAAGCCAACGCTGGTCATCAATGGCGACATTGGAACCGGTGTTAAAGCGGACAACTCAACTTTGCCTGAGGAAATTGAGTTGCTACAAAATTACCCGAATCCATTTAATCCTGAAACAACAATTGAGTACAAATTGCCACAAACAACAAATGTGACCTTGCGCATTTTCAATATGCTTGGCCAGGAAATCGTGACTCTGGTTAACCATAAAAAACAAAGCGCCGGATTGCATCAGGTGACATGGCAGGCGAAAAACATGGCATCAGGAGTTTATTTCTATAAAATTGAAGCCGGCCGTTTTGTGCAAACACGTAAAATGATGCTTTTGCGATAGTATCAAATGACTAAAAGAATCAAACCATGCGTTAACTGATTTGCAAAAGTAACATCCATGGTAGTCATTCCGGTCGCCTGCTTTATGGCGTACCGGAATCTCCAAGAGCCTACTGCAAACGAGGAGATGCCGTGATTCGATAAAAAGCATCGAACACGGCATGACTTAAAGAGATTGATTTGTAAGATACTACTTTTGCAAATTGCTACTAAATAAGTTCGAGAACTGCAATCACCAGAAAAGGATGTTAGTGTGCGAACCATGAACAAGAAAAAATGCTATACATTTGTTTTATTCTGCATTGTGTGTGCGGGTCTTTATTTCTGGAATACAAATCAAAATCCGGAAAAGCCGCCTTTGCGTGCTGGTTCCTATTATTCTTTGACTCTGATGAATGAAATGCGCACTTATCCTTCAACGTCGCAAAATCAAACTGGTTATTACAGCGAATGGGAGGCGTACCATAAACCAAATGTAAATAAACTGGTATCACAAGGTGCGTGGGAGTCCATTGGACCGGTGAATTTAGGTGGCCGAACATTATGCATAGCGTTTAATTCGCTCAATCCCAATACTCTTTATGCAGGCTCCGCCAGCGGTGGTTTATGGCGCAGTTATACGGGTGGTAAGGGGGCGAATGCGTGGGAACGAATTTGGACTGGATTTCCAGTTCTTGCAGTTAGCGCAATCGCTGTTTCGCCTCAAGATTCCAACATAATATACATCGGTACTGGTGAAGTTTACGATTATCAGATTCAGGGGGGAACGGGGGGTGCGGTTCGTACAAGACGTGGCACTTATGGAATCGGTATTTTAAAGACCTCAGACGGTGGGCTAACATGGGAGAAAAGCCTGGACTGGAGTTATGAACAGAAGAATGGTGTTTGGGCCATTCGCGTAAATCCTTTGAATCCAAATACCGTGTGGGCGGCAACTACAAAAGGAACATATAAGTCCAATGATGCCGGTCAAAACTGGACAAGGAAACATAGCGTGATAATGGCTAATGATCTGGTACTAAATCCGGTTGATACAAATAAAGTAGTTGTAGCTTGTGGGAATTTTGATTCAAACGGATATGGAATTTACCAAACAGGTGACGGAGGGCAAGCGTGGACGAAAGCCCAAGGTGCGCAAGACTATTTTCACGGCAAGATACAGCTGAGTATTCATAAAACAAATCCTGATATTTTATTTGCAAGTATTGGTGGAGGTGAGCAGTTCAGTTGGCTTTGCCGTTCAGAAGATGGGGGATTGAATTGGTCTATAATTAATACAACTGATTACGCCGCACATCAGGGCTGGTTTTCGCACGATGTTGCAGTCAATCCAATTAATCCAAATTCGCTCTTTGTAGTGGGCATTGACGCCTATAAATCTATCGATAGTGGTGCTTCTATTAAAATTATCGCCGACAGAGACGGTTATGTCGGACAAGTTCCACCCGAAGGTCCGGAAGGCCCTTCCAATTATATGCACCACGATTATCATGATATTGTATATCATCCATCTGATACAAATATTGTTTATTTCGCCAATGACGGAGGTATTTTTCGTACTTTGGATGGAGGTAAAAGTTTTGAAAGTTTGAATGGCAACTATATAACCAGTCAGTTTTATTATGGATTTTCCTGTTCGCAAACGGATTCTAATTTAGCGCTTGGCGGTTTACAGGATAATGCATCGGTTGTGTATGATGGTAACAAAGAATGGCGGGTACGTTATCTGAGTCTTAGCGATGGGAGCTGGGCAGCTATTCATCCGCAGAATGATAGTATTCTTTATGCATCTAAACAGTGGACACAAATTTATAAATCAGCCAATAAAGGTGAAACATGGAGCCCCTTATTATTGCCGCCTTGGGGCGGTTCAATGGCTTTTATTGCGCCTTTTGTAATTAGTCCCACGGATCCGGATGTGATTTATGCCGGTACTGAATTTCTTTATAAAACAATCGATAATGGGGTAAATTGGATAGAGACAAACAATGGAGAATCCTTTAACCGCAGTGGTATTTTTGCAATGGCGATCTCACAACAATCCAGCGATGTCCTTTATTTTACAACAATATACGGTTGGGATCGCCCCAGTGTTTGGCGTACCAATGATGGTGGCGTCAGTTTTATCAATCTAACCGGCGATCTCCCACGCCGCTATTTTACCACAATCGCTGTCGATCCCACAAACGATGCGAATATTTATGTCGTGCTTTCCGGTTTTGGAACATCGCACTGCTATCGCTCGATCGATTCCGGAAATACATGGATTGACGCCGGAGGAGGCTTGCCGGACGTACCGACAAACGCGATTATCATCGATCCGGAATTCCCGAATAATGTCTACATTGGCAATGACTTGGGCGTTTATTTTTCCAGCGATTCGGGGAATACATGGCAGTTCTTCAGTGAAGGATTGAACGAAGCGACCATTGCAATGGACTTCAGTATTTCCGGTAGCAACCGAATGCTGCGTGTCGCAACGCATGGAAACGGGGCGTACCAACGAAAATTGATGGGTATCCCTCTAAGTGTAGCCGAAAATAAGCAGATTCCGGCAACATTTGAGTTGCATCAGAATTACCCCAATCCATTTAATCCATCGACAACCATCGAATACAGACTGTCAAAACCTTCATTGGTGCGGTTTACGATTTTCAATGAGCGTGGTCAGGTGGTGAAAACTTTAGTAAACAATGAGCTGCAAGTTGCAGGTAATCATAAAATTACGTGGCAGCCACAGCATATCGCTTCGGGTGTGTATTTCTATAAAATAGAAGCAGGAAAGTTTACAGAAACCCGGCGCATGACATTTTTGAAGTAATGTACTCGGATTCGCAAGAATTAACTCGTTCCCAGGTTCTGCCTGGGAACGCGCATTGTGATGCGGCTCTGCCGCGACTGCAGGCAGGAGCCTGCGAACTGTGCGGGGCTGAGTCAAAACATAATTTTAGAGCATAAATATGCAATTTGATGTATATGCGTTTTTGAATGCTTGAAAACAGGCGGAGCAAAGCGACCGCCAGCCAACTCCCCTTCTGGAAGGGGTGGGCCCGTAAGGGCTCGGGGTAGGTAAGGTTCGAGCGTAATAATTCATGTGAAGGAGTGAGTTCTACACCGAACCCACCCCTGATCACGAAAAAATGCTTCGCTTTTTTCGCTGATCTGTCCCCTCCCAAGATGGGATTTTAAATGCAAATTGCCGCACATACATAAAATTGTATAAATATTTTTTGATTTCATGTTTTGACTCAGCCCCGAAATTTAACCTTGTAACGAGATTCAAATTGTGGCTTCAAATGAAAAATATTCCCATTTGCATACTTTTCTTTTTAGGTTTTATTTCCTGTCAAACACAATCCAGCCAGAACAGTGAAAAACCTAACATTATTCTGATTCTTGCGGATGATCTGGGATATTCCGACCTCGGCTGTTATGGCAGTGAAATCCAGACGCCTAACTTGGATAAGATGGCTGAAAATGGCATCCGCTTTAATCGTTTCTACAACCAGGCTCGTTGCTGTCCATCGCGGGCAGCACTCTTGACCGGATTATATGCACACAATGCCGGTATGGGTGGCATGGTTTCTCATATCGGAGAGAAACGCGAAGATGGTCCGTACCAGGGCTATTTGAGTCGCGATGTTGTGACGATTGCAGAAGCGTTGCAGGAAACCGGCTATCACAGTTATATTTCCGGTAAATGGCATGTTGGGGAAGATCAGGAAAATTGGCCTTTGCAGCGGGGATTTGAACGCTATTTCGGGTTAATCAGCGGCGCAAGCAGTTATTTTGAACTCATAAAAAACCAACCGCGGCATCGTCAAATGGCTCTGGATGATAAATCCTGGGAACCCCCCGCCGAGGGATTCTACATGACGGACGCCATAACCGATTATGCCATTCAATGGATTGATGAACATCAGCAGAAATACGATTCACCGTTTTTTTTGTATGTTGCCTACACAGCGCCCCACTGGCCACTGCATGCCTTGCCCGAAGATATCGAAAAATATGCAGGAAAATTTACTGCCGGTTGGGATAGTTTACGTGTGCGCCGGTTTCAACGATTGCGCGACATAGGCTTAATTGATGAAAATACGCAGCTCTCGATACGTCCTGATGAAATTCCTGCCTGGGAAAGTGTGAAAAACCAGGAAGAATGGGCGCGGAAAATGGAAGTGTATGCAGCCATGATCGATCGCATGGATCAGGACATCGGGCGCATTATGAATAACCTGAAAGAAAAAAAGCAGTTCGACAACACCCTTATTCTTTTCCTCTCAGACAATGGCGCCAGCGATGAGAACATCGAAGGGAGAAAGTTAAACAATCCCTCTGTTCCCATCGGTTTACAAGGCTCCTACACTGCTTACCAGACACCATGGGCACACTTGTCCAACACACCTTTTCGCTATTTTAAAAAACGTGTGCACGAGGGCGGCATTACGTCTCCGTTTATTGCCCATTGGCCTGCCGGCATTCACAACAAAGGGGAAATCCTTAGTCAGACCGGACATATCATCGACCTGATGCCAACCTTTTTGGAAATCGCTGGTGTTGAGTTACCCGAACAATTTACCGGACATGAAATCAATATTTTGGATGGCGTCAGTTTAGCGCCAGCGCTGACAAAGGCAAATGTCGTATCTCGCGACGCGTTGTACTGGGAACACGAAGGCAACCGAGCCTTACGGCAAGGGAAATGGAAACTTGTAGCACTCAAGGGGAAAGAATGGCAATTGTATAATTTGCAGCGTGATGGATCAGAAACAACAGACCTGTCACACATTTACCCCGACACAGTGGAAATACTGAAAAATAAATATGAAGAATGGGCCAGGAAAGTGGGTGTTTATGAAAAACACTAAAATATCTATTCAAATTCTCCTCCTGTTTGTTGTTATGAACCTAAATGTTAGCAATATTTCAGCGAACGAAAGCAATCCGCGCACTCGATTTACAATCAATGACAATTGGCGTTTCTTTTTTTCGGATTCCATATTGGCGTTATCCGAATTGCCAGCAAAAGGCTGGCAACAAATCAATTTGCCCCACACCTGGAACATTAACGATACGCCAACGGATACCTCAACGTATCGACGCGGTATTGGCTGGTATAAAAAACAGTTGCGACTGCCGAGTTCAACTGATGGGAAACGAATATTTCTTCACTTTGAAGGTGCCAATCAAATCAGCGATGTCTATGTCAATGAGAAAAAAGTTGGCAGCCACATCGGCGGTTATACAGCTTTCATATTTGATGTTTCTGATTTTATCAATAGAGATGACCGTGCAAACACGATCACCGTTCGGGTAGACAATCGGTTTAATAAAAACGTGCCACCACTTTCAGCCGATTTTACTTTTTACGGTGGCATCTACCGCGATGTTTGGTTAACGGCAACTAACTCTGTCCATTTTTCACTCGAAGATTACGGCTCGAACGGAATTTACATTTCTACACCGTATGTTTCTGCTGAAAAAGCACAGATTGTAATTGAAAGTATCCTTCGAAACCAATCCAATCAGAATGAAAATCTCACAATAAAGCATACCGTTTATTCGCCATCGGGTGAAATAAAGACAATGCAAGAAATAAACGTTCACGTCAAAGCGTATGAACAGAACAGTCTTAAAACCAAATCAATTACATTGGACGATCCCAAACTCTGGTCGCCGGATAATCCGAATCTTTATTCGGTGCAAAGTGAAATATTTGCAGAGGGAAAATTAATCGACAGGGTATTCAATCCGTTGGGATTGCGTTGGTTTACCATGCACGCCGATTCAGGATTTTTTCTCAATGGCAAGCATTTGAAACTCGTCGGCACAAACAGGCATCAGGATTATAAAGGGCTCGGTAATGCCTTGCCGGATCGATTGCACTACAATGACCTGAAAATGATAAAGGATGCGGGTTTCAATTTCGTGCGTCTGGCGCACTATCCACAAGACCCCGCTGTGCTCGAGGCTGCTGATAAATTAGGATTAATCATTTGGGAGGAAATTCCCATTGTCAATTATGTCACTCAATCGCAAATGTTTGCTGATAATTCTGCAACGATGTTAAAAGAGATGCTGCATCAGCACTACAATCATCCATCCATAGTTTTTTGGGGATTTATGAATGAAATTTTCCTGCATGATGCGGATGGAAACCGAAACAGGGAAATGAATTTGCCGGATGAATACCTGGAATGGATACCCGAGCTTGCAGGTACATTGAATTCTGTGATTAAGAAATTTGATCCCGCACGTAAAACTGTCATGGCCGCACACCATAGTGATCTATACGACAAAACGGGTTTGACAGGGATAACTGACGCTATGGGATTTAATTTATATCAAGGCTGGTATTCGAGCAAATTTGAACACTTTGGTGAGTTTATCGATAGCATGCACAAAAATCATCCCGACAGAAATATAATAATAAGCGAGTATGGCGCCGGCAGCGATGAACGCATCCATTCCAACAAACCTGTGCGTTTCGATTTTTCCAGCGAGTATCAGCAAAATTACCATGAAAGCTATCTGAAACAAATCCAGGAACGCGATTATTTAATTGCTACTGCAGTTTGGGCGCAAAATGATTTCGGCTCCGACCGGCGAATCGATACCAAGGCAAAATTAAACCAAAAAGGCTTGCAATACTATGATCGTCGCCCAAAAGATATTTACTATTATTACCAGGCTGCACTAAGGGATAAACCGGTCGTGCACATTGCCTCCCACGACTGGACGACGCGATGCCCCTCGATCGATGGCTCGAAAAGTTATCCCTTCAAAATATACAGTAACTTTTCCCAATTGGATATTTTTATAGATGGCATTTTCTTTCAAACATTTGAAGTGGACACTTCAAATATATTGAATTTTAATTTGCAACTCGACATCGGTAAGCACGAAATAGAAGCACGTGGAAAGTTAGGCAATACCGTCCATTCTGATCACGTTTTGGTCGACGTTGTGAGTAGCGCCATTGATTCACACTATGCGGAAATTGCAGTGAATGTAGGTTCGGATGGACAGTTTATCGATGCAACCCAGATGGTTTGGCAAAACGATCGGCCATTTGTTGACGGTGCTTTCGGTTACGAAGGTGGTGAACCACGACCGATTTCTGGCTCAAAGCTTGTTCTCGGGACTGAGAATGAGCCTGTTTACCAAACATACCGCGAAGGTATCCATTCTTATTCTTTTCACGTTCCGCAAGGATGTTACGAAGTCGAATTGTGCTTTGCAGAATTTGTGCATCAATCTGCCGGTGAACGGATGATGGACATTTTTATCAACGGAAATCCTGCTTGGAAAGGTCTTGATTTAGTTAGGGATTATGGTTATTTGCAGGCGGCATGTAGAAAATTTGAAGTTGAGTCAGGGAATTCGAAAAGAATTGAGATTAAGTTTGTCCCTAATAAAGGTAAGACTATATTAAACGGTGTTTGTATTAGAAAAAAATAGAAACGAGTCATCCAGATAAAAAAAAGATGAAAAACATATTGTATTGAATTTTAAATTACAAAAATTAGTTTTTATATGTGTTTTATCTTAGACTTTAATTTTTTTTCTGGCGAAGTACGTTATGCCTGGTCGAATCCGATAAAAGCTAATCTATATAATAAACCAGGGTTGTCAGCTTCAACTTTTCACACAGATAATGGGGCATATAAAGAATAATAGACAAACCTAAACGATAAAAGTATTTAGAAAAGGAAAATATAATGAGAGAATTTCGAGACAAACACATTATTATTTTAGTCCTTGTAGTTGCATTAACAAGTTGTATGCAAGAAAAGCCTAAAATATTAATAGTTGGAGATTCAATTTCTCTGGGATATACTCCATTTGTTCAGAAAAATCTAAAGAATATTGCAGATGTCTCTCATAATCAGGGAAATGCTCGAGATACAGGAACAGGTTTGGAAAATATTGAAGCATGGATTGCCAATAATAAATGGGATATTATCCAATTCAATTGGGGATTATGGGATTTATCTTATATAAATCCAAATTCAAAAGAACAATTTAATATGGATAAAATTAACGGTAAGGTTACATTTAATGTTCATGATTATGGACACAATTTAGAATCAATTATTAAGCTGATAAGAAAAAAATCTGATGCTAAATTGATTTTTGTAACAACTTCTTTTGTGCCAGAAAATGCAGCTGGAAGATTTAAGGAAGATGCAATCAGATATAACCAAATGGCAGAAAAAATCATGATAGACAATGACGTAATTATCAATGATATTTATGAAATATCAATAAAAATCCATAGTCAATATGGTTTAAAACCTGACAATGTCCATTATTTACCCGAGGGCTATAAGGAATTAGGCTTGCAGATTTCAGATTTTCTTAAAAGTGAAATTAGATAAATGCCTCATTGAATATGAATAATTAAATGGGTTAACAATGTAGCTTCTAAATATGGTGAGCGAATTATATGAGATAGTCAAAAATGGCAAACAAGTGTAAAGTAAGTCTATTTGCAGTACTAGTGGGATTAACTCAACCACTATATTCTGAAATAAAATTACCAAAAATATTTGCAGACAATATGGTTTTGCAACGCGATATTCCTGTGAAAATCTGGGGCTGGGCAGAATCAGGCGAAGAAGTTTCTATTGCCATCCAGGATCAGGTTTTATCAGCCATTGCAGATGAATCCGGTAAATGGCATGTAACACTTGCTCCGATGCCAGCAGGCGGCCCATTCCAAATAACCATCTCTGGTGAAAACACAATCCAACTGCAAAATATCCTGTTTGGCGACGTCTGGGTCTGCAGCGGCCAGTCCAATATGTATTTCCGAACAGCGGCTGCGAAGAACGCTTATATTGATATCAATAATGCCAATTATGAAAAAATCCGCGTTTTTCAAATCGATAAAGCCGCGAATTATTTGCCGAAAGATGATTTGGATTCCGGAGAGTGGCTGGAATGCAGTCCGGAAACTGTGCGAAGGTTCTCCGCTGTGGCTTATTTCTTTGGTCGGGAAATTCACAAAGACTTGGATGTGCCCATTGGTTTGATTCACGCCTCCTGGGGTGGCTCGAAAATTCAGGCCTGGTTGGATGGCGAAACGATGAAGAAATTTGCGGATTATCACAGACAAGTGGAAGAAGTTGAGCAGACGCCAGATTATTTTGAAAAGCTGGAAAAGGAATATACGGACAAAGGTGGCAATCTGCTAATCAAGGCAATTTATCAGCAAGACCCAGGATTTAAACCTGATGGGACACTCTCAGATAGTGAATTCTTTGCTGACAATGACTGGAAAGAAATCAAAGTACCCGGTTATTGGGAAGAAAGTCGATTGCCCGGATACGACGGTACTGTCTGGTATCGTAAACGGTTTGAAATACCGGAAGCTTTTCAAATAAAAGATTTACAATTGGATTTAGGCTGGATTGATGATTATGATTTCACCTTTTTCAATGGGAAGCGAGTAGGTGAAAATTTTTATAAAGGAAATGAACGGCGATACTTGATTCCCAAAGATAATGTAAAAGCCGGTATGAATGAAATAGTGGTTTGTGTTTATGACACTGATGGATTTGGTGGATTTTGGGGCCCACGCAAATCCCATCTAAAAATTAATGATGATGCGACTCAATTGCGAATTGACCTTCAGGGGCTATGGCAATTTAAGCAGGGAATTTCTCTGCAGAATTTAGTGAAACCAGACAAAAATAAACAGCCAAGAAAACGTGATATTCCTGCCTTTCTTTACAATGCAATGATCTCGCCATTGACCCAATTTACCATCAAAGGCGCCATCTGGTACCAGGGCGAAAGCAATGCTGGTAATGCATCTGAATATACCCATCTATTTCCGGCAATGATAGAGGGCTGGCGGCAAGCATGGAAACAGGGTGATTTTCCGTTTTTCTTTGTACAATTGGCAGGTTATGGTTTCCCAAATAAAAAACCGGGACAAAGTGGATGGGCGGAATTGCGGGAGGCGCAATTGAAAACACTTTCCCTTCCCAATACGGGAATGGCGGTGACAATCGACCTGGGTGATAAAATGGATATTCACCCGACCAACAAACAGGAAGTAGGCAGGCGTTTGGCATTATCTGCGTCGAAAGTTGCTTATGGGAAGGATGTAGTTTACAGCGGTCCTGTCTATGACTCGATGGAAATCAAAGATGGAAAAATCTATATCAATTTCAGGCACATCGGCAGCGGATTAGTCACAAAAGACAAGTTTGGCTATTTAAAAGAGTTTGCCATAGCCGGCGCTGATAAAAATTTTGTCTGGGCAAAGGCGTTCATTCAGGACAATCAAGTGGTCGTTTTTTGTGAAGATGTGAAAGAGCCGGTTGCGGTACGCTATAGCTGGTCTTCGAATCCGTCACAGGCAAATTTGTATAACAAGGAAGGATTGCCTGCATCGCCTTTTCGAACGGATAGTTGGGAAAATTGAAATGTGGTACAGTATTTTAGACCGCGAAAAACGCGAATTACGCGAACAATTTTGATTGGATTTTGTTTGCTTGTATGAGGTGTTTCATGGTCATTGAGTAGCGACATGATTAGCCTGGAGAAATAGGAGAATGGAATAGTGCAACGAATTAGTCATCTCTTCCTGATAGTTTTATTAGTATTTTTGAGTTGTTCAAAAAGGAACGATAATACTACTTTTCAAGATAAGTGGTCTGTCAGTCCTGATCGTGTGTGGGTTGGGTCAGATTTCTGGGCGAATCGCTTACAGGACTGGCGGATTACTGGTGGTCGGCTTGAATGTGTCATCGCTGACGAAAAAAAGCCGATGCGCATGGTGCCCTGGCTTACCGGTCGTGTGAAAGAATCAAACGGCAGCATGACGTTGCGTGTTAAAACCGGTGTTCTGGGTAAATTAGACAGCCTGAATTCTGACGCTGCAAGTGGATTTTTAATCGGTGTCGGTGACAGCATGGACTACCGATCTTCTGCATTAATTCATCACAGTAGAGGCGCCGGCAGTGGTTTGTTTGTGGGGATTGACACGCAGGGGAATCTATTCATTCGTGATCAGGAAAATAATGATAGTTTGTTGGCGCATACCAATATTTCCAAAAAGATAGGGAAAGAAGTTGAGTTGCGTCTTGGCATTCATTCTGATGGCGATACAAAAAATGTATTGGAAATCAGCGCTTTTTCAAACGACGGAGAAGAAATCAATCATCTTAGGTATGAAAGCTTGAGTAATGCAGATATTGCAGGAAATATTGCTTTGGTATCCCATCCCGGGACAGGTGAAAATCCAGCCAGTTTTTGGTTTAGGAACCTGCACATCTCCGGCAGTCGCCTTGAACAAATCCCGGAACGAAATCTTGGTCCGATAATCAGTGCACAATATACCTTGAGTAAAAAGATTCTCAAGTTGAGCGTGCAAATGGCGCCTCTTGGTAAAGAGGACAATCAAAATGTCACGTTGCAAATCAATACCAATGGCAGTTGGCAATCATTGAAAAATGAAGCAATTAACCAGAGCGGCTACTGCGCTCTCTTCCAACTTGAAAACTGGGATGATTCCAGGGAAATACCCTATCGCATCATTTATTTCCAAAAATTTTCCGATGGCACCGAACAAGAATTTTTCCGCCAGGGTGTCATTCGAAAAAATCCGATTAACAAAGAAAATATTGTTGTCGCGGCTTTTACGGGGAACCACAATATTGGTCGCTTGCCCAATGCCCGGTGGGGTGTTGAATACGATGAATATGACTGGCAGCACGGCGTCTTTTTTCCACATGCGGATCTGGTTGATCGGGTCAAAACACACCAGCCTGATTTGCTCTTTTTTAGCGGGGATCAGGTTTATGAGGGTGGGAGTCCCACAGCAGCGGATTATGAACATGCAGCGCTCGATTATCTTTACAAGTGGTACTTATGGTGTTGGACTTTCCGGGATTTAACAGAAAATATTCCTGCCGTTACCATTCCCGACGACCACGATGTTTTTCATGGCAACATTTGGGGTGCAGGTGGAAAGGCAACCGAGAAAGGTTTTGGCGCAAAAGCACAGGACAGTGGTGGTTACAAAATGTTGCCTGATTTTGTCAATATGGTGCAGCGCACGCAAACCAGCCATTTACCCGAGCCTTTTGATTCAACTCCGGTTAAACAGGGAATAAGTGTTTATTATACGGATTTGAACTGGGGTGGTGTTAGTTTCGCTGTTATCGAGGACCGTAAATTTAAGTCTGCACCCTCGGTCATGTTGCCTGAAGCACATATTGTGAATGGCTGGGTTCAGAACAGAACTTTTGATGTCAAACGTGAATCCGATGTGCCCCAGGCTAAATTGTTGGGTGACAGACAATTGCATTTTCTTGAAAAATGGGCTGCAGACTGGTCGAATAATACCTGGATGAAAGCAGTGCTATCACAGACGATTTTTGCAAATGTGGCGACACTTCCTCAAGAAGCCGTAAGCGATGCAGTCGTTCCCAAACTCCCGGTCCTGGAACCGGGAACTTATCCCCCGAATGATGTTCCCGTGAGCGACTTTGATTCCAATGGCTGGCCCAAATCAAAACGGGATGCTGCTGTACGAATAATGCGCAAAGCGTTTGCGATTAACATTGCCGGGGATCAGCATCTGGGCAGCACGATTCAATATGGCATTGATGATTGGGGCGATGCCGGATTTGCGATTTGTGTGCCTTCTGTTGCTAATTTCTGGCCCCGTCGCTGGTTTCCGATGCAAGAAGGCAAGAATCGCGAACCTGGCATGCCGCCTTATGCTGGTGATTTTGAAGATGGATTCGGAAATAAAATCTCTGTTCATGCGGTGTCAAATCCCTATCGTTCAGGGAAACAGCCGGATTTTCTGCATGATTTAGCGCCGGGTTATGGTATTGTCAAGTTTAATCGACGTTCCCGTGAAATTGTATTTGAAAACTGGCCGCGTTGGGCTGATCCGCAAAAAGATAAACCATATCCCGGCTGGCCGGTTAAGATAAAACAACAGGATAACTATGGCAGGAATGCAGTGGCCATGCTACCAGAAATTCAAGTGGCGGGCATAGATAATCCTGTCTTTCAGGTGATTAATGAGACCACAAATAAAATAGTTTATACGATTCGAGTAGCAGGACAAACATATCAACCAAAAGTATTTAGAAAAGGAAAATACGCGGTAGTCGTTGGTGAGCCGGGGACAGAAAGAATTAAACGACTGGAGCATCTTTCGGCGCAGCGACTTGATGAAAATGAAATGATCAAAGTTGAGTTTAAACAGGAGTAAACGATGAGTAAAAATGTAGTCTACAAAGACCAAACAGCGCCAGTGTAATCTGAGCATCTTTCTGTTTGTTTTGCAATGCAAGATTCGATTGTTGCCAGGTGTTGCCTTCTGTGCTGGTAATCCAGGTAAAGGATTGTGCAGAAATGGCAGAAGTCAACATGAATATTAAGAATAATCTTAGCACATTTCCCATGAGTAGGTGCCTTCATTTTTTTGATATGACAAGTTATATTATGCAATAACACATGTTTCACAAGCTGCCATGCCGATGTTAATTAATTAAGTTTTTTCAGAACAACTAACTTATAGCCAGTAAAGACCATATTCATTCCGGTATAGTCGTTTTCTATCCGTTTGTATCAGCAATGCCATATTGTATTGCCGATACAAGAGTTTCGATACTAATATCGATTAACTTTTTAAATTTTATACAATAACCTGTTACACTGGCCTTGCCGATATCTTGTCCAAATGTCCGGGATAGGTACGTCTTATCGCTTATCCCCATAATGTAGACAGAGATTCCTGACTTGTTTGCACTAACACCAATTTGATAGAATTCTCGACTCTTTCCATCTGCATATTTTAAAGTTTGCAATCCATAACCAATGTTAGGATTCGTAACAATCTTACCTTTTTCGTCTTTGCCGTCTAAAAACCATACTCTGCAATTAGGCATCATCTCCAGAATAATACGATTTAGCTCTTGCAAATCGCTGCGTTTTGGTTCCGGTTGAATATTGATGTATTCTTGAATCAATTCGTTTGTGTTCATCTATTTCTACCCTCTTTAGTCTACATCTATAAGCGACCCATTAAACGTGCCGATAACACGCTTTTTAGGTCTGGTCAATGATTTATTCACGAGCTGATTGCAACCAAAAAAGAGCCTGCCATGAGACAGTTTCAAACAATATCACTTCATAAATATAATCTTCTTCGTAAAAATTTCTCTTTTACCCGACGCCAGCATGATCGACTGCACAAAATAAACGCCGCTGATTAAGCTTGATCCGTCAAATAGCAGTTTATGTATACCCGGCTGATATTTAGCATTCGCCAGCTCATTGACTAAACGGCCATTCACGTCATAAATATTTATGCGAACATCCGCTGCATCGGGCACTGTAAAAGAAATCATCGTTTGTATATTGAACGGATTGGGATAATTTTGGAAAAGAGTGTAATCGTGAAAAATCCTTGATTGTGCTTCATCACCCACCCGCGACGTGTTGTCAATAACAGGCCAGTTTTCTTCATCCCAGATCAGTTTTTCTATGCGAAGTGTAGGAACACCATTTGCCTGAGCATCATAGGCATGATGTACAAGCCAGTTTTCATCCCCATCAAGTAAGACAGCGCAATGCCCTGTCCCTCGCCAGCGTTCATCACCCTCAATCACAACATGTCCACCACCCGCAGTCATCAAAACATTGTATTTATCACGATAAGGTCCTGTGATTACTGATGACCGGCCAACCATGGTTTTATAGGTGCTGTTCACACCCTGACAGCAGAAATCAAACGAAACAAACAAGTAATAATAACCATTTTTGAAAATGATGTATGGTGCTTCAACAGCTCCTACACCTGAGCGTGATGCAATCGAGTGGATTGGCGTATTCGGATAGGGTTTCATTGTTGTCGTATCCAATTCGATAAGTTTAATTCCACTCCAAAAAGAACCGAAGGAGAGCCATAGCCGTCCGACTTCATCTTCTGCTACATTGGGATCAATGGCATTATAGTTATTCTCTGTATTTGACTCGATGACTTTTCCCTGATCAATCCATTGATATTCAGGGCTCCGAGGATCCAGTGTTGTATTTATGGCTAATCCAATTCGGGAAATAGTGCTGCCAAAAGTAGAAAGTGAATAGTAGAGATAATAGGTACTATCACGATAAAAAATGTCGGGTGCCCAGATATTACTTACCCCCGGCACCTCCTGCACACCCCATTCCGGGATGGATTGAAAAGCTTGGTCCAGACGTGACCAATATTGCAAATTTTGGGCGCGCCGCATTTCAATCCGGTCTCCAGTTGAGAATACGTAATAATAATTACCTGATTTGATGATGCAGGGATCATGGACATATGTAACAGCACCGGTTTGAGCATGGAGTAAGTTGGCAAGTGTTACCATGAGGAGGAGAATTCTTATTATCTCCAACGCATGTTTGCTTACTCTTTTTAAAATGCAATTATGGGAGAAAGCTACTTTAACTATATCTTTCATTACGTTCGATTGCATGATTTGTAAAAAATAGCTCTGATTTAGTTAACTGGAGTGATTCGATATAAACCCGTTCCATGTTTTTGAATCAAAGGCTGAAATTCCGAGGCACTATAAGTACCCAAATCCTTTTGCTGCCATAAATCACGGATTTTGCATTTCCCTGTAAAGCCCAGTGCATTTAAATTAACTGGAATATTCACAGCAAGCGCAGCAAGATTCGGAGCTGGATCGACAACAGAAACCATAAATTCAACTGTAGAGCCATCGCCCTGATGACTTGTTCCTCCAATATCCAAGCCGCCAAAAGCTCTAAAACGAACACAGTTCTCTGGAATCAGAAATTTGACCATAGATTTCGAATGGGTACCTATGCCATTTGCGTAGTCGGTACCTTTAACATTTAAATTCTTTCCGGAGGCACTTGTATCTTTCCGAACGACACTCCATCCGGCATTTGCAAATTCCCAGTTTAAATCTGTTAATCGAATGGATTCACCATTCGCTAAATACAAAACAGGATTTATCCAGTCGGCATGATCGTAATTATAGCCATCACCATTATCATCCACAATCAGATACAACGCTTTGCTTCCTTTCGGGAGTTCGATGTCGATTTCTTTCCCATAACCATCTGTCAGTTTTGATATGGTTCCGCTGCGATGGAGGAGTTTATCTGAATTGACGAACTCGTTTCCACCGATATTAAATAATCCGACAAATTTGTCAGCTGAAGCCGGATCATCGGCAACCCAGGTAACTTTTTCATCGACATTGGAAAATTCCCTGTTGTTCTCTGAGTGATTATGGACATAAAGGACTTCTTTGTTGGTCAGTAAGGAATTGGTAAAATCATCATTATCCGGTAAATGGCCACCAAACATTAAGGGGGATTTAAACATGGTCCATAAAGACATTAAAGTATACTGCTCTTCTTTGGCAAACTTGGTGTATCTGTCGGCACCGCGCTCTCCACGAATGGATAGGTGTCCCAATGGCAGCATATCCGCATCCGGCCAGGCGCCCTTTACGATATACGGAGCCCACTCGGCACATTTCTTAAACGAATAGTTTAATTGCGTCCAGTTATCCCAAAAATCATCGATGGTGCGCCACATATTGGCGTGGTTTTTTGCATGATTATGCTGATCAAGAGGCGTTGCTCCTGGCGACATACTAAAAATAATGGGTCTGCCAGTCTGATCAATGGCATTTCGCAGCATTTCAATTTCATCTGCATGATAAGGCCGCGATAAATCATCCACTTTTATGTAATCAACACCCCATGAGGCATACAAATCCAAAATGGAATTATAATACTCCTGAGCGCCTCTTTTTGCTTTGACTACGGTAAAATTGTCCTTTAGCCATGTACATTCAGATTCTGTAGAGTAAATTTGATCAGCCGTTAAGTCAGTTCCCAAAATTGGCATTTTATTATAAACAGCGTCTTTTGGTACGCCACGCATTATGTGAATACCGAATTTCAAGCCCAGGCTATGGACATAATCGGCAAGTGGTTTAAAACCAGCGCCATTTGAAGCGGAAGGAAAGCGTACTGGCGATGGCATATATCTGCCATATTTATCTAAAACAAAATCTGATTTGTCATAGGGATTGTAGTGTCCGGTCGTTTGGTTTTCCACATACCAGCGGATATCGACTACAACATATTCCCAGCCAAATTCTTTTAAGTTGGCGGCCATATAATCGGCATTGGCTTTTACTTCATCTTCAACCACTGAAGGCCCAAAACAATCCCAGCTATTCCAACCCATGGGGGGAGTGAGTGCCCATTTATGAAAGGGTTGATCGATTTGTTTTGGTGCATCAGTACACTGAAATAAAAGGAAGAAAAGCATGATTGGTAAAATTTTGTTGATTTTGAAGGTGTTCATGTGTTCTCCAATTCTGCATGCAAAGTATTTTAAAGGATGGCCAAATCTAAAATTTTCAGCATCTAACGTCATTCCGGTTTCTGCGTTTCTCAGCAGAATACCGGAATCCTTAAAAATGTGCGACGCATTCAAGATTATTCGTATTCTAAAAATATGTAATGTTACAATGGGATGCCAGTATTGCAAAAATCGCAAACCGGTATGACTACTTTAAGCAGTAAATTCACAAATTTAGATCTCACAGCCTATTTATACTATCTCAACAACAACATTTTATGGTTTTGCTTAAAGCCCGATGCAGTTTTCAGGCTGTAATAATAAACACCACTCGCCAGATTTTCTGCATTCCATTCAGCAGTGTGCACTCCGGCTCCTTGCTTCTCTGATACCAATTTAGCAACCTTTTGTCCCATGGTGTTGTGAACAGTTAAACTAACATAACCGGGAACCGACAACTGATAACGGATAACTGTTTCAGGATTAAACGGATTGGGATAATTTTGATGAAGCTTAAAGTCCTTTATCAATTCTGACTGTTCGGTTTCATCAATGCCTGTTGTTTGTTCTGATATTTTAAACAATCGAGCTCCATGCGATGGTACCGTTGTTTTGAATTCGGTGCCGGAATAGGTGCCCACATCTGTTTTCTGCCGCATATCTCGTATAGAACAATCACCTGAAAAACCAAGTTCCGCAAGATCAACTGTGACTTCTTTGTCGCCTGCTACTGAGACGACAAACTCAATGGTCACACCATTTGGTGCATTCAAAACTTCATCATCAAAACCACACAATGCTTTAAATGTGGTATATCCGCTTGGTAAATTAAACTCGATGAGTGAGTAAGAATTGACGCCAAATCCATTGGCATACGTCACCCCGTTTACTCTTAAAGGATTACCATCAAGACTTTTGTTCTTTTGCACGGATGCCCATCCGCTCACAGCACTTACCCAGGTTAATTCGGTCAACAGCAATGAATCTCCCCTGTCATTGTAGATAGCAGGGTTAATCCAGTCGCCATGATCGTAATTGAAATTATCTCCCGCAGTGGTTACAGTCAGGTATAATTTAGGTGAGCCTGTGATATCTGCTATTATTTGCACTCCTTCTCTTTGTACAGTCCTACTGATAAGTCCAGAACTGGCAACCGATTTTCCCGATCCTGTATTGAATATCGCAAGAAATTTATCACTTGTATTCGGGTCATCTGCCATCCAGGCGATACTGTCGCCTACACTATACAATTGCCGATTATTAACAGACGTCCCATGCATAGCCAGGACTTCATCGTAGGTGAGAAGTGAATTGGTCAATTCATCGTTATCCGGCAGGTGGCCACCAAACATCAACGGGGACTTAAAAATAGTCCACAGCGTCATTAACGTGAGCTGTTCGTCGGCTGTGAAATTTGTGTAACGATCAGCCCCACGCTCTCCTCGAATGGATATGTGCCCCAACGGCAGCATATCGGCATCCGGCCAGTTGCCCGGAGAACGATAAGGTGCCCAATTGTTGCACACATCAAATTGATTTTCCAGCTCGCTCCAGATATCCCAGAAATCATCGACTGTGCGCCACATATTGGCATGTTCTTTTGCGTGATTGCCGCTTGTTAATGGCGTTGCTCCCAGAGACATGCTTAAAACGATCGGTCTTCTTGTCTCGTCAATGGCGCTGCGAATCATCTCAATTTCCGTTGAATAATACGGCCTTGAGAGATCATCAACCTTGATAAAATCCACTCCCCAGGAGGCATACAATTGAATAATTGAATTATAATACGCTTGTGCGCCATCGACATTTTTAATCGTATAATTATCGGGTAACCACGGGCATTGACTGGCAGAGGTAAAAATATCTCTGGCTATTTTGCTGCTGCTTTTTATGGGTAGATCTTCATTGACGGCCACAACCGGTACCCCACGCATGATGTGGATGCCAAATTTGAGACCCAGGGAATGGACATAATCTGCCAAAGGTTTGAATCCTGCGCCGTTTACAGAGGAAGGAAATCTTTTAGGTGATGGTAGGTATCTTCCATACTCATCGTAAATAAAGTCTGAATTATCGAAAGCATTGTAGTAGCCAGTTGTCTGATTATCCACATACCAACGAATGTCCACAACGATGTACTCCCAGCCATATTGCTTGAGGTTGGCGGCCATATAATCTGCATTGGCTTTCACTTCCGATTCTGTTACTGAGGGACCGAAACAGTCCCAGCTATTCCACCCCATCGGCGGGGTAAGAGCCCAGGTTTTGAAGGTTGTATCAGCAGCTGTTTGCTTTAGTTGTTGTGTTTCCGTTTGAGCAAAAAGCACACTTGTAACGACGAATATATATAAAACAGTAAATGACATCCTCACCGTTTTTCTCCTCCATTATAAACTGTATCTCGTTTTTTTATTTTACAATTTCAGCACCAAAACCCTTAACGGTGGGCCTTACCTGTAAAATATTGCCATCCTTATCAAATTGTAATTCATCCACGCACACTTCCCGATTGTATCCCGCAGCATCGCCCATCGAAAAACCTTTAGGACGGGTGAAACGGTGATAAATGATATACCACTTGCTGCTCTCCGGAACAAAAAGGACACAGTTATGACCGGTTCCATAAATTTTTAGCGTATCGTCTCTGGCGATAACCAGGTTGTTTTCGGGAATGTTCAAGACACCGGTTGGAGAATCCGCGGTAGCGTAACGCACCCGATAATCCGGACTGCGCGTATCATTTTCAGACCATAAAAAATAATACTTCCCCTCACGGAAAAAAACTTCAACTCCTTCTCGAAAAGTTGAATTTGGAGTAATAATTTTTATTGTGCTTTCATCAATGGAAATCATGTCATTATTTAATTCTGCACGGGCCATATAGCCATTTCCCCAAAACAAAAAGTCATTGCCGCGAACCGGATCGTGGAACACATCGGGATCAATCTGCTGGCCGCTCGCCCCGGGAGGTGGTGATGCGATCAATGGTTGGCCTGAATCAACAAACGGTCCGGTTGGATCATCGGCCACAGCAACACCAATTTTTTGTTTGGCGCAGAAATAATAGAAGTATTTGTATTCGCCGTCGATTTTTTTCTCAATTATTGTCGGCGCCCAGGCATTTTCGTTGGCCCACTCCGCATCTGTTTTCAAATCGAGAATGACGCCTTCATCTTTCCATTCCTCCAAATTGTCGGATGAAAAGACGTTAAAGTAGGTTCCTGACCAGCCAGTGAATCCGTCGCTTGTGGGATAGATGTAGTATTTGCCTGTTTTTTCTGAATGAAGCACTTCCGGGTCAGCGTAGTATCCATCTAAAATGGGATTCAAATCCATAGAAACAGTTACGTTGTACACCTTACTTCCGACACCATCAATCGAGAGCGTGTACTCAATCGGACTATTTGTAAAATCCTGCGGCGTTTCCGGTAAGACTTTCACGCCTGGCAAAACAATTAATTCCGGATCAAAGGCACTAAGATTGGTTCCATATTTAACAGGGAGGTAAACATCAGTCACAACAATATCGACATTGTTTTGTTTGACTGCTGGTGAGTTGGATCCATACACCACAAGATCCCTCGTTCCAGCCCAATTTTGAGCCAGCCTTCCCGCCTCTTCAGATGTGATTGGCATTACAGTGCCGTGGCGCGGGGTAAAATTCATCGAAACGCCGTCAACGATTGAAAAATTAAGTAGATCGGTGCTTTCCGTAAATTGGTATTTACCGGTTGTGTACAAATCGTACATCAGGATGTAAGTGTCCGAGTTGATCAATTTAAAAACACCGGAGCCTTCAACAGCGTCTGATGTCTGATCAGCCGGTTTTTCAATCAACTCGTAACCGCTGGTTAGCTGGTCTGAAACAGCCACAAATATTCCACCCCCGCTTTCATTTTTATGGAAAAGGTAGTATTTATCGTCCTTGAAAATGATATCCCCATCAATGCAAGCGCTGTTGTTGGGATCGGCATAAAGCTGGATCGGTTTTGTCGCTAAATCGGTAAAATCTTCATTGGCGTAGGAATAATAGATAATGTCCTTTTCACCGGCTCGGTGCATGGAAAAATAAACCATGTATTTTTCTTTCGCCGGATCATATATGGTTTGCGGCGCCCAGGCTCGGTCAATCGTGCTGAATTCCGGGAATTTGGCTTTAATATCAACCGTGCTGGAAGTCCAGTTTATCAAATCTTTGGATTTTAACAGGACGATGCCGTGGTTCGAGCTCCAGCCATTAGCAGAAACCATATCCGTAACCACCATGTAAAATGTGCTGTCGCCGGTTCCCCGTAAAATATGCGGATCACGCACACCGTCTGTCGTGCTGATCCTGTCAGAACGGATGACAGGTTCGTTGTTATTTAAAGCCCGGTACGTAAAACCATCGCTGCTTACAGCAAAGCGGATGGCTTCCTGGGTGCCGGTATTTCCAGTAAAATAAGCAAAGAGATAGCCAGAAAAGCCTTCATCTTCAGCGATGTAGATGTCAAATGTTTTCGTAGTGGATTCCTGCCCTTTGCTGATTGTTGCTGTCAGAAGGACATGGGTCTTGCCGCCGCCTATTGGGGAAAGCTGCATCACCTCGCCCGTATCCGAAAGATAATCCGGCTTACCAGAAAGCCAGGTAATTTCTGAGCCTTCCACACCTGTTTGTGGAAGTATGAGATTGCTTCGTAAGTTTTTCAGTGATCCGAGAATTGTAAGTAGAAGTGAATCCCTTTCGACACTTATTCGGTCATCATACAATGGCAGCACTGTGGCTATAAACTGTTTGGAATCACTTTCATTAGCTACTCGAAAGTAAGCCGTCAGAGTAACTTCCACTGGATCACTTCCAATAACCGGACGTGTCACAACTCCTTTGTTGCTGATAACGTTTTTATTGGAAGATTGCCAGCTAATTTCGACGCCGCCGTCTGCAGATGTTGGCAAGATCAAATCAGAAATGACAGCGTCCAGGTTTCCCAGATCGAGTTCGGCTTTGGCTATCGCTAACAATCCAGTGCCCATGGCACTGTTTAAAGCAGCAACGTCACTACCCAAAGCCGCGATTTCTGCAGCGCTGAGGGCTTTATTATAAACTCTGAAATCGTAATAATAGGTTTTTGCAAGGTAAGCGTCATTTGCATAGCACGATTTGCCCAGAAAATTGTGAGTCGTGGCCCCCAGGTCCTTTGGCAGAAGTGCGATAGACCCGGTTTTCACAGAAACACCATCAATATAAAGCGCCCCCGAGCTGCCGGATTGTGTATAAGTCACGTGTTTCCAGGTTCCTTTTGTCAGCGCCTTACCATAATTTAAAGTTGATTCACCACCCCAATGCGTCTTGGAAATGGCATAGCGCATCTCACTGGCTCTTAAAAACATATTGCCATTTTGGTCTTTGGCAATATCATCGGAATTAGCAAATGTCCAGATAAAATTTCCATTAGCGGAGATGTCAGCGCTTTCATCGATGTACAGGTATGTCGATATTGTGAAATCGGATAGGGATGAAATAATCGTTCCGACTTCACTTCCCAAATTCAGATAGCTATTTGCAGCCCCCAGATCAAGAACAGAAAAATTTCCGATTTTTATCAAGCTGGCATTGTTTTCTAAGGTTGATGTATAAACACCGGCATCATCGATAACCCGGTTGCTGTCAGTTGTGAGGTTGCCAAATGTAAATTGCACTTTTAAATTTGGATTGTCCTTTGAAAAAAGGCTATCAATATTGAAAAGCATTATTAAAACAAAAAGAATTAATGACTTTTTAAACATCATTTTGATACGAACGATTGTCTTTTCCATCCATTTACCTCAATTACCATTCGAAACTATCAGAATTCGTTATCTTTATTTTTGTTATAGTCTACATTGTTTTCGCATCTAAGTGAAGATAAATATTGTATATAATATTGTATTTAATTAATACAGATATGTAAAGTTAAAAACCGTTATTAACGTGTTAACAAACGCTATAAAAATCGCATATATCATTTAACTGCACCACTTACACTGTAGAAGTTAACTCGTAAATTAACATGTATGCATAACTCGATAGACTTAACTGGTTTGATAAGAATGACTATTTCCCACAAAGTAGACGAGCCTGCATTGGAGAACGAAGTGTGAAACAGGCAGTGCACCCTAAATTCAAAACATTAAACCACCCGACTCGCGAGCTCGGTTAAGAAAGGCTCATTTATGAATTCGGTAAAAGGGTTTGCAGGTTGGTGTTTCTTGTTTTTTGGGTTTATTTTTCTACAACCTTTTGACACCGCTAATATAGTGCATTCACAGGAATTTTCTGTGAGATTCGATCTGGAATCGAGCCTGCCGAAGACAACCGTTTTTGATCTTTTGCAGGACAAGTCGGGCTTTTTGTGGTTCGGAACCCAGGATGGTTTGATCCGTTTTGATGGTTACGAGTATAAAACCTACCGTTATGATCCGTTAGATACAACAAGTATTGGCGACAACAACATAACCCGGATATATGAAGATCGGGACGGTTTTATTTGGATCGGGACGTCGAACGGTATTAATCGTTATGACCCACAACACAACCGCTTTACCCGTTTTCATTTGGATGAAAAGCAAGGGCATTTCAAGGAAAGAGATGTTGTGACTGTAATTTGCCAGGACAGGTATGGAGACATGTGGATTGGCAGTGGGCGTTCGGGGCTAGCTCATTTGAGTTGGCAGAATACGCAAAAAATTGAAACCAGATTTTACACACATGATAACAATGATTCTGGTAGCGTGAGCAATGATTTCATCCCAAGTCATGCAATTTTTGAGGACAGCGACGGAGATATTTGGATTGGAACTGGCGATGGTCTAAATTTGTATGACAGACAAGGGGATTCTTTTAAGCAGTATTCATACACACACAATTTTCATAGAAATGTTCCCGGGGCAATTCGTTTTGTCAAGGAGATGCCCGACGAGCATGGCATTCTTTGGTTAGGTACACATCTTGGAATCTACAGACTTGAAAAAGCAACCGGGCAGAGTGATTTTTTTCCCTTCGATTTGACTCGGATGGCTAAAAGTCCCACAAAGGCAGTGTCTGAATTGCAGTACGGGAATGCACTATGGGATGGCTACACGCGTCTTGTCATCCACCAGGATTCTGGTAATCCCGACACATTCTGGATAGCAACAATAACATGTCTCCTTACCTTTAACCGGCAAACGGGTGAGTTTTCCTACCTTGAACCGAATCATCCCAACCAGGATGGACTTTTTAGCCCTGTAATCCTGGGTCTGCTGGAAGACCATTCCTCAATACTCTGGTTGGGTACCAGACAGGGTGTCACTAAAATAAAGGAACATGCCAGTAAGTTCACCCGCTATCAATATCAACCTAATTCGAAGCACAGCATTCAAAATCCCAACGTTTTTTCTTTTTATTTAGATTCGAAAAAAGGCAACGAGAATATTTTGTGGCTCGGCATGCGCAACTCCCTCAGCAGCCTGAACCGTTTGACCGGTCTATTCGAACACCACAGCGGCGAATTTGCAACAAAACCCACTGGTATCCACGGAACACCAAGAGGCATGCTTCGAGACGCCTTGGAGAATCTCTGGGTAGTGACCACTCAAGGGATTTTCTTTTTTGATGAGGAGCACAGGAGATTCCAGCGTTTGCCTGTCAGAGATCAAAATGGTATTTTAGACTATTCTCTTCCATGTTATGATATAATCCGGGCGAAGAACAATCTTCTCTGGACAACATCTTCGAAAGGATTAACTCGAATCGATCCGGACGCGAGGATGTGCAAACTATACTCATTCCCGGAAAGTGAAAATATAACAGGATATGAGAATGTTCAAAATACACTAATCGAAGATAAAAGCGGCATGCTTTGGATCGGTACCGAATTAGGCCTGACCAGTTTTGATCCTAATTCCGGAGAATTCAAAACGCATGGCAGAGGCAAGAGCCTACGCAATCGCATACCATCTCTTCCGATCTGGGGATTATACCGGGATGAATCTGGCATTCTTTGGCTGGCAACCTATGGTGCTGGTCTGCTGGCATACAATCCCATGACTGAAACGGTCACGCCCTACACTACCGCCAATGTAGGATTTCCAACCAACAGCCTTGATTCTTTCATCGCCGATGACATGGGAAATTTTTGGATAGGTACTGATAACGGGTTGGTGAAATTTGATCCCGTCACGAAACAAGTAAGAGTTTATAACCAGGGAAGCGGCTTGTCCTCTGAGGAGTTTCATCAGGGGGCGGTTTTCAAAGCCGCCAATGGAGAAATCTTTTTAGGCACGGTCAGTGGATTCAACAGTTTCTATCCTTCGGAAATCACGGATAATCCGATACCTCCGAAAGTGGTTTTGACCGATTTCGAATTGTTCAACAAATCAGTTAAAATAGATTCCCAATCTGTTTTAAAACAGCACGTTTCTTTTTGCGATCATATATATCTGACCCACACACAAAATGATTTCTCATTCAAATATGTTGGATTGCATTATACCAGCCCCTTGGACAATCAGTATGCCTACAAGCTCGAACCTTATGAAAAAGACTGGCAAATGGTTGGCAATCTGCGTAGAGCCAGCTATACTAATCTCGATCCCGGTAATTATACTTTCAGAGTCAAAGCTGCAAATAATGACGGTGTATGGAATGAAAAGGGTACTTCGGTTCAAATAACAATTTTTCCTCCATGGTGGGAGACCTGGTGGGCGTACTCACTTTTGTCCATCGTTGTGTTATCGCTCCTTTACGGTGTACGGCAGTACGAGTTGAATCGAATCGCTCTCCGGAATCGCTTACGAATCGAACAAGTGGAGGCAGAAAAACTCAAAGAGCTGGATCAGATGAAGTCGCGTTTTTTTACCAATATTTCCCATGAATTCCGAACACCACTGACACTGGTGCTAGGGCAAATCAATACAGTGATTACCAGTATAACAGAAGAGAAATTCAAAAAAAAATTGTCGATAGCGCAGCGCAACGCACAGCGGCTACTGCATTTGGTCAGCCAATTATTGGATCTGTCGAAGCTCGAATCCGGTAGCATGAAGCTAAATTTCGTGCGCAACAATGTCATTCGATTTCTTAAAAATCTCTTCTATTCTTTTGAAGCACTCGCTGAAGAAAAAAATATTTCCTTACAGTTTGTTTGTGATGAAAAAAAAGTAATGCTCGATTATGAGCCGGATAAGTTGGAAAAGATTATTGTCAATTTGCTGTCGAACGCATTCAAATTCACGCCGACCGACGGCTCAATTATAATAACTGTCATAACCAAAAAAAGTACGCACACGATAAGCAAAGCCAGTTCCTTGCAAACCGTCAGCGATGTTACGGTTTTACATGAAAATGATTTTGTAACGATTACGATTGCGGACACCGGTGTGGGCATCGCTGCAGACCGCCTGCCGCATGTCTTTGATCGATTTTACCAGGTTGACAGCGCCGACACACAAAAACGTGGAGGTTCTGGCATCGGTTTAGCCCTGGCAAAAGAATTGGTCCAATTGCACAACGGCATTCTTGGGGTGACGAGTGAAGTGGGCAAGGGAACAGAGTTCATCGTGCAGTTGCCGAGGCGACAGATTGAAGACCAGTTGCAAGAAAACGAGGAAATGACAAGCGCAGATCGAGCATTGATCAATGATGCTCAAGCCTCAAGGTTCCTGCTTCCTCTACCCGGAGATGAGCAGTCAGTAACCATTACCAGGAAACCAACTGAGAGTGACCAGGATATCATCCTGATCGTTGAGGACAATGCCGACGTGCGTCATTACATTCGTGACCATCTGCAGCTAGCATATCATGTATGGGAAGCGGTAGATGGAGAGCAAGGTTTACTGGCCGCACAAGAAACCATTCCTGATCTCATCATCAGCGATGTAATGATGCCGAATATGGATGGCTATGAGTTCTGCAAAAAAATCCGTGCCGATGAGAAGACCAGTCACATCCCTATCATCATGCTGACAGCCAAAGCCGGGGACGAAGAAAAAATCACAGGCCTGAAAATCGGTGTCGATGACTATTTGATCAAGCCTTTCAATGCAGATGAGCTTGTTATTCGCATTGAGAATCTCATTAAAATGCGAAAAAAACTGCGTGAGAAATTCAGCACAGCGACCATCATTCGACCTTCGGAAGTCTCCGTCGTTTCAGCGGATCAAGCCTTTCTCAAGCGAACCCTCGAGACCATTGATACTCAGATGAGTAATGAAGAATTTAACGTAACAAAACTCGCCGCCGAAGTACACATGAGCGAGGCACAGCTCAATCGCAAACTGCAGGCGCTCATCAACCAACCTCCTGGACAGCTTATTCGCTCAATGCGTTTGCAGCGTGCAGCGGATCTCCTTTCTCAAGGAGCTGGAAATATCACCGAAATTTGTTACCATGTTGGTTTCTCGGATCTAAACAATTTTGCCCGCAGCTTTAAGAAACAATTCGGCGTAGCGCCATCAACTTACAAACGACCTCCAGCCAAATAACGTGCGTGATCTGATTTTACCCACCAATTGACCTTCCCAAAAAGACTCGCATTTGAATATGCAGATTGAAAAACTCCCACCGTGACAGCTTCCGTCAAACGCTGCTTTTTTCTATTAACCATCCAGTTTTGATGCAATTCCTGGTCACAATGCAAGAAAATGCCGTAATATTGCAAGATTTCGCGGGGTTTACCGCTATTCGAATTTCCTATCTTTACTCCCAGTGATCACAAACACGTGTCGATGCCCATGCGGCATCGCATTTACCTTAATTCGTGTGTTATTACTTTACCGCGACTCTTTTCGATAGTGTCCAAAAAAAGTCAGGTGCGACGCACTTCACTCAGAAGTTCTAAGCACCATCAAAGATTTGCACGCTTATCGAAACCAAGTGCGTCGCACCTTTACAAAAAGGAGGAAGAAATGAAGAAGCCTTATCTCTTTTTACTCATGCTCAGCTTGGTCTTCTCAGGAAGACTCTCGGCCCAAACAGAACTCTTGCCCGCAACGCGATTGGCAAAAAAAACGTATGGGCAGTCCAGTCAACACTTCGCTGCACGTGAGCGCTATGAAGCGCTTTTAGCACAGCGGCAGGTAAAGATAGCCGATGGAATCATCACGAAAAAACCGCGGGTGGCTCCTGCTCTGAAGCATTCCCGCTCACTCTCCCATTCAATTGCAAACAGCACTGATTTTTCAGAATTCAAGGAATTTCCTGCCCATTTAAACTCCGCAGTCGTCACCGACGAGATATTTCCGTTAGGCCTGGACAATGGCGAGCTTTTGATGTTCTTCAGAGTTCTCTCATGGGACACAGATGCGGACTCAATTTTTGTCGCTCGCAGCAGTGATACCGGCCTTACGTGGCAACCTTCACAGCTTGTTTCTTCAAGTGAAATAAGAAAATATGATGCATTTCAAGGGCTGCAAAGCGCAAGTGGACGTATCATTATCTCGTATTTTCAGTGGACAGACTTTGGCCCGGCTACCTTCCTTGTCTATTCCGATGATCACGGTGTAACATGGTCCGAACATGCTCAGATTGCAGTCCCCGCTTCTGCTGTCTTTTCCATGACCAACGACGGCTCATTATGGGCAGTCTATTTAGATGAAAAAACAGGCAATATACACTATAAAACCAGCGCAGACGATGGCATATCCTGGGCCGAAGATCGCATGTTACTTGCACCGGACGATTACTATGACCGCCCAACAATTGCGTCAGGTGACGGAGCTACGCTGCATCTTTTTTACCTGTCCATCAATCGGGCTCCAATCTACCAGGGGAGTATCGTTCCCCAGTTGTACCAGCGAACCAGCACCGATGGCGGGGCTACGTGGTCATCGCCAATCGCGCTTTCTCAAAGTGATTTAGCCACACTGCATGGCACCGGACCGCCGGAATTTCACCCAAGAAAACAATCTGACGGTACAATGTGGATTATCTATTCTGCATCTGGGCTAAAAGAGGTCGCATCACTTTTCGGTGGAACAGGTTATGACTGGACAGGCGACTGGAATGTGTTCTATCGAACAAGTGCTGATGGCGGCCAAACCTGGAGCACTCCACAACAGTTCACGCGATATTCAGGCAAGGATTTTGCCCCCCATTCCACTATTATTAACGATCAGCTTATTATCCAATTCAACACCAGTCGCTGGCAATCCGTTGAGACCGACAACATTTATTTATGTGGCATTCCTGGCATCACACAGGATAACAATCCGCCCCCAACCGGGCGCCCACGACGTGAGTGGTTGGCAACTGCCCAGAACAAGCAGGCACTTTTGCAGTTTGAAGCCTTTGATGAATCTGGCCTTGCAAAAGTTGAAGGTTACTATCAGATCAATGATGGCGCCACCATTGGCCCGATTTTGCTAAATGATGCTGGTGAAAATGGTGACCAGGTGGCGAGTGATGGCATGTGGAGTGGATTTATTGGTGAATTAAAATTCGGGGACATGGCCAGCAGTTCCTGTCAAGTTACAGACGTTGATGGAAATACCGTTACAATGAATGCGACAAACTATACTGTTTTCCCGTACCACACCGCAGGCAATGTGACGTTGCTCATGACGAATGAGGGATTGCTGGGCGGTTCAGATTATGGATTTCGATCAGATGCGCAAGGCCACTGGCCACGCATAAATGGGCACGACTACCTTTGGTACGGCGGGCTATGGGTCGGATCGGATATCGATGGTGAAAAACGTGTCATGATGACTGGCTCACAGTATGATTCAGATTGGCAACCTGCTGTGGGAAGCCAGATCACCGAAGGAACTGTTGTGTCAGATCAAGACATCAGCATGTATTATGACGATTTGCATACTCCTCGAATGAATGAACATCAGCCAATCGGTCTAAAAGTTCATCAGGAGAGTTTTCAATGGGCTGATTCAACGAATGATGACTTTCTTATCTTTCGCTACACGTTGTTCAATACCGGGTACAATGGCGATCTAACGGATGTTGTTGTCGCCCTTTTTATGAATCTGGCCGCACACAATGATAATCCGAGATACGAGTTCGGCAAAATAGATGATATGGTTGGCTATGACGCAGAGCGGAATCTGTTTTATATGTTTGATGCGGAGGGAGATCCTGAAACCCATGTGGGTGTCAAAATACTCAGTGGCCACGATCTGTTGGCTATCGAAACAGAAACAAACTGGGATCTGGAATCGGATAACGACTATTACGACTATATCAGTACCGGTAAAGGCATCCCTACCGAACCGCGTGAGGCTGAAAAAATCATGCTGTCGACCCGGCTTTCCGGGCTGGCGAACGGGGACTCGGCAACGATCTCCTTTGGATTGGTTTTTGGTGAGAACCTTGAACACATGCAGGCCAACGCCAATGCGATGGATGCTGCATACCAGAATTTCAGCACAGAGACTGCCATTGGCGAAGAAGTTACAATCGCTGTGCCCACTCAGTTTGAACTTAAGCAAAACTACCCCAATCCATTCAATCCGGGTACGCAGATCAGCTTTGATCTTCCCCAAAATGGCGAAATAGAAATGTCCATTTTTAACACTTCAGGGCAATTGGTACGGCAACTGATCAAGGCTAGCTATACCGCTGGAAGCCACACTGTAAGCTGGGATGGACGCGATGCCCAGGGTTTAACTGTGGCTAGCGGCCTTTATTTCTACGTCCTGAGGGCAAACAATTTTGTACAGACAAAGAAGATGTTGAAATTGAAATAGTATCAAGCACTATCCAATACTTTCGACAAAGATGAAATTCGAAAAGAAAACCGCAACATACAAAGATCTCGGTATACTTGAGCTCGAAAATGGCGTGATTTTGAAATGGGACCAACTGGAGTTGCCATTCGGTTCCATAGTCGAAATTGTTGTCGAGTACGTGGATATAGACTATCTGCGTGGCACGAACGGTATCGTTTGGGCCACGTATGATCTCGAGCAAGCGGAAATAATTCGCAGCGCTCTGGAAGCACAGGGCATCGCTTCAGAAATAGGGCAAAATCTTCTCATAGATGTGAAATTGCATGTGCTGAAAATCACTAACGTATCACATCGAACAGCGGCAATTGATTTCATATGGAGAAGTGATGAAGGCCTAAAGCTTCTTGCAGATTGGCACTATCCTTTAGGCACGCACAACGAGAGCTTTGTGAGATGGCTGGAGGGGAGATAGTTAGTATGGTTTATACTGGTGGTAGCCTGCTGAGGAGCAAATGGCCACTCCGCAAATGGTCGTCAAATTTTGGCACAATAAAATTTTCTTTTTTTGGAGAGGGAAGCTATACGTAGTGCCATGAAGTTTCGTACGAATGGATTGCGGTATGTAGAATAAGATGTCCATTTCAGTGTCTGAGGAAGATTTGCTCACTCCATGCAGGAACAAGTCTGCCGCCTCAGGCGTGAGAAGCTTCTACCGTTGCATACTTTTATTAGGGTGAAATTCAAACTCAGCAGATACCCCAGATAATATCCCACCACCAATTAAATTGGAAATGGCAACTTTAGCATGGAAGGACGTTGAGTGATTGCAGCGTTGTTTTCGTATTTATATACTTGGTTTTTTGATACATATTAAATCACTATCAAAAAATTTTTGCAATGTCCGAAAACCGTCGAGCGGCTCTTTCTTCTTGCGCATCTCAATTTAAGTTGATATACTGATAAAGCCCCCAAAAAAACAAAAAAAATGATTTCAATTGTTCCCTAAGCCAATATCCTGTTTTGCATGAATTTGTAAAATGCATATAAAAAAAAGTACAATGACTACAACAATTTCAAGAGTTTACATTGTCTTTTCTTAATGATGAAACTGAATTTACGACACAAAAAAAATTCAGAATTCGCGTCTTAATCATTGGTGCAGGGAGCATCTCGGCACCTTTAATTAAGCTTTTAATCAATGATCAGGCGATTTCGATTGCTGCGGTCGTTGATAAAGACGCAACAGCTCCAGGTGTTGTCATTGCTGACCAGCTCGGTATCCCAACTTCAAAGGATTACCATGATTTTATAAGCGATAAAAATCTGGATATGATCATTAATATGGTCGAAAATTCATCTTTACAAGAAAAACTCGCCCGTGAAAAACCAATAAATACCATTCTAATTGGGCAGTCCAGTGCTATGCTTATCTGGACAATGCTTGATGATGTAAAGAAAAAGAAAATTCTCAAAGATACATTTCGCTCAACCTGGACCACATCCCATGGTCAAATTGCGGGTGGCTTCATTATCGGTCGCGGAGAAAAGATGCAAGAAGTTGGCCGTTTAATCTCACAGGTTTCTCCAACATCCACCAGTGTTTTTATTCGGGGAGAAAGCGGTACTGGGAAAGAACTCGTAGCCCGTATGATTCACAGTAAAAGTTTACTGCATGAAGCACCCTTAATAACTGTAAATTGCACAGCATTAAGTCCAACACTCATCGAAAGTGAATTGTTCGGACATAAAAAAGGGGCTTTTACCGGTGCACATTCAGATCACCCCGGACTTCTCGAACGAGCACATAATGGCACACTTTTTTTAGACGAAATTGGTGATATGCCCCTGGACCTGCAAGCTAAATTATTGCGATTTTTACAATCCGGAGAAATTCGACCAATTGGAGGAATTGATGTAAATAAAGTAAACGTCCGGATTATTGCTGCGACAAACAGAAACCTCGAAACGGCCATAAGAAATGAAGAATTTCGCATGGATCTATTTTATAGATTAAATGCCTTCACCATCCACTTACCCGCACTACGTGAGAGAAGAGAGGATATTCCACAACTCACGTACAATTTTATTAAATCCGTTCAGGCCAAATTAAATAAAACAATAAGCAATATATCCCATGAAGCTATGTCCATACTGGTCGCCCACAATTGGCCTGGTAACATTCGAGAGTTGCGAAATGTCATTGAGCGTGCGGCCGTCTTAACGTCCTCAACAGAAATAAAAGCAAGACATTTACCGGGATATTTACACCCAGTACCTGTAAATGGTGAACTCAACGCGCAACCAAAGGATCTCAGTGAAGGGCTAATGGCCCTCAAAGCCAAAGCAATCAATAAATTTGAATTTGAGATTCTTTCAAAATATCTGCAGGAAAACAAAGGAAATGTATCAAAAGCTGCGGAAGCAGCGCATGTCCCCAGACGCACATTCCAGCGATTACTTGCAAAACATAAAATAAATGCCGATCGATTTAAAAACAAAGAACACAATGCGACATCATTAGAACGATAAAACTATCTTATAATCGAATTCGCAAATAGGATGCTACGCTTTGCGACATTTTTATCGCACTTAAATGCGACAGTAAAGTCGCACCAGATTCCATTATTTATAAAGTTTACGAAATAAATAACTTACATTTTCTTACATAATTGAAACACACCGAGAATCCCCACATTTTCCCTTCTTTTATCCAGCGACAAAAATGTCGCACCATTTTTTATGTAGTCAATTGATAGCAATTTCTCTGATTTCATTATTTTTCCATTTTACAATTACTTACATCAAAATATTTAACGACACAACATAAAATATATTTATATCACTTATGGCATACCATTCGCATAGTAAATCTTATACTCTTGTGCGCATTACTATTCGATAAAACGGATTGAAAACAACTCATTCAAACTAAATGCTCACATATCGAAGGAGGAAGTAGATGTTAAGACTATCTGGTTTTGTCTAATTCACTCTTTGCTGGCATTAAAATCTATTGCAGCGCACTCCCACCACATGCACATCACCTTCAAAGTTAACTATTCATGAGCTGAATTTGGCTGCAAAAGGATTAAGCCTTTCAAAGGTAATGAAATTCAGTTTCGAATTAAACGAACCCACCTGCCAGAGGAGGAAAGCAATGAGGAAATCTTTATTTTATGCTTTAGGATTTATGTTATTGTCAGCATCTATATCGCTGGCACAGCAAGTTAAGAGCAAGTATGATGTCACATTCTACGGCTTTGTTAAGGCAGAAGCTATTTACGAAACATCAGAAACTGCGGTCGGAGACTGGTTCTTGTTTGCAAGGCCGGATGGAAGCCCGCAGTCCGATCAGGAAATTTTTACAATGAATGCCCGTCACACTCGTTTGGGAATGAAATTCGCCAATCCTGTTGGTGAAGATGGAGCTAAAGTTACAGGCCTTGTAGAATTTGATTTCGCAGGCGGATTTCCCAATTCAAGTACAGCTGCACGCCAGCCACTTGTGCGATTGCGTCATGCATGGGTACAGATAAGTAAAGGAAATTGGGAAAGCCGGTTTGGTCAGGATTGGGCATTAATTTCCGGGCCTTTTCCGAACACCGCCAGCTTTGTTGTTGGCGCTGGTAAAGGAAATCTATGGATGCGATTTCCACAAATAAAAGTGACTTATGCAGGAAAACCGATGAAAGTTGCTCTGAGTATCAACCGTCCAATGGCCGGAAATATTAAATATGATAATTTTGCAGGCGGTTCCTTTGATCCCGTTGGTGACGGTGAGCGCTCCGGAATGCCATGGTTCATGGGTCGAGCCTGGTTTAATGCCGGATCTGCAAAACTCTCCGCGTCTTTCCATTATGGATCAGAACAAATCAATGATCTTTCCGGAAATCCACACGATAAGCCATCCTTTTCAATCAATGCAGATGCTGAATTTAGCTCTGGCCCCCTCGCTTTTACCATTCGTGGTTTTAAAGGTGAAAACCTGAACAGCTTTTTTGGCGGTGTATTTCAAGGATTTAGTAGTGATGCAACTTCTGTAAATAATGTTGCAAGTATGGGTGGTTGGGCTCAGGCCAAATATACCATTAATCCCAAATGGTCTGCAACTATCGGTGGAGGTCTTGATGATCCGGAAGATGATTATGTTTCCAGAACACGCAATGATTGGTTCTTCGGCAACATAGCATACAATGCTTATGAAGCAGTGACTTTCATGCTGGAAACCCAATATCTGAAAACATCCTATAAAACTTCTGACGCAGGAACGAGCAATCGTTTCCAATTTGTGACCTATTACAAATTCTAACAATCAAAGATAAAATACATGACGGGTTGAGACAGGCAGCAGTTAATTCTACAACAAAAATCATGAGCTGCTTTCCGTTGTCTGTTTTAAATAAAACCATGCATTGCCTAACACTATCAACGGAGGAGTTATATGGCTACAAAAGAAAACCTCGAAGCCTACTGGAAAACCAATTTAAAATATCTGGCAATTCTTTTGTCGATCTGGTTTGTGGTAAGCTACGGGTTTGGAATTTTACTCGTCGATGCACTTGACAATATTCATTTTTTCGGTTTTAAACTGGGATTCTGGTTTGCCCAACAAGGCTCTGAGATCATCTTTGTTATCTTAATTTTCGTCTATGTAAGCTGGATGAACAAATTGGATGCAAAATACGGTGTAGCAGAAGAATAATTTAAAAAAATAATCGATTTTTCCACTCTTTACGGAGGATAGAATATGGGTATTTTAATGTGGACTTGGATTATCGTCGGATTGACTTTTGCGCTTTACATCGGTATTGCGATCTGGTCCCGTGCGAGTTCCACAGGAGAGTTTTATGTCGCTTCGAAACAGGTGCATCCAATTGCTAACGGTATGGCGACGGGTGCAGACTGGATGTCAGCGGCTTCGTTTATTTCCATGGCAGGTCTTATCTCCTTTATCGGTAGAGATGGTGCCGTCTATCTAATGGGATGGACAGGTGGTTATGTGCTGTTAGCGCTTTTACTTGCACCTTATCTGCGTAAATTTGGTAAATATACAGTACCAGAATTCGTTGGCGAACGCTACTATTCCGACGTTGCCAGAATTGTGGCTGTTATCTGTGCTATATTCGTGTCATTCACCTATGTAGCTGGCCAAATGCGTGGCGTTGGTATCGTTTTCTCGCGTTTTCTGGAAGTTGATATCACCTCTGGTGTTATTATTGGCGTAGGTATTGTTTTCTTTTATGCAGTTCTTGGTGGCATGAAGGGTATCACTTATACGCAAGTAGCCCAGTATTGCGTTTTGATCGTCGCTTATCTCATTCCTGCTATTTTCATTTCAATCCTGATGACAGGAAATCCGATTCCCCAATTGGGATTTGGTGGGACTTTGAGTGATGGATCCTACTTGCTTAGTAAACTTGATGGCTTGAATGAAGCCCTTGGATTTGCAGCATATACCGGTGGCACGAAATCAACAATCGATGTATTTTTTATCACAGCGGCGTTGATGGTGGGTACCGCAGGTTTGCCGCACGTTATCATTCGTTTCTTCACTGTGCCAAAAGTTGCGGACGCTCGTAAATCCGCAGGATGGGCGCTTTTGTTCATCGCCATCCTTTACACAACGGCTCCCGCAGTTGCTGCTTTTGCACGCACGAACATGATTCAGACATTGAATGATAAACCATACGCCAGTGCTCCATCGTGGTTTAAAAACTGGGAAGAAACAAAACTCATTTCCTGGACGGACAAAAACAATGATGGCATTATGCAGTATCGCGGCGCAAATGCACCTGACGGTTTGGAAAACGAACTGAAGGTCGATCGTGATATCATGGTTTTAGCGAATCCGGAAATTGCGCAGTTGCCGAACTGGGTTGTCGCTTTAGTTGCAGCGGGAGGACTAGCGGCAGCACTTTCAACAGCTGCCGGGCTTCTCCTGGTTATTTCAACTTCGGTATCGCACGACCTTCTCAAGTCGATTTTCATGAAAGAGTTGAGCGAAAAACAGGAACTGGTGTGGGCACGTGTCGCTGCTGGTTTTGCCGTTGCTATCGCTGGCTATTTTGGTATTAATCCGCCAGGATTTGTGGCGCAGGTGGTAGCCTTCGCCTTTGGATTGGCTGCCAGCTCCTTCTTCCCAATTATCATTCTTGGTATTTTTTCCAAGAAAGTAAACAAAGAAGGAGCGATTGCCGGTATGTTGTCAGGTATTGTTTTTACCGCAGCGTATATTATTTACTTCAAATTTGTCAATCCAGGTGCAAACAATGCTGCAAACTGGTGGTTTGGCATTTCACCGGAAGGCATTGGAACACTTGGTATGCTATTGAATTTTATTGTGACACTGGTCGTAACGAAATTCACTCCAGCCCCTCCGGAAAAGATACAACACCTTGTTGAAAATGTACGTGTTCCCAAAGAATTAAGTGCATAATTCAATGATTCCGTATTTCTGTTAAGTGTTCTAACAACAATCATAAAATCCTGAATAGTCATGGAAATTTTCAAGGCTATTCAGGATGAATTAATTTAAGCGACTTTTTTTAAGTTTTAATCATGCACTCATTTACAAATGATGAATGCATCATCCTTATTACTTAATTTTCGATGTTTGTGAATTCAACAGTACCAAAATTTTCACATCAGTTCTATACTCATAAAAATTTTAGTGGAATAAACGCAGGAGTAAACCATGAGTTCGATTGCGAAATTCGAACCAGCCGCCAATTTTGTTAAAAAAGCGCATATTCAATCCATGGCAGAATACAAAAAAATGTATGATGCATCTGTGAATGATCCGGAAAAGTTTTGGGCGGAAATGGCCGAACGACTGCATTGGTTTAAAAAATGGGACAAAGTTGTCGAATATGATTTCCACAAAGGAGAAATTAAGTGGTTCTTAGGTGGAAAAACCAATGTGAGCTACAATTGTCTTGACCGGCACGTACTGGATGGGAAGGGTGACAAAACGGCTTTAATTTGGGAAGGAAATGATCCTTCAGAGTCCAAATCGTATACTTATTCACAATTATTGGGCGAAGTACAAAAATGCGCCAATGTCTTGAAAGCCAATGGTATCAAAAAAGGAGATCGCGTTTGTATTTATATGCAAATGATCCCGGAACTGGCTATCGCGATGTTGGCGTGCACCCGAATCGGCGCTGTACACTCTATCGTCTTCGGCGCTTTCAGCAGTGAATCCCTTCGTGACCGAATTAATGACTCTGCTTGCAAGATGCTCATTACTCAGGACTCAGGTGTTCGCGGTGTAAAACAAGATATTCCAATGAAAGTAAACGCTGATGAAGCTGTCGCTGAATGTCCATCGATTGAGAAAATTCTTACCGTTAAGCGAACGGGGCACAATGTAAACATGCAGAATGTACGCGATATCTACTGGCACGATGAAATGGCGAAAGTTAACGCTGAATGTCCTGCAGAAGAAATGGATTCAGAAGATCCATTGTATATTTTGTATACTTCTGGTTCAACAGGTAAACCCAAGGGGGTTTTACATACGACTGGTGGCTATCTCGTATACACGTCGCTTACCCATAAATATGTGTTTGATTACCATGAAGACGATATTTATTGGTGTACAGCGGACATTGGCTGGGTAACAGGCCATTCCTACATCGTCTATGGACCGCTTGCCAACCGTGCCATTACCATGATGTATGAGGGCGTGCCAAATTATCCTGATTATGGCAGATTTTGGCAAATTGTCGAAAAACACAAGGTCAATCAATTTTATACAGCCCCTACTGCAATCCGTGCCTTAATGAAAGAAGGCAAATCATGGCCGGAAAAATACAATTTGTCCTCATTAAATCTTCTCGGAACTGTTGGCGAACCCATTAAAGCAGCGGATTGGAACTGGTACAATGAAGTTATCGGCAAAGGCAAATGCCCGATCGTTGATACCTGGTGGCAAACTGAAACTGGCGGCATTCTTATCACTCCCCTACCCGGCGTAACAGCCACAAAACCAGGCTCAGCCACATTACCATTCTTTGGCGTACAACCTGTTTTAATGGACGAGCACGGCAATGAACTGGAAGGTGCTGTGCAGGGATATTTAGCCATCAAAGCGGCATGGCCAAGCCTGATGCGCACCGTTTATGGTGATCACGAACGTTTCATTCAAACGTATTTCTCACGTTTCCCTGGTTATTATTTCACCGGAGACGGCGCACGACGTGACGAAGATGGTTACTACTGGATTACCGGTCGTGTAGACGACGTACTCAACGTATCAGGTCACCGGATTGGAACTGCAGAAGTTGAGGGTGCTATTGGTCGGGCTGAGGGTGTCGCAGAGGCTGCTGTCGTTGGTTTTCCCCACGACATAAAAGGGCAGGGAATCTATGCCTATGTCACAATGATGACCGGCGTTGAAGCCAATGCATCCACAATCGCCGCTATAGAAGAATCTGTGCGTAAGCACATCGGACCACATGCAAAACCCGATAAAATTCAGTTCACCCCTGCCCTGCCGAAAACACGTTCGGGTAAAATCATGCGCAGAATTCTAAGAAAAATCGCGGAAGGAGAAGTGGATCAACTGGGTGATATCTCAACACTCGCTGATCCAAGCGTTGTCGCCAGCCTTGTTGATCAAAGAAAATAACCCGCTTGAGGATTGGAAGATGGATTTGTGGATTATTGCAATTCGTCATACGGTATGGTTTATAAACTTGACTAGAATGTCGCAAAAGGAAAATACCGGACGATGAGCCTGTCTGCACAGAGGAAAGTCAAAGTGTCGAAAGACCCGATTCCACGCTCAAAATCGGGCCTTTCGGCACGCTCAGGGTCCGATTTTTCGAGTTTATCGACGGTCTCATCAGATTTATCATTAATAATTTGCAAATCCACTTTCCTGTTTTAGAAAAGAAAACCCGTTATCTCATATTCTGAGGGCACTATATGAATTATAAAGATCACTACGCACATTTTCTTGCTTCGCCCGAAACATTCTGGGCGGAACAGGCCGATCGTATTGCATGGTTCCAAAGTCCACAAAATATTTTATCACGCAATGAACGTGGCCATTACCGTTGGTATGAAGGTGGAAAGCTTAATACGTGTTATCTTGCTACTGATTTTCATGTGGAAAATGGACGTGGTGAGCAGCTGGCCCTCATTTATGATTCACCCGTTACCAATTCCGTAAAAAAATACACCTATCGGGAGTTAAGAGATGCAACAGCACAATTTGCAGGTGTTCTTTCTAATCTCGGGGTGAGCAAAGGTGACAGGATTATCATCTACATGCCAATGGTGCCAGAAGCGGCTATTGCCATGCTGGCCAGCGCAAGATTAGGAGCAGTGCATTCCGTTGTTTTTGGAGGCTTTGCCTCCCATGAATTGGCCATCCGTATTGATGATGCAAAGCCAAAGGTTGTCGTCTCAGCAAGTTGTGGCATTGAAATCAATCGCAAAATTCCTTACAAGCCCCTCCTGGATGAAGCAATCCGATTGGCGAAACACAAACCCGAGCATTGCGTGATTCTCAATCGTCCAGAACTTGAAGTTGAAAGTATGACTGCAAGGGATCATGATTGGCAACAGGCACTTCATGAAGCGAAACCGGTGAATTATGTACCGGTTGATGCTACTGATCCATTGTACATCTTGTACACTTCCGGCACAACTGGCCTGCCAAAGGGAATCGTGCGCGATAATGGTGGGCATGCCGTTGCGTTAAAGTACAGTATGGATGCAATCTATAATACAAAACCGGGCGATGTCTATTGGGCAGCCTCGGATGTCGGTTGGGTAGTCGGGCATTCGTATATAGTATATGCGCCTTTACTCACAGGCTGCACGACCATTTTGTTCGAGGGTAAACCCGTAAAAACACCTGATGCGGGCAAATTCTGGCATGTGATTGCTGAACACCAAGTAAAAACATTCTTCACCGCTCCGACGGCATTCCGGGCTATTCGAAAGGAAGATCCGGAGGGAAAACTTTTACAGGATTATGATATTTCCAGCCTTCGCTGCCTGTTCCTTGCTGGAGAACGCACAGATCCCCCGACATTAAATTGGCTGCAAAATCTATTAAAAATTCCAGTAATTGACCATTGGTGGCAAACGGAAACCGGCTGGCCAATGGTTGCGAACATGATGGGAATTGAAGAGCTGCCCGTAAAAGCAGGATCTGCCTCTGTTCCTGTTTGTGGTTACGATGTATGTGTTCTTGACACAAGCGGTAAGGAAGTCGGTCCCAATGAGGAAGGCCAGATTGTCGTGAAATTGCCATTGCCTCCCGGCTGCTTGCCAAGTTTATACAATGATGACGATCGCTTTGAAAAATCCTATCTCTCACGCTATCCCGGTTACTATACCTCCGGAGATGGCGGATATAAAGATGAGGATGGATACGTTTTTATTATGGGGCGAACAGATGATGTCATAAATGTGGCGGGACATCGTCTTTCAACAGGTGAGATGGAGGAGCTACTCACTCTTCACAAGTCGGTTGCAGAATGCGCTGTCATTGGTGTTATGGATGAGTTACGTGGGCAGGTGCCGGTTGGACTTGTGGTGTTGAAGGATGGAGTCGTTCAAGCGGAACAAGAACTGATTGATGAGCTGATTGCGATTGTGAAAGAAAAAATCGGCGCCTTTGCCTACCTAAGAAAAATACTCATCGTCGATCGATTACCCAAAACACGATCCGGAAAAATATTACGCAATGTGATGCGTAAAATTGCAGATAATCAGGAGTACAACACTCCGTCCACTATTGATGATCCTGCAATTTTGGATGAAATATCAAGTGCTTTGGGAAAATAGATTGTCGATAAAAGTAAATTTTGCTCTAAATCGTACCCATTCCCGACTCCGCGCTTGATTATTCAAACATGAGTACGATTTGGGTGGTATTAATTGAAATTTGAGGATTAATCGAATGAAGTTTCGCCTTAATAGAATCCAATCGATAATTTTTACGGTGATTTACCTTGCAGTGACTTTATTACTCCGTTTGTTTCTTGAACCCTATTTGATGGGATATTATTTTATTTCAATTGGTATTGGATTGTATTTCATTTTATTGCTCTGGGTTTTGTGGCACAAAAAGGTATTGAATTTTAGCAAATGAATTTCACTATCCTGCATTAGTAAAGTCTGTTTTACAGAACCAATTCTATAATAACGGAAATATGTAGAGGTAAACGGGCGAATAATTACACTTTATATTTAAGGTTGGAATTAATAAGAAAAAAGCCGAATCGAAACCAATATTTAGTAGCATCTCTTAAACCAGCTTTATTCATGCAATACTCAAAGTAAACTATGACCAGGGGATATCCCCTGCCCAATCATGGTATTTATGAGCGAAGCAGGTTAGGAATCAATATTCAATTTTATTGTAAAAATTTTTCTCTGAAGCTTCCCGTGCTTGTTTTAATGTTTTTATCCCGGCTTTTTCTAAAAAAGGGATGATTTTTAAAAAGACTTCTGCTGTCGCCAGCGCATCACCAAGGGCGCTATGCCGCCCAATATTTTTCACATCGAAACGTTGACAAAGTGCGTCAAGATTGTGTTGTTTCTGATTTTTATGAATGATCGAAGAAAGAAGCAATGTATCGAGCACTGGATTCTCAAACACCACTCCACTTTCCTTTTCTTTCATTTGCAAAAATTTTAGATCAAAGGCGGCATTGTGGGCCACGAGGATGGTCTCTTTTGCAAATTTAAAAAAACGTGGCAAAACATCCTTTGCAACAGGTTGTCCGGTGAGCATATCCTGGGTAATGCCGTGCACTTTTACAGATTCGGCAGTCATCGTTCGGCCGGGATCGATGAGCTGATCAAAGGTTTCTGTAGCCAGCAACCGTCCATTAACAATGCGCACTGCGCCAATCGAAATTATTTCATCTCCACCGGAAGGATCGAGCCCGGTTGTTTCCGTATCAAAAACTGTATAGCTCAACGAACTCAGTGGTTTGTCATCCGTCTCAATGGACTGCCCTGCTTGATGAAAAAGGTCGAAATCATAAAATCGTGGGGGAGTGCTGTGAATATCAATCGGATCAAGGCTGGGTGCAATTACTGGATCCAACAAAACCGGCAACAGCAAAGTTAGCCTCACATCCCGGTTCACCTTGTCTTGCTGCAACCATAACGCAGCGTGGTGTTCATTTAATACTTCCTCAAGCGTTCGGTTCACCGAACTTTCGCTGAGAAAAAGTAATTCGGAATTCCAGGATTCGACCAATCTTTTATCAAAAGTATTCCCCTGCCAGCCAAATTCCAGTTTGATAAAGTCTTCTCTGCCCGACGAATGTAAATAAATTGTATGAACGCCTGCATTTTCTTTGATTTTATTGAGCAAAAACAGCATAGCAACAACCAGCGAATACAAATCGGCTGAAATCCAGAACCCTACAGGTTCGTACTTAATTTCAAGAATTATTTCCAATTGCTCGAAGGACATCTGACGAACGATTTGCAGCACGTCGGTGAGCAAAATATCATCCAATGCCCAGTGTGATTTTAATTTGAGCACATCTTTGCCGGTGTTCTGCTGTATGCGTTCACTCAGGTTGTGAACTTCATTTAAAATGGCTTGATGGAAATCATCACGTTTTTTCGCCCGCATTTTCGGGAATTCGACAATTGTTTCAATCGCTGTTCGGATATTTGCCGTTATTCCGCGCAATCCTTCACTTAAGCTGGTAATCAACTGGCTTTGTTTTTTATGGAGCTGCACTTGTTCACTTAAATCGCGCATGAGCAAAATATAGCCCTGCATTTTTCTTTCTTCACTAATAATGGGAACCGTGCGAATACGTAACGTGCGTTGCCCACCAACTACATATAAAAACACCGACGAAACATTATGTCCGTTTTGATTGATTTTGGATTTAATATCCCACAGCGTATGGGATAAAATATTTTTTTCAAAGATTCCCAGAATTGAACGTCCAAGCCCGAGCTCCCCAGCACTGTTTTCAGCTAAAAAATGATGGGCGCGCTTATTATAAAGCAGAATCAGACCTTCCAGATTACAAACGATAACACCGGATTCCAACTGACTGATGAGCGATGCAAGAATGGTTTTCTCTTTTTCATGCTGCTTGTTGGAGGCTTCTACACTTGCAGTGATGTCGGATTGCACTTGCTCAAAAACAGCAGCAGCTTGATTTATAGTTCTTATCAGATTAGAAATTTGTCCGCCACCCTGCTGTTGCAAGCGATGTTTTGCATTCCCGGAAACAATGAGCGGGATTTCTTCAGATATTTCCTGCAAAGGTAGAAAATAGTTCACAATAAAATAATGCGTAAGCGAAATAAGTGTGGCGAGCGCGGCAAGTCCGGTCAGAAGCAGGACAGCGAGGTTCCTGTGCGCAATCAATGTAAGAATATCCACCTCTCGCTGGCTGATTTTGGGGAGCACGAAGAGCAGACCAATGCCGATAATCATACAAAGTACAGCAGCTGGCACAACCGCAAGCAGAGGCAGAAGAAGTCGTTTCCCCGGCTTCATTTCTTCAACATATTTTGTACTGTTTGCACAAGATCTCTCGTCGCAAACGGTTTGGTGATATACGCATCAGCGCCTATGGCCAGTCCTTTTTCAATATCCTGCTTACGTCCTTTCGCGGTGAGAAGAATAATTTTCATGGAAGTGAATTCTGGTTTTGAACGCACATACTGGCAAATTTCAAAGCCATTTTTGTTGGGAAGCATCACATCGAGTAAAACGAGATCAGGCTGGAACTCATCGATGAATTGAAGTGCTTCGTCCCCGGTTCGTGCTATTTTTAAATCGTACCCTTTCTGCTGCATGAGAAATTCCAGAGACAGGACAATACTGGGTTCATCATCGACGATTAAAACTTTTTGAGCCATTGTTTCTCCCGTTATCTTTGCAAAAAAAAGACAGCCGAAGCCAGCTAGGCTCCGGCGATTTATTTCTGAATGTGATACGTTCTGTTATAAACAATCAGTAATTTACTGAGCAAAACATCAGGGTAATATGCTTTCTTCTTTCCGTTTAAACGGCACTGTAAATGAGAATGTCGATCCTTTATCCGGCGCACTTTGCACCCATAATTTACCTTGATGAAATTCTATAATTCGCTGGGTTATCGTTAACCCAAGCCCACTCCCTGCTGGTTTGCCACGATCCGGATCGTTGATCTGACGGAATTTTTCAAAAATCACCCGCTGGTTTTCTTCCTTGATGCCGATCCCATTATCCCGAACATCGATCTGCAGATGATCGTTGTTTACAGAGATTTGAACCGTTACCTCACCAAAATCTGGATTGGCGAATTTAATACCATTAGAGATTAAATTCAGCATGACCTGAATCAGCCTGTCACGATCACCTTGCACCACCGGCACATCGTCAGGTATCTCGCCCCGGCAAATCACATTTTTCTCCATTGCAATCTGACTGCATGCTTCGATCGCCTCATTTACAATATCTCCCATGGAAATATTGGTTAATTTCCAATCCATGGTGTGTGATTCTACTTTTTGCAGATCGAGAACCTGATTGATTAGCCGTGTCAGACGCTCACTTTCTTTGATGATAATACTGAGAAAATTGGTTTTTTGATCAACGTTAAGGTCGGGGTTATCATAAAGAATTTCAGCAAATGCGCGAACAGAAGTCAAGGGCGTGCGCAATTCATGAGTAACCGTTGAAACGAAATCATCCTTTAAACCATCAAGTTCAAGCAATCGGGCATTGGCTTTGGTTAATTGGGCGGTCGCTTTCTCAAGCTCACGAGATTTTTTCTCGAGCGCATTTTTCTGCGAAATAGCCTGCTGTGTCTCATTGAGAATATTCATCATTTCTGCAACAGAAAAAGGCTCTTCTTTGACAACTGAGGCAATAACAACCCGCGCCGAAGCTGCACCAATGGCACCAGTGAGAAGTTGTTCGGCGAAAGAAATAAATTCCTGATCTACCTCCTGCAGCTTCGTTAAATCCGTTTGGTGATCTCTTGCATACCTGTAAAAGGCTCTTTTTGTATTTCGTTCACCAATAAAACGAATTAATAATGCTTGCAATACTTCCACCGAAGAAGTTCCTCGCCACAGCTGATACTGGCCATCTTTTCCTGAGCTCCAGGGTGCTTTTACGAAAAGCACCGCCTGACTGTGCTCCAGAAATGAAGCTCGACTTGAAAATGAAACGATTATATAAAATCCAATATTAAAAAACATACTCCAGAACAGGCTGTTTGAAATTGGATCCATTCCTTCGAGACCTAAAAAGTGGTAAGGCCTTAAAAAAGAAATACCGAATAATCCCTGTGTTAAAATTGAATCCGGCAAAATGCCAGCTTGCGCTGCAAATGGTGTTGGCAGTGTGAACGCCCACACCAGGGAACCTGCTATAAGACCTGCAAGTGCTCCTTTTCGTGTACCACCACGCCAGAAAATACCACCAATTATGGCGGGAGCAAATTGGGCAGCTGCTGTAAACGATATCAGGCCAATGGATACGAGGGTATAATATTCCGCGACAATTCGAAAATAGACATAAGCCCAAAGCACGAGAACAACGATGCTCCCCCGACGAATCATGAGCAAAGTTCGTGTTAAATCCGTTGACCTGGAGCTCAAAAATGTTTTTATCTGAAGTAAAATTGGCATGACAAGGTTATTGCTCACCATAATACTCAAAGCGATGGTTGCAACTATGACCATACTCGTAGCGGCAGAAAGTCCACCGATAAATACCAGAAGCGCAATCCACTGGTGTCCTTCCGCCAGGGGAATAGCGAGCACAAATGTGTCCGCATCCACCGTATTTGCAGGGAAATGGAGCAAGCCGGCAAGGGCGATCGGCAAAACGAATATGTTCATTAAAAATAGGTACAAAGGGAAAAACCAAATCGCCTTTTCAATATGTTTTTCATTTACATTTTCAACGACAGCCATGTGAAATTGCCGTGGCAAGAACATAACTGCTAAAAGTGAAAGAAATGTTATCCAAACCCATTCATCCCACGTCACCCCGGAATCATGGCTAATTGTCAAAAATTTTTTAAAATCAGGCAGGCTTTTCGCATGCGAGAAAATATCGCCAAGGCCGTTATAAAGAAAATAAGTAACGAAAATCCCCACGAATAAAAAAGAAACCAATTTAATTATAGACTCAAAAGCAATAGCAGTGACCAATCCTTCATGCCGTTCGCTGGCATCCAGATGGCGAGTGCCAAAAAGTATAGCAAAAACTGCGAGCAAGATAGCAACATAAAATGCTGTATCTTCAAAAAAAGGAACGGAGGCATGATCAATGGATACAGATTGTGGGGCAAATGTCGTTAAAATAGTGTAGCTGTTGGAAATTGCTTTGAGTTGCAGTGAAATATAAGGGATGATTCCTATGACAGCAATTACGGCTACAAGTCCACCTAAAAAAGAACTTTTCCCATAACGTGAAGAAATGAAATCTGCAATGGAAGTAATGTGTTGCTGCTTGGCGATGCGTACAATTTTACGCATTATGAGAAGCCATAAAGGCGCAATAAGTGTTGGCCCGATATAAACTGGCAGAAATCCCAAACCAGTACTTGCCGCGCGTCCAACACTCCCATAAAAAGTCCAGGCAGTGCAGTAGACTGCTAAAGAAAGTGCGTAAATATATGGATTGTTGATCATGCTTTTCCCACGATCGGCCCTGGCATCAGCATAATAGGCAATAGCGAAGAGAAAACCCAGGTAGCAAAAGGAGACAAGAAAAACCAGCCAATTCGGAATCATCTATTCTCCCGACTCTTCAATATTTTTCGGCACGCGTATCAAATTTTTATGTTCAACCACAAGGATTAACAGTGCAATTACAATAAACCAGACTGCAAAAACATAGAAATAAAGTAAGGGGATACCACCCCAAAAGATTTCTCGATTGAAGATGGAGAGCAATGGGTAATTGAATACGATAATTCCAAATAAGAATAAAACGACGAGCTTTTGCAGCCGACGAGCCCGAATATTCATAATTTTACCCGGTTGGTAAGAGAAGGTTTTTAAAACTCTTTGAATATTATAGTTAGTTTAAATTTATTCCGCAAGTCTTTTGAAACCTTGAGAAAAGGTGAAACTATAAACTCGGGCTTTCTATCGATGATGGTAGCTACGAATATGTTCAAAAAAGTGCAGCGATGTGGACAATGATACGATTTAAATTATTGGAGAAGGTGGCTCAGAACACGGTGGCAATCGTTTCCTGATATTATGGGAAGATTTAAGAGAAGATTAGAGTTCGCACCAAAATTTTTGCATATGATTTGCATTCTGTTTGTTTATAAAAGTCGACAATGAAATTCGCCTTTAAGGAGTTTATGCATGATGCGTCTGCAAGTGGGCGATGTCCACCTTTGAGATTTGCAGCCGCTCAATGCGGTAACGCAGTTTCCCCCTGTTAATTTTTAGAAGTCGAGCCGCATGAGAGAGGTTTCCATTCGCTTTTTTAATGGCACTGAGTATGATATCACGCTCAAATGTTTCAAGTGAAATCCCTTCATTTGGTATCTCGATATGATTGAATTGTAATGGCGCCTCCCGATATTGCACCACAAAATCATTCACTGGCGGTTCTTTCTCAGTGCTCTGTTGCGGATCGAGGACGAGATGTTCACGATCGATATACTCAGGATTGTACACAAGAATTGCCCGTTCGACGGCATTGCGCAACTGCCGCACATTTCCAGGCCATGCGTATTCTTTGATGAGTTTTTCAGCCGCTGGTGTAAGACCAAGTGTTCGCCGATCGTATTCATTTGTAAACAATTTAATGAAATAAGTGGCCAAAATCAGCGCGTCACCCTTGCGATGGCGCAGTGGTGGAATTCGAATGTGCCCAATATTCAAACGATGATAAAGGTCCTCTCGAAAGCGTCCGTTTTGTACTTCTTCATACAAGTTCACATTGGTTGCGGCGATAATACGACTCGAAATAGTTATCTCCTCTGTACCATTCAACCTGCGAAACTTTTTATTTTCCACAGCTTTCAACAATTTCGCCTGAATTCCATAGGTTGTTGTCCCGATTTCATCGAGAAAAATAGTTCCGCCATTGGCTAATTCAAACAAACCCCGCTTACTTTGATCCGCGCCGGTAAAAGCACCTTTTTCATAGCCAAAAAGTTCAGATTCAAGTAAATTCACTGGAATAGCACCACAATTGATATCAATAAATGGTTTCTCGGCATCATCACTTGAGTTATGGATAAGCTTAGCAAAAAGCTCCTTCCCTGTTCCACTCTCCCCTGTGACTAGAGTTGTTAGTGATGTGGTTTTTGCAATTCGAATTGCTAGATCAATGGCTTCGTTAATCTCAGGCGATTCTCCGATTATGTAGTGATGAAGAATATTTCGCTTCATGTCGTCCAGTTATTCATTAGGTTTTGGAATAAAGAATGGCTCTTTCTATGATCGGCATTCCAATAAATGGCCTGTAACAAAGCCCCTTGAAAAATCGATTCAATTTCATCACTGTACATTGTTTGAGTTTGGATGAAGGAGCTCATGCAGGGATTCACCAATCCAATTGAAAGCGCTAACGGTTACGATGAGAAATATCCCTGCAAAAAGCACGACCCACCATTCCTGAGGGAAAGTGCTTTTCCCATCATTTATCATATTTCCCCAACTTGGAACGGGTGGCTGTACGCCAACCCCTAAAAAACTCAGCGCCGATTCCAGCAAAACTGTATCACCAATTTTCAAGGGAATTGTTATGAGTGCAGGCGCAATGGCATTCGGGATGATGTGCGCAAATAAAATCCGGCTTTTGCGGAACCCAAGGCATTCTGCAGCCATGACAAATTCCCGTTCCTTCACAGACAGCACTTCCGCACGTACAATGCGGGCGGTTTCCATCCATCCGGTGAATGCAAGCAATGGGATGAGATACAAATAATGCGGTTGATACAAGGCAGCAATGGCTATCGCTAAAATTACAACTGGAAACGCAAGCAGAAGATCGAGCAATCGCATCATGATTGCGTCAAGTTTACTACCCGAGTATCCCGAAACTGCGCCATAGATGACACCGATGACCATGCTTAGTGCCACAGTGCCTAATGCTATACTCAGGGAAACCCGTCCGCCATAAAGCACTCGACTCAATACATCCCGTGCAAATTTATCCGTACCAAAGGGATGATCTGTGGAGGGAGGCAAATTACTTTCATCGAGAATATCCCCTTGTGCGTCAGGCGCAATTGATGTCCAGATTGTGGGGAGAAAACAACTTAACATGAGAAAAAGTAAGAGAAAAATACCAAGTCGTGCAGAGTACTTTCGCATCCATTTTGACCAAAATGAACGATCTTCTGTCCATGTCCATTGATTTTGAACAAGTGCGTCTGTCTGCATTTCAAACTTCATAAGCCGGTTTCACACGTGGATCAATGAATAAATAAGCAACATCTGCGAGAAAATTACCCAACACAACCGAAAAGGCTGCGATAAAGGTTGTTGCGAGAATAATGGGAAAATCATGAGAGAAAATAGCGTCAACGGTCAATTTTCCCATTCCCGGCCAGGAAAAAATGGACTCGATTATCACTGTTCCACCAAAGAGAAATGGAAGAAACAGTCCCAGCGAAGAGACTAAAGGGAGCAGCGCATTCCTCAGCGCATATTTAAACAGAACACTCCGGCGAGGCAAGCCATACGCCCGGGCTGTACGAATGTAATCCTGAGCAAGAACATCGGTGTACGATGCATAAAAAATTTTCGCTGTGTAAGCCATTGCTGGCAAACTCAACACACCTGCGGGCAAAATCAGATGTTTTATTCGATCGAAGAAAAGCGCCCATGAAGTCCCTTCGTAGAGAAGACTTTGCATATGGCTTGGCGGTAACCATTCAAGTTGAACCGAAAAAATCCAAAGCGCAATAATCGCGATTAAAAATCCAGGTGTGGAATAGGAAATGAGAAGAAATGAATTGAGCGCAAAGCGAATACACCGCATTTTTACAATCGCTAAGGCCATTCCGAGAAGGACACCACCAATGATTTGCACAATAAATACCACAGTGGTAAGTTGTAAAGTATTGGGAATGGCTTCAGCAAAAATATTCACCACCGGTCGCATGTGTGAAAAAGAAAATCCAAAGTTACCGGTTAAGAACGCTTTCAACCAGATGAAATACTGAACAAATACGGGTTGGTTTAAGCCCATTTGTTCACGGATATTTTCAATCGTTTGCGGATCGATCTCCGGACGGATGTACATCGATGCAGGATCACCGGGAGCAAGCTGCAACAGAATAAATGTCACCGTGAGCACAGCCCACACGATAAATAATGCCTGTATGAATCTACGAATAATATATAGTGTCATTCCTGATCCTGTCCTCGGTCTTGCCCACAAGGGGCAAGGTTATAAATAAATGCTGCCAAAACAAGTTATCCAGCGTGATGATTTGGCTATTGATTTACTAACTTTGTTGCACCACAGCAAACCCTGACGAGACTGTCGAAAAACTTAAAAATTCGGACCCTGAGCTTGCCGAAGGGCCCGAATTTGAGCGTGGAACCGAGAGTTTCGACAAGCTCCACGTCCGGTTTATCCCTTTTTCAACAGTCTTGGGGCTGAGTCAAAACATGTAATGCGACATTCATGTCGCTCTTTTTGAGGCTATACTTTCGACATAAATGTCGAATTACGATCATTAAATCATGTTTTGACTCAGCCCCAGGGTTAATCATTATATCGCAGAAACCAAATTCAAACTATTTTTCGACAATTCAACCTGCTTTCCCAGGATGTCCACGATGCGACCATTTTGCATTAAAATTATTCGATCAGCAATCCGCTCAGCAACACTTATATCATGCGTTATAAATATAATCGTCAAGCTATGTTCGTTCTGTATTGAACGAAGTCGATCAATAATTTGCCCCTTAATAATCGCATCAAGATTCGCAGTTGGTTCATCTGCGACGAGCACTTGCGGCCGCACGCTGAGAGCACGTGCAATACAAACCCGTTGTTTTTGTCCTCCGCTAAGCTGGTGCGGAAAGCGCGACAAGAATTGGAGTGGCAAATGAACATTGTGACAGAGGCTTTCCAGCCGTTTCTCCAAAACGGAGCCAGACAATTTTTCGTGCACCTGAAGCGGCTCAACCAGGGCCTTCCGAATCGTTTGGCGCGGATTTAGTGCAGCACCCGGGTCTTGAAAAATCAATTGAAATTGGCGTCTTAACTGCCTGAATTTTCGCGAAGACATTGCTAGGAGATCTTCGTTGTGATAAAAAATCGCCCCTGTGTCCGGCTTGATCAAACGCAACAAGCATTGACCAAATGTTGTTTTCCCACTCCCAGATTTTCCCACGATTGCCAGGGTTTCTCCTGGAAAAATAGAGAGTTCGGGAATATCGAGGACTTTATGGGAAAGGGATTGTCGCCAATTGATAAATGTGCCTGGATAAGATTTGGTTAAATTCTGAATATGCAAAAGTGCTGAGCTCATCAGTAAACCTCATGCACTTCTTGCATGTGTTCGTTTATCAAATTCGGCTGGATTTCGCCCAGCAAAAGTTGTGTATAAGGATGGGTAGGATTATTGATGATTTGCGTTGTTGTACCAGACTCCACAATACGACCATCTTTCATGACGGCAATGCGATCAGCAATTTCCGCAACCAGGGCAAGATCGTGGCTGATCACCCACAACGCGAATCCATGTTGTTTCTGCATTTTTTGCAGCAGATCAATTATTTGCCGCTGAGTGGTTGTGTCCAAGGCGCTTGTTGGCTCATCCGCAATCACGAGTTTTGGCGAGCAGGAAAGCCCCATGGCGATCATCGCTCGTTGCGCCATGCCGCCGCTCAGCTGGTGAGGATAGGCGTGATACACGGTATCCGGATCGGAGAGGTCGGTTTCGGCAAACAACTCTAATGCGCGACGTTTCGCTTGTTGCTTCGACAATTGCAGGTGTGTTTGCATCACTTCAACAAGCTGAGCGCCAACCCGGAAGGTGGGATTGAAAGCAGATTTGGCATTTTGGAAAATCATCGCGATCTGACGACCACGGAGGTTGATTAACTCGTTTTCCGCGCCAGCGATAATATTTTTCCCGAGGAATTGTATTTCACCCCGGGCAGTTAGATTCGATGGCAGCAACCCCAATGTCGCCAAGGCCAACATTGTTTTGCCCGAACCTGACTCCCCTATTAAAGCCAGTGTTTCGTTAGTTGCAATTTCCAAACTTATTTTATTCAAAACAGGGAAAGTTCCCTGAGGCAATCGCGCTGTAACCGAAAGCGCTTTTATCTGTAGCAAATCCATGATAATCCCACAGAAACTACTATTCAGTGAGGGGTTTGTTCTCTGAGACAACCCAATTTTCGATATCGTAAAGTGAACTCAGTGCAATGGGATTTACGTTAGCATATCGTCGATTTACCGCAACGACCTTTTCCAACCAGAAAAGGAATGTATAAGGTTGGTCTTCGTACAATTTTTTCTGAAAAGCATGCCAAATTTCAGCTGCTTTGGCCTGATCCATTTCATTACGCCCCGCATCGATTAATTTATCGATTTCAGGATTTGCATAACGTACATAATTGAACAGTTTAAAGGCATTGGAATGAAATACCGGAGAAGGATCCACATTGAACGAAGCACCCCATCCACCTAAATAAGCTTCCAGTTCCGGTGCACGCAATTGATCGAGATACGCCGTCCACTCCATGGTTTTGATTTCCGCTTTTACACCGATTTTTTTGAACTGGCTTTGAACGATTACAGCCAAATCGGATCGAATTTGATTCCCGGTGTTGGTCAACAATGCAAAAGAAAAGGGTTTGCCATTTTTATCCAACCAGCCATCACCATCGCTATCCTTCCACCCTTCCTGTGCCAGCAGCGTCTTTGCAGCGCTGGGATCGTATTCGATTTCATCGATATCTTCAGTGTATGCCCAGGCGATGATGGGTGGAATCGGGCCAAGACAGGGCTTGCCATAGCCTTTTAACAGCGCTTTGATAATCTTTTCACGATTCAACGCCATTGTTAGCGCACGCCGCACATTTTTGTTATGAAAAAGCGCTTGTCCTTCGTTGTACCCAATATAATAGTAGCTTCTTCCGGAGATTCGGTGAAAGGCTAATTCGCTATTGCTTTTTTTCAACCGGTCGACCTCACCAATAGGCACATCCAACAGCATATCGATCTGCCCTGTGCGCAGTTGCATAAGCAAATTAGTCTCATCAGGGACGATTTTAAAAACAACCTGCTGTAGGTGTGGTTGCTTGCCAAAGTAGCGCTCGTTTGGCACCAGCTCGATGTATTGCTGACTCACCCAGCGTTTGAGTTTGAAAGGACCCGAGGACAAGGGATTTCGGCCAAAATCATGCGCGCGCAACGATTGACGATCGGTTTTCTCAAAAACATGTTTCGGGAGCACTTCCCCTGCCGCATCAAACATTTGCTCGGGATAGACTTCCTTGAAAATAAAAGTAACTGTGTAGGGATCAGAAACAAGCACGTCCTCAATGAGTTCTGTTTCCATAAGGCGTGGTGTTCCAACGAGTTTATCCCGCTTTAATTCATAAGTAAAGCGCACGTCATTGGCGGTAATAGGTTCACCATCAGCCCATAGCGCGTCTTTTTGCAGATGAAATGTTAAACGCAAATTATCATCGGACTTTTCCCAGGAGGTTGCCAGTTCCGGCACCCATTCCGATTTATCGTTCAAATCAGCTAATCCAACAAACAGCAGATCGGCGATTTCCAGTCCCAATTTGGATTCAATGAAAAGTGGATTGAAGGTATCAACATCTCCGGAAACCCCAATTCGGATGAATGCTCCGGCACTTTTTTGTTCAGGTTCAGCAGCGCAGGTATTTCCAACAGAGAGTAAACTTACCGTACACAATAAAAACAAAAACAACCCATATACACGCACAAAATTGATACTTTTTTTGAAAATCATCCTGAATTACTCCCGTTGAAATCTTAGAAGTGTAGAACCCAGTTTTATTAAACTGCCATCCTCGATTATAACTGGTTTTTGAATTTTTTCCCCATCCACAAATACCCCATTTTTACTCCCGTAATCATCCACCAAAAATCGTTCACCCTCACGGATCACAACCGCGTGCTGCTTCGAAATTTGCGCATCATGGATCACGATTTCATTGGAAAGATCACGGCCAATTTTATTTTCATGCCGCGAAAGCGGAAATCTTTCCTCGTGTAAACCGTCAGCAAAAACCAGGCAAGGGCCTTCGTCATCCTTTGCATTCAAGCTGATACCGCAACGTGTACAAAAATTGTTTTCAGGCCGGTTTTCGTATTGACAGGCCTGGCACGTTTTCTTCGGTTCGTTTTCCATTTTCGATTTCTCTTAAAATTCGATTTTTTAAAGACATGGCCATCATATTGTCAGGGCTTGTTTCGAGCACTTTTTCCAGTACCTCCAAGGCAGCTTCGTATTTGCCCATATTAAAGTAGACCAACCCCAGATTGGTCTTGATATCTACCGCTTTCAATTCCTTCTGGGTTAATCCCATTCCCTGGCTGAAAGCGATAAATTTGAAGCCACATGTGCCACAAAAATTATCGATGACTTCATTTTTCGACTGACATTTCGGGCATATTTTCATATTCTTTTCACATCCCAATCTTTCATGATTTTATATCATGCATCCGGCATCACCACACCAAATCTACTTATGAGGTATCGTCGTTTCCTTCATTTCCTTTTGCGTGAAGTCGCCATTATCGACAACCGTCACATCCATATTAATGTGCGGGACGACCTCTTTAATTCGCATTTGCAGCTTTTGCCTTTTCTCAGGCAAGTTAAGTTCTTCCGCTCTTCCAAGTGCTTTGAAATACTGTTTGTATGCCAAATCAAACTTTTGAAGTTCATTGTAATAATCACCGAAGGTTTGGTAAACTTCAAGCAGTGCTTCCCCATCCTCCTTTTGCTTATTGATCTTAATGCTGTCTTTGAAATATTTCTCCGCTTTTTCTGTGTGATTATTTTTTTGAGCAATCAAGCCAAGGACATGGTAACACTCTGCAATATTGAGCATGTCACCAGACCGACGGAAAATTTTCAGGGCTTTCTCAACCAGATCAAAAGAATTTTGGGTGTCATTTTGGCGAATATACGATTTGGCCATATTCAACAGTGTCAACCCGCGAAGTTGCCGGTCATTAAGTTTGTCCACAATTTTATTGCAGGCGTCAAATGCTGCGATAGATGCTTCCCATTGTTCGAGATCAGAATAAGCCATGCCGATATTGTGCAGCGCTCGTGCTTTTCCCAGCTCTTCATTTAAGTTATCGTATATTTGAATGGCTTCATTGTACTGTTCAATCGCGACTTTGTAATCTCCTGAAATGCTTTTAATGATTCCGATATTGGTCAGTGCATGAGCCCGGTCGTATTCCCCTTTGGGGTGGTCAACAGCTTCTGTGGTTTTATGAAAATTTTCAAGCGCCGTGTTGTATTCACCTTTTTGCATGTAGATTATGCCGAGACTGTTATAAATCCGGCTTAGGGTGTTGTCGAAATGGTGGCCTTCGAGAATCGTGAGGCAATTTTCTAAAGATTCAAGTGCTTGATCAAAATTTGTCAATTTTTCGTGCACGCGTCCCATTCGACGCAAGGCATCGAGTTGCCCTTCAAAATCGACGTTCTTTTTGCTCAATGAAAGCAAGGCAGTGTATTTTTCAAGGCTTTCCTCATAACGAAGGATTTCTTCATAGCAAATACCGCTTTTCAGAAGGACATCTTTTTCTGCTACATCCTCAGGATAATCCAGATTTTCTTCTTCAAGACTGGCTGTGAGATTTTCCAGGAAAACACTCGCTTCCCGATAGGCATTCAGTTTAAATGCACGATTGGCTGCCCGATACAGGAGCGGTACAGCTTCTCTGTAACGTCTGGCCAAACGAAAATGCTCTGCAACGTCGCCGATAAGCGCACCGTAGTGCGGCCCATGAGTTTTCTCCAAAATTTGTGCTACAAGAAGATGGTATTCACGGCGCAAGGCGACAGGCATCTCTTCGTACAACATGTCCCTTAGCATGGGGTGTTCGAACTGAAACCCTTCCTCTGTTGAGAGCAATAAATTCAATTCTCGATTGAGGGTATTCAGCGTTTTGAGAAGTGTAATTTTGGATTGTTCTACGATCTCAGCCAAAATTGAGACATCGACTTTGTAGCCAACAATCGCAGCAACCTGGAGCAATTCTCTTTTTTCATCGTCCAGGGCTTGCAACCGCCTCGAGAAGACGTCTTCAACACGATTGGGTACATTGATTTGATGAATTTCATCCCGGCGGTCGTACCATGCTTCATTCTCAAAATATATTTTATCCGTTTCAATGAGATATTTCAGTGTTTCAACCACAAAAAATGCATTTCCACGGGTTTCTGTAAAAATCTTATCATAAAAATCTTCGGAAAAAATTGTGTTCTTCAACGAATTGTCAATCAACTGATCGCAATGCTCGCGATCGAATCGACTGATTCGAACCTCATCGCAAACGCCCTCGCGATTCATGCGGGCAAGGACATCAACAATTTTTGCTGACTTGCCATCCTTTAACAGATCGTAGCGATCCGTGCGTGAAATACCCACCAGTAAAATGCGACTTTTGTTAATTTGGCGGGCAATGTAATGAAACAACTGCAAACTGGCATCGTCCGCCCACTGCAAATCGTCCAGCACAAAAACGACCGGTTGCATGGTTGAAAGCAGTGAAACAAGTACGAGAATGCCTTCAAACAAATCTTTGCTTTTTCCTGAAGTTTCTTCTTCAACCTGCTCAGAAGAACCAGAAAAAACGGTATTGAACCGTTCGGTATATTCCATTAAAAGTGGCACTTTTGTACGGATTACGGATTTCAACGTCATCTGTTGGTCGACGGGAAGCTTGCGCAAATCGCTACTGAAATATTTTCGCAGCGCATCGATGAATGGCAGGTATGCATCCATCCCTTCCTGATAAAGGCATGCGCCGTAGAGACAAAGTGCATTGTTTTTTCGCGCATACTCTTCAAGCTGATTGGCAATCGTACTCTTGCCAACCCCGGCTTCGCCAAGCAAGACAACTGTTTTCCCTGATCCGGATTGGCTTTTTTTAAAGTAACCAACCAACTTTTTGAGTTCAGTTTCCCTGCCAATAAAACTGTCATGAACGCTTGGCTCGAAATCATCGTTCCAATCGGATTCCACACGACTGAAAAGCGCCTCCAATTGTGGATCAATCCCCTCCAGCTTTGTGCTCGATGGCGTCGGTGCGTCCGATCGAAGCGCGGCAAGTGCGAGAGAAAAACTCTCCGCGTTTTCCCAACGTTCATTGGAATTTTTCGCCAGTGCTTTGAGAATGACCGCATCCAGATTTCGGGAAACCGTTTTTGTGTGAAAAGAGGGCGGTAACGGCTCTTCGTTTAATTGCTTGTATAGAATTGCAACAGGATTCTCTCCATTGAAAGGAAGTTGCGTTGTGAGCAATTCATACAGGACGACGCCAACAGAATACAAATCACCGCGGTGATCCATGGGCTCGCCCATAAGTTGCTCCGCTGCCATATAAGCTACAGTCCCGAGTACATCACCGGCTACTGTCATTCCATTGCCGGTATTTAATTTGGCGATACCAAAATCGAGAATTTTTGCATCAAAACCCGGTGTGAGCAGGATGTTGTCCGGTTTGATATCCCGATGCTGAATGCCATTTTTATGGGCAAAAGCGAGCGCACTTAGAATTTGCGTTGTAATCGTGATAGCCTGATCATTCGTAAACGCACCATCCTTGAGCAGGACCTGTGCAAGCGAACTGCCTTCCACATATTCCATGACAATGTAACGGCCGCAGCACTCTTCTCCCACTTCGTAAATCGTCACGATGTTTGGGTGTGTCAATCGGGCCGCAGCTCTGGCTTCGTTCATGAAACGGTCAGCATTCAATTTTTGCGTAAGCAAGTGTTCATGCATCACTTTGATGGCAACCGGACGTTCGAGCACTGTATCAAAGGCACGATAAACAATACCCATTCCCCCGCTACCGATCGTTTCTACTATTTCATAATGCTTAATATTTTCAATGGCTTTCATATGCATTTAAACTTTAATTCTTACCGTGAACTTTTGAGATGCCGTTTGTTTGCGCAGATCCAGTGGTGTAATAACGCTGGTCGAGCGAAGGATTCCCGTTTACTTCATTTGTTTCAGCTTCATGCATCCCAAGCTGCATTCTAATTTTATATGCTTCTTCCAGGGCTTTTTTGCCTGCATTCATTTTTCCATTTTTTTTCAAATAATCCGCGTATTCGGTTAAAGCATCAACCAGACCAAGCGGAATATTTATTTGACGGTAAAAGTCGAGAACAATTTCAAAACATTGCTCTGCTTGTGTGATATTACCGGATTTCCATGCAATTGTCCCGAGCATTTTGCTTGCACGCGCGATCCCTGTCGGATTTTTTAAACGAACAAATATGTCAAGTGCATTCCTGCAGGCGATTACAGCAAGCGGCAGATCATTGGTGTACAAATACAGGTCACATTTATTGAGAGAAACAAAAGCCTTCAAAGTAAAAGTACCTGATGTCTGGCATAATTCGATCGCCTTATCGTAACTACTTAGAGCAGCCGTAAAATTTTTCTGCTGAAAATAAATCCGGCCTAGATTATTCCAACATTCCGCTTCTCCAAATCTGTCATTAACACTTTGAAAGCAGACTAAGGCTTCCTGCAATCGTGAACGGGCTTCCTCCAAATCTCCCCTTAACCGGGAAATGACGCCTAACTGGTTTAATATGACTGCCTCATGGTATTTATCATGAGTAGCAACTGTGTCCTCCAGTGCATTGCGAAAGAGCTTTTCTGCTTCAACGTATTCTCCTTTTCGATAAGCAATTTTTGCCAGCTCGATTTTAGCGATAATTCCATTTTTAAGATTCCCGGCATTGTACAATACAGCCTCAGCAGTTTGAAAAAACCGGGTGGCATTATCCAGTTCTCCCAGCTCAATGTGAAGTTGCCCCATTTTCAATTGGCCTGTGCCGTGGAGATTCGCGTGTTCAGTTTCTGTGGAGTGGTCGATTAGTCTTTCGTAGCACAATTCAGCTTGCTGCGGATTTCCCAGCAATTGATACATTTCTCCGAACAAAAGATGGAACCTGGCCTGGCTGGAATTGCCTTGTGAGGATTGCTGCAGATGCAAAAAGCTTGCGTGCATCAATTCAAGATGAAGCTGCATCATTTGTATCGCATAACTTTCTGAAGAAGGCATTTCAATATTATTCGAGGGAATTAAAGGCTGTGCCAGCACTTCAATTAGCGGCTCCAAAATCGCAAACCGTTCGGCATTTTGGGCATCATCTCGTTGTGTCAAACATCGGTGGAGCGCCGAAATATGATCAAACAGCAGTGTGTTATTTTGTGATCTCATAATTCTTCATATATCCCTAATCAAGGTTTTCTCACATGTTGGATGCTTGCGTCAATAATTTCATCTCATGTTTGATCTGTCGTATTTTCGTTTCGATGCCAAGCGTTTGAAATCGATGCAGGGCTTTCTCCAGCCAGATCTGTGCCCCGGAGGGATTATGCAAAGCTTTATCAACCTTCGCACGTTCGTGTTCGCTTTCGGCAATTCCCAGGTTGTTGCCCTGGGTCTCAAATGCCTGAATCGCGCGTTCCAATTGGTGAATTGCCGCTGGACAATCCCCGTCGAGAAGCTCAATCACGCCCTGAATTTTATAAAATTCTGCCAGACCCAAATTATCATTGATTCGTTGCAGGAGATGATATGCTTTGAGATTATATTCCCGGGCATCATCGATTTTACCCAAATGGGCAAGGGAAAGCGCCCGGTTGAGAAAGGTTATCGATTTCAACGCAATTAATCCCATTTCATCGGATATGCGCAAGCTTTTGCTATAGAACTCGTCGGCTTGCTGCCAATCGCATAAATCGGCATGCGTCATCCCGATATTATGGTAAACACGTGCCAATCCGGAATCATCGCCCATTTCTTTGAATAAGGGGATACTTTGACTGTACTGAAAAATGGAGCGCATATTGAAGCCTTTTACATTTTCAATGGCCCCAAGAAAATTATAGATATTGGCCTGTAGCCGCTGCGTATCGGTTTTTTCAGCAATCTCCAGTGCAACCTGAAGATGCTCCTCCGCTTGCATGAAATCACCACGTTCAAATTTTACATGTCCCAGACCGAAATTTGCCATGGCAATATCGTATTGCCGGGCAACTTTATTCATTTTTAAAGAGGCTTGAAAGCAGGTTTCTGCATCTTCCAATCGATTCAAATAATAATAAGTGAAACCGAGGTTGATATTGCTTTGCACTTCATGTTCTTTATCACCGAGTTGTTGGCATAACTGGCGGGCGGCAAGAAATCGCTGCAAACTCGATTCGCGTTTACCCAACAATCGCTCCAGCCAACCCAATTTCAACAGTGCGTCCAGACTTTCCTTCGGATCATGTGTTTTGAAATTGAATCCAATGATTTTTTCAGCTTCGCTAAAAGCAATATGCGCCTCAGCAAAGGAATAAGTCCGCAATGCGTGATTGGCTGATTCCAGTAATGCCTGAAATGCTTTTTCATTCTCTCCAGCACGTAGAAAATGATAAGCTAACATCGAAGTTTTTAAACCGGCGCTCAATTGTTCAATTTGTTCAACCGTGGCTGCAATCTTCGCATGCAAAACTTGTTTTTCCTCGCCAGGCACCGTTGCAGCAATGGCCATTCGAAGTACTGGACCAGCAAAATCAAAGTGCTCCTCATCGATTTTAACAAGCACTTTGTTCTCATACAAACTTTGCAGTATTCGCAACACTTTCACACGGGAGAGATCGCATACCGGAGCTAAAATTGTGTGATCAAACGCATGCTCAAAATGCGAAGCCGTGTGCAAAAGACACATTTCATCGGCTCCGAGTTCGGCAATTATTTTTTCAGCACGTTTCACCTCGAATTCACTGCTAATCAACTTCTGCAAAACCGGACGTGTGAGTTGTTCCAGGTCATACCATATCCCATTTTGCTGATAAAGCAAATTTTCCTCCAGCAAAGCTTGAATTGCTTTTTTCAGCATGTTCGGCACACCCAAGGTCACCTCAAAAAGGAGCGGCACAAATCTGCTTGAGAAATCTGTTTTACCAAAAGCTTTGAAAAGCAACCGTTTGATATCCCCTTTTCCAAGTCGTTTTAGTTCAATGTATTCAACAAGTCGCTCTCTGTTCATCCGCTTCAGGACATCATTTGCGGTCGATTGCCGGGCATTGGCATTCTCTCCACTATTTTGATCCGTGGTAATAACCAGCATTATTGCATGATCGCGCAGATTCTCACAAAAATAATGTAAAAATTGCCAATCGGTAGGCTGCGCATTGTGCATTTCATTGAGAACAATAACAGTCGATTGACGACGAGTGGCGTGCAGGATTGCAGCCAATAGCTTTTGTTGTGTGAGTCGAAATCCCGTTTGCAACTGGTCTAAATCCGCGGACTGCAAGGAACTTTTTTGTGGCAATGAAGGCAATTCTGGTTCAGTGCGTAAAGCCATTTGCGTCGTAGCTGTCACATCCGATTTTGTTAATTCGTGCAGGATTTTGTGAAAAGGAGTAAACGGTGACTGGCTCGAGTTTTCCTCGATTGAGACAACGGCAATTTGGGTCTTTGCGGGGATAACCTGTTCGATAAAATGCCGTACGAATGCTTTTTTTCCTGCCCCATTCTCCCCGGTAATGGCCACAAAAGTTCCGCTGCCGGAGCGGGTTTTCTGATAAATTTTATCCAAAGTCTGCAGTTCTTTTTCACGGCCGACAAATATTTCGTTCAGTTCAAAGGGCATAGTTTCATTTCGGAATAGGTTATAAAATTTTTCATGATCAGTTTATAATCAGGCAATTCGATTTGCTAAATTCCTGATTTTTCGACAAAATACATGGATTTTTAAATCACGACGAAACATGCATGTCTGGCGTTTCAGCCTGGACTAAAGCAAGAAGTAGCGTGTAGATTTCACTGTTTAACTTCCCCTTCCCAACATCGCCCTGTAAAACCTGCAACGCCTCCTCATTCGACATCGCCGGACGAAAAGGGCGAGCTGAACGAAGCGCGTCGTAGATATCACAGATTTGAATCATCTGGGCAATGGTATCTGTCTGTTCAATCCCTCGGGGATAACCTGTGCCCAGTGCATTTTCGTGATGCACATGTGCCGTGCGGGCAAAAACATTATCGACGTCCTGAAAATAGTAAGCCAGCAGAAGATAGCTATAGGTTGGATGCTGGCGAATGAGTTGAAACTCCTGTGGGTTCAACGTGCCGGGCTTATTTAAGATGCTTTTGGGGATTCGGGTAATCCCGACATCGTGGGTAAGTGCACTGAAAATGGCCCTCTGGCGCTGTCCCTGATCCGGGAAAATCTGTAACGAGAGAGCAGCAACCAGCAGTGCAACGGTCAATGAATGATAATACAAATAATCGAAATGCAGCATCCAGTTCAGTTCATCAACAAGAACAGCAGGCAGTGTAATGGTGGATGCGTCTTCCAGTATGTGCTTTTTTGTAGTGTCATCTCCCCAAATCGTGCTGTATTTTGGATCATCCAATACAAATTGCAAATGCTTAAACAATTCGAGTGAAAGAATGGGTTGGGTTTTATCGCGTGTCGAGGAGCGCATCTGTACAAGCTGCTGCACGAAAACCGAATCAAGCATCTGTTTTTTGCGGGCAATCACACGCTTGTCGATGGCGGTTATATCGAGGATGATTTGTTCGTGTTGTTTTCTGCGTAAAAACATGCTGATTGCATCTGGATTTTTAAATGATATTTAAATATTTAAAATTAATACTACAATTCTTAGAACGTCAAACTGGCTTTTTTGCAAAGTCTTACCACTAACTTATCGGCACTTCAGTAAAAATATAGTGTCGCAAATGAGTATATCACATTCTATACACATTCAAAATCAGTGAGAGCCTTAGGGTTGGAAAAAGATCAAATAGAGTCGCTGAGTAAAAGAGCCTTTCGCTGAAGGCTCTTTTGGAAAATTTACACAAAGTGAAAACAATTACTTCGCACCATGCATAAGGGACTTGTTTTCAGAATAACCGGATAGCGCCTGTGTTGTGCTTGCAACAGGCATTTCGAATTTTAGTCCATTGCCACCAGTATTCCTATTTTCATGCTTTCGGTTTACCGAAGCGATAAGTCGTCCGGCTGAATCTGCAGGAATAAGTTTTCTCAGGAGTAAATTCATCTTCTCATCCTTCTTAATCATTTATTAAAACGCTTTTCGCTACTGGCTATGGGCGATTGCGTAGCGGGAGAAATGGGGAATTTCCATTCGCATCAGGTGTTCAAATCTATCCAGTAAATCCGGAAAGGTTTCGACATAATTTCCCGCATCGTCCAGATAATAAAGAACGGCTTCCACTGCATCGCCTAAATTCAAGTCCGCGAACATAAGCGTGAGATGCGCATAGGGCTCGAATGTTGAACCGTGAGGACTAAAGGAATAGATTATTTCACCGGACAGCGTATCCAGTTCTGCAGTCATTGTGATGGTGACGGGAGCACCTTTTGGCGTGCCTGCGGGAGGTGTCAGCGCTCCTTCACGAATCCCCAGAAAAGCACCATTGCTTAAGTAAATAAAACCGCCTTTATAAACTCCCTTTTCTTTATCGAATTCCAGAGTAACAGACTTCGTTTGTGGATAAACCGGATTCTTTATGCCATCAAAAAATCCTGTTAAAGACCAGGCATCATCACTATCGGAGGATTCGATGGGGGAATCAGCGGGCTCGATTCTATCCGATTCATCCACTTTTTTATGGCTCTTTGCAAGACTGTTCGCATCGATCGCTGATGCGCCATTTTCCGCACTGCCCGGATCAAGGGGGGACGTTCCATCACAGGCAACGAAGAGCATCATTACTGTGAACAACAGAAGACTAACAATTGAAATTCGGCTCATTTTCTTTCTCTTATTTTTCATATTTTCACCTTTTCCACTCTTTCGATTATTCGTTATTTTATAATTTGGATTCACAGTATTTTATTCAGAACCAATCGCATAACGGGAAAAGTGTTCGAGGGAGCCTACGACCAATTTATTTTCTGTGTCAACATATCCTTTTACCATTTCCCAGAGTTGCAGATTTTCATTCCAGTACCAGATTCGCAGCTTGTTTTCATCGATTGTTCCCAGATCGAATTTGGCGTAAGAAATCATTGCCGTAACCGTGTTTTCAAATTGCAATCCGTGAGGACTCAACTCCACTTCGATGCCACCACGTAATAATCCATCCAATTCTAAATCGATGGTAACGGATTCATCCTGGCTTACGGATTCAAGGGGGAAATAAAGCCATGCTTTGCCATTTCTGTCATCGCCGGAGTAGGTCCACCCTTTTGCATTACGCGGTACGTTCCACTGAGACGAATAGAGCTTTTTGGATTTCTTCGATTTTACGACTTTTAATTCATCCTTTTCACAGGTAACGATTGCATCCGAGGCGAGAAGCAGGCTCGAACCGGGAAGACTACTAAGCAGAACGAGATCCGTCGTTTCCATTGAAACCGGGCCTGCTTCAAGGAGATCGTTGGTAAGCACATCGACTTCTGAAGTTGTTTTTGCTAAACTTTGAACTGTAAATTCGGAGGAACCAGGGGAGGTTATTTGTTGATTTTCGCATGCAAAAAAACCCGTAAAAACGATCAGGAGAGCTGCGAGGGTCGCGACGTTAAACATGTGCTTTTTCATTAATCTATTCTCTTTTTTAAAGTTGATAGGATCTGTTTTTATGGTTTTCCATACAATAGAGGCTATTGACTATGGGCTATTGCATAGCGAGAGAAATGAGGGACATAAATCGTCATCCATTTTCCAAAAACATCGATTTGCTCTGGTGTCTGTTCGATGTATTGTCCATCGTGATCAATATAGTAAAGCGCAGGTATGTCGATATCCAGGTCTTTCCAGCTCAGTGTAATCTCTGCATAGGGCTCAAATTGGCAGCCCGCAGGACCAAAGGTAAAAATCAATTCGTTGTTTACCGTATCCTTGTCAACTTGAATTGTAATTTCGACCGGATCACCGAAAGGAATAGACCCAGGTGGAGTTAAAGCGCCCCCTCCAACGTGAAAGGACGTTCCATTGGGAAGGGTAATCCATTTCCCCTGGTATTGATTCAAAGGCTTGAATAATTTCACGAAATCAGAAGTAAATTGTGGGTAAGCATCACTTTCCGATACAGAAGCAGTTGGTTCCAAATCGGAACTCAATGTCATCTCCGGAGAAATTCGCAGATTTTTTGAAGTTTTTGCAAGAGACGCTGCCTGCTGGTTTTCAGTAACGGGCATGAGGGGTGAGTCTTTTGAGCAGGCAGCAGTAAGGAGGAGCGTTGTTGCCATCCCTGCAAGCGTGCTGCGAAGAAAGAGTTTATTTTTATTCCTGTTCATTTTAGCTCCGTAACGTACTGGTTCAGAATTCAGGATGGAAGTTTTAGTTCATTATTCTTGTGTAAATTCCCCTGGATTAAAACTTACTCTGTTCCCAAAGCGTATCGAGAGAAGTGATGCAATTCACCGTTGACAGTTTTATTAAATTTGTCGACGGTGTCACCAATCAGCTCCCATACGTTTTGTTCTTCATTCCAATACCAGAGCCGCAAATCGTCTTCAGAAATATTACCAAGATCTACATCCTGGTAAGACACAAATATTTTTACTGGTTTGAGAAACTGAGTTCCATGCGGACTGAATTCAACGCCACCTTCTAACAAACCAGTTGATTCCCAATCGATAGTAATAATCACGTCCTGGCTAACCGATAGAAAAGGAAAGTAAAGCCATGTTTGGCCATGGAACGGATCACCTGCATAGGCCCAGCCACTGCCAAAACGTGGAACGTACCAGGAAGTAATAAATCGTTTCTGCAAACTTTCAGTAGTTTCAACTTTGATAATATTGAGTTCACCTTCTTTACGGGTGATTTTTTCTTCAGGGGCTTGAATTGATTCTGCTACTTCGTTCGAGACTGGACCAACGGCCAGCGCTTCTTGTGCATTTTCCGGTAGAACAGTATTGTTGATATCTTGCGTTAATGCGGTATCCTGCGATGCCACCGGCGAGGTAATTTGTTTGTTGTCGCAGGCAAAAAAGGACAGGAAGAACGCAAACGCGACAAAGACGGTTGCATTTTTAAAATTTTGGTTTTTCATAGATTGTATCTCCATAAGTGTTCGTGGTTTCATTATTTAAATGGCTCGTTCGTCTATCTCGTGTGAGCAATTGCATAACGTGAAAAATGTGGAGCATAAATCGTTACTTTTTTACCGCTCACATCGATATAATCCGGCGTTTGTTCAATGTAGTCACCATTCTCTTCGATGTAGTATAAAGTGGGGATTTCGGATATATCCACATCCGTTTCAAGATATTTATAATCCAGCGTAATCATTGCCGGTGGATCAAATTGGCTCCCATGCGGACCAAAGGTATAAATCAGCTCGTTGTTCACTGGATCTTTGTCAATTTGCATGGTAATCGTAACCGGATCACCAAAGGGAAAGTCATCCGGGGGAATCAACGCGCCTTTTACAATGGAAAACGATGTGCCACTGGCATACCCAAAGGACAACTTATCATATTGTCCTTTTTTTGCATCGAAACTGACGGTGCCGTAGGCATATTGTGGAAAAGCATCACTGCTTGTCAATTCTTCCAGAAGTGTCGGGGCGGAAACAAGGAGTTCCTCCGACGCACGCTCAAGCACGTCTATTGTCACCTTCGATGGTTTTGCGAGGGATGCTTGATTCTGGCTTTCCTCAACGGGATTTAACGGGGAATCGGTTGTGCATGCAGCAAAAAAGAAAAAAGAACCTGCAATGCTGGTTAATACAACCCTTTGAAGAATTTTTGTTGTTTTTAATCTCATTACACCTCCATAACGTACTGGTTTCAGATTGAGAATTATTTTTCCCCACTATTGGCAATGACAATGCCAGAGTGAATTCCAGTACATTTTCGAGAAAAAATGCAGTGAACAAGTCCTTTAATTACAGAACATAAGAACTTCCACTCCCTTATCAAATACGACAAAATTCCGGCATCTCCAATTTGCTCATAAGAACCAACAGATGGCTGAAATGAGCAAATTGGTTATATTGCTCACATGAATTCAATTGTGTGAATTGTGAAACTGGTTTTTCAAAACTAAGTTGTGAGGCTCTGCTGGCAAATAGAGTTCATCGAATGTCAAAAACGCAGAAGCTATGGTTTGGGGAAAACGAAGATGAGGATTGAATAAATCAGACTGTGTGAAAACGTTTCAATTTCACGGAGGCTGAGCTTGCCTGCACTGAGTCAAGTCGAAGTGTCGAAGCCGGACTCACGCTCAACCGGGCGCTTCGGCAGGCTCAGCGACTGGTTTAAGCTACATTTTCCCACAGCCTGGGCCTTAAATATAAAGAAAAAATGCAACAAAAAATTCATGGTCGTCGCTCTTGAACTGTCATATCTTTACTCATTAAAACCGGTACGCAAGTCGATATCATTTATACTCATTTGGAAGTTAAGCCGCCTGGCGAAAACTACTTTCACGATAAAATTTTGAATCTTGCGTTAATGATGAGAGTGAAAAAATCAGCCCATGAGACAGCTTTTTGTTCGTCTTGTAGCAAAGCCTTTACAGCACATCCGCCTTATAAAAGAGAGTGAATGGAAAACCAGGGTATTCTGATCGTTGCAAACGACGCCTCAACACATGAGACAATCCGCCATTATCTTGCGGGGCATGGGAAGAAGGATAAAGCCGACTTTGCATCAACGTCCAGGGCACAATCTGAAGGACAAAAAGGTGTTCCCTCCCTTCGCGGCCTCGTGAATTATGATATTCACTCCGCTTTTTCCCTTGGTGAAGCAATAGAACAGGCTGCTTCAGCAAATGTGCAGAATCATCCTTTTTCACTCCTTATTGTCGATTTGCAAAGCGACCCGGATAAAGTCGAATTATCAGGCATCCAGCATCTGCTTGCCAGTTCCCCGGATAGTGAAATGATCATTTGTTCAGGCCACCACAACGAATCGCACCATTTCATCACCTCCCTCCTGCCACAGATCAATCGTATCCTGTGCATCAGTAAACCAATTGAAGCCCTCGATCTGCAACAAAAAGTGCTCAAATTAACAGCAACGTGGAAATTAAATAGAAGCTCAAAGCATTACATTCAGCAACTGGAAAATGCGGTCGAGGAGCGTAATGATGCCTTGCTTTTTATGCAGACCGCAGCCGTGGCTATTACCGAAGCGCACACATTTGAAGAAGCTTTGCAGACCATATTAGGGCTTGTATGCCTGCAAAACGACTGGCCAACGAGCCATGCTTTTATGTTAAATCCTGATAATAACGAAGAATTACAATCCACAAAAATATGGTTTACAAAAGATCCCCAAAGATGCGAAAACTTTCGTACAGAAACTGAAAAAACCACAATCCGTCCACCAGAAGCCATTTACCGACGACTAATAGATATACAAACGGCTACGTATTCGGTCCCAAGTTCACATTTTCTCTCGCAACAGCGGTTAACTGAAGCACTAAATCTCCACTTCGAAGGAATGATCCTCATTCCAGTTATCCACAAGAAAATGACCGTTGCCCTGGTTGAATTTTTCTTACCCAAAGCAGAAGAGCCAAATGCGCAAACGATGGAGGTTTTTACGCAAATCAGTGAACAGCTTTCCCGGGGTTATGCCCGTGACCTGGCGGAAAAGTCCTTGCGTATCAGTGAAGCGCGCAGCAGAGCATTGCTCGATGGTGTGCCAGACTCGATTTACCTGCTTTCGAAAACCTGGATTATTTTGGACTATAATCCGAGCCAAAATGCAGGCTTTGCCTTGAAAACGAAAAAGATCATTGGTAAACACATGATCGAAGTTTTGAGTGAGCCTTTGGTAGACGGAATTTTAAAGTACGCCCCCCTTGCACTGAGCACCAATTCCATGCAAACCTTTGAATACAGCATAGGCAAGGGCAAATTTGAAATTCCATTTGAAGTGCGTATTGTCTCTCCCGGGGATGATGAATTGCTGATTATTGAGCGCAACATCAGTGAGCGCAAACAGGCGGAACTTGCCCTCAAACAGGCCAAAGAAGCAGCTGAGGCCTCAAACCGGGCCAAAAGTGAATTTCTGGCAAATATGAGTCACGAAATTCGAACACCGATGAACGGTATTATCGGCATGAACAATCTGCTGCTCGAAACATCTCTTAACCAGGAACAGCGCGAATACAGTGAAACAATTCGAATGAGTGCGCAGAATCTGTTAACCATTTTAAACGATATTCTCGATTATTCGAAAATTGAAGCCAATAAGCTGGAAATCAAATTGATTCCATTTAATTTCAACAAGGTTATTCGCGATGCAATTGAAACGTTGATTTTTGAATCAAAGCAGAAGAACCTTGAACTCAATACGGATTTCGATGCACAAATACCCGAATTTAACCTGGGTGATCCCACACGTATTCGGCAAATCGTCTTGAACCTGCTCAACAATGCCATAAAATTTACGGATAAAGGGAACATCACGATTAAAACGACTCTGGTGGCCTCAGGCAAGGAATCGGTTTACATCAAAACATCGGTAAAAGACACGGGCATTGGCATTCCTGCCGACAAGCAATCCTCCATATTCGAACGTTTCACTCAATCGGACGGATCAAATACACGCCGTTTTGGTGGTACGGGTTTGGGTTTGTCCATTTCCAAAGAACTCGCCCATGTTATGGGTGGCGAAATTGGTGTTACAAGCACAGTGAATGTGGGTTCAACTTTCTGGTTTACCTGCAAACTGGATAATCTCATAACAGACTGGGCAGAACACACAGATTACAAGGAACTCATCAATGTCATCTCCGGGAAAAGATTTTTAATCGTTGATCTCGATGATCAGAATCGAAAGGCCATGTCGCGTCTTCTCAGCGAACTTGGCGCCTATATTGAAGATATACCGGATTGTACACAAGCAGTGCGCTTACTCCATGAAAGAGCAGCTATGAATCTCGGATTTGATATTGTGTTCATGGGAAAAACTGAATGCTGGAAAAATCGCAGGGATAATTTATTAAATCTGCGTTCGATGAAGCTTCCACAAAAGCCGGAAATCGTGTTTATGGCTGACAAATCCGATCGCCTGGAGGACGTCACCGGACAAAATCCAGAGGTGAAAT